>JAWXTZ010000167.1:0-3659 GCA_044433085.1 Akkermansia sp.
GGTATCCCACCTTTTGCAGCATCTTAGGCCACGTGGGGTGGCTACCATCCAAGGCATCCCCCCCCTCATTGGACAAGAAGGCATTTTTATGGGAGTGACGCCCCGTCAAGATGCAAGCGCGCGAAGGACCACTAATCGAATTAGCGCAGTAAGATCGGTCAAAGCACATACCCTGATCGGCTAGTCGCTTCAGATTTTTCAAGGGAACGAGCGTATCTTGTTCACAGCTACCCAAGGCATTAACCGAGTGGTCATCCGAAATCAAGATGAGAATATTGGGGCGCGCATCATCCGCATAAGCCAAGGCCGCGCAAAAGGCCATTGCGGCAGAGCCATAAGAAAAGGTATTCATACGCATTAGACTCTAGCAAAGTCCCCAGCGAGAGTCAAGAACACAGTTCGTGAGCTCTAGGGGACCTTGCAACAAAACGCTTGTGTCTTAATTTCCAGCTTGAATCCGACCTTGCTTCTGCTAAGATACTAGGTGCTTAGGCTACAACCATCTAACAAACTCTCCTATTCATGAAACTTCACCTCTCCCCCAGCTTACACCGCGCACTCAAGACAAGCTTTAGCCTGTTGGTCCCTATTGCGCTAACGCTGAGCTCCTCCGCCACCACTGCCCCGAAAAGCTCGATGGCAACTGGACCTACGTCTGGGGGGATGAGTTTGATGGTGATGAACTGAATACCGATTTAAGGAACTACGAGCTAGGCGTTATCCGCAACGTGGGCTCCCAGCAGAGTTACACCAAAGATGCCGTCAGCGTAAGCGATGGTAACTTGGTTATCACGAGCACCTACGAAACGACGGAGAACTGCAATTATCATCCGGGCGAAACCTACTGGCCCTACACCATGGAGACGATGCCCTACTCCAGCGGCTCCATCACCACAAAAGGCACTTATGATTTCACCTACGGACGATTAGAGGTTTCAGCCAAACTCCCTGATGCGACAGGTGCTTGGCCTGCTATCTGGCTGCTGGGCAGCGAAATTAAAGGCTGGCCGCGCTGTGGTGAAATTGATATTTTGGAGCATATTTCGCAGAGCGAAGGCACCATTTTTAGCACCCTGCACTTCACCAATGAAGGTCTGAAATATCAAAGCACGGGCCGAAGCATTCGCATGAATGCCGATAGCTTGTACAATGAGTTCCACGTCTATGGCATGGAGTGGACAGAAACTCAAATCAAGGTTTTTGTCGATGACATCACGGTCGCGATTTTCGACCTTGATGCCCTTAACTACGCCTACGGCGAAAACCCCTTCAACACCGACCAGTACCTCATCATCAACACAGCCATTGGTGGCAATGGCACTTGGCCAGAGTCCGCAGACTCTGCCGATTACCCCGTGGATTACACCGTTGATTACGTCCGCTATTACCAATATGATGCAGAAGCTGCCGCAGAGGGAAACGGAGCCATGGAATGGACCGCCACGAGCGATTTGACGCAAACACTCAGCACGGCGAGCAGTAACTTGCGAGAGGAAGCAGGATTTGCCACGGGTGATGCCGATATGATTATTCATGCAGCCAGCGACTCCACCGGCAGTATCATCGCTAACCAAGGCAGCTACACAGGCGACATTCGCCTTGATGTTCAAAAGGCCTACATCAGCGAACAGGGATTGTACGCTGGTCATCAAGATGGAACATTATCGGGGGATATGATCATGCGATTCTCCGAAACGGCAACGGGTGGTCTCGCCTCAAGTGATGGCACGAGCGTCAGCGCCTTCGGTGCCTACGCGGGGGATATTGATGGCAATCTTTACATGGAGTTCTCGGCACAAGATTTAGCCTTGGGCTCAACAAATGCAAGCAACAGCTCGGTAGGTAGTGCGTACCAGGGCGATATCAGTGGCAATGCCACCCTCGTCTTCAACAAGGGTGATTTTCAATCACGCATCATCGGTGGTGTTGTCGAGGGGGATGAATCCAGCATCGGTGGTCATGTGAGCCTCTACCTCAATGGGGGTACCTTCCACGATGATGTTATCGGTGGTGGTTTAGCGGGGCAAGTAGAGGGTAACACCCTCGTTGAAATCATGGGGGGTGATATCCAATCGAACGTTTACGCAGGTGGCAGTGGTAGCGCGAGCGTCCAAGGCACGACACAACTGAGCATCATTGGTACAGCCGCCAGTTTTGGGGCAGATAGCATCTTGAGTGCCAGTAATGAGTCTGGCACCCAAACGAGCGATGCCACCTTATTGCTGAAAACCTCTGAATCAGCACCCGACCGCAGCCACAGCCTCAATGGCTTCAGCGGCACACTGACAGGTGGTTCCACCAGCGGCACGAAGACACTCGTCTTCGACCGCGTTGTTGCCGACCTCAGCCAAGCGAACATCACCGATTTTGACAATATCAGCTTCAAGAACTCATCGGAAATCATTCTGGCCTCTAGCCTCGGTTTTGATTCCTTCACCATGGAGTCGAGCAGCAGCGTCACCGTCCAATCGCAGCAGCTCAACGACAGCAGCTTCACAAGCTATGGTGATGCTAACATCACCTTCAATCAGCTCCATATCAGTGGCACCTCCAAATTGATTGGCTCGGGCAGCAGCGCAGCCTATACGATTGAGGAACTGACTGGCACTGGCAACCTGCGCATTGAAAACGGCACGGCCGCGAGTTCCGAACGATACGAATTTAAGAACATCAACAACTTCAATGGCAAAATATTTTCCAGCTGGGCCTCGGGTCGCAGCGTTCAGTTGTCCAACATCACGCTTGATGCAGGCAATAGCATGATTTTGGATGGTCTATTCACCGCCGACACCGGCATCACGCAAACGGGCACAGGCACGCTTACACTCGTCAGCTACACCTCACTCAACACATCGGGCACATCGAGCTTGGAAGCAACGGTAGCAGGGGCGGGAAGACTCACCAAGCTAGGAAGTGGTTCCCTGACCTTCAATGGGGCGGTAAGCCACGTAGGCCAGCTTTATGTCAATGCGGCTCGGTGACAGAAACGCAGGGTGCCCAATTTGAATCGGTGAACATCAGCAGTGATGCTAGCTATGCCATCAATGCCGCCCAAAGCTACACGAGTGAAAGCAGCTTTACCGGCACTGGCACGCTATCCCTCGGTTCGAGCAATAGTGCCAAACTGACCGTCATGGGTGCCATTGACGCAAGCGTCAGCATCGCGGTCACTGGTCAAGTTCGTTTAGGTAGCAACATCACCAATAATCATATCATCAACCTGCACAGCGATGACGATGGGGCCGAGAGCCTGAGTTTACTCGACGGCGTTCAGGTCACCACGGGCGGTGGTCAAGCAAGCACGGCGGAACAGCAAGATAGCTACTGGCGCAACAGCTCTGTCCATCTGGGCAAGAATGCCCTGCTTGATGAAAACATTCGCCTCTGTGTCTCCGGTGGTAGCAACACCATTGACGGCAGCGGCAGCATGCAAGTCAAATCATTACTAC
Organism: Akkermansia sp.; assembly: GCA_044433085.1. Lineage (GTDB taxonomy): Bacteria > Verrucomicrobiota > Verrucomicrobiia > Verrucomicrobiales > Akkermansiaceae > Akkermansia. The sequence continues at coordinate 3,450 of JAWXTZ010000167.1, forward strand.
TCAATGGTCAATCAGCTGGTGGCGCAACCGAGCTTAACATCGGCAGTGGGACGACAGTCAACGTGCTCAATGACTTCCACATGACCTACAGGGCACCTTGCAAAATTAGTCTGAATGCCTCGGATTAAACCCTAAATCGATTTTTTTCGGGTCTTTCTTGAAATGCGATGCAAATTTGTGACTTTTGCGCCTTTTTTAGGTCAAATCTCG
>JAWXTZ010000168.1:0-3609 GCA_044433085.1 Akkermansia sp.
TGGACGTATTTTGTCCATTTTCTCGTCGAATAGTCACTATACTCCTTCAAAAATGCAAAAAATCCTCCCCAAAATCCTCTCGCGATTTTGGGCTGCGAGAAAATAGAAGCCCCCTTTAGAGTCAAGATTGGGCGCACCATCAACAAACATTGGAGCGCAGCGACTATCCCAGCGCGTAGCGAGCCGCAGACACCGCCATAAACACGGCCGTCTCCACTCTCAAAATAATAGGTCCCAGACTCATCGCCCCATAGCCTGCCGCTTCTATCGCTTCATACTCCTTCGGGCTAAAATCTCCCTCAGGTCCAATCAAAATCAGCATGCTGCGCCCGCCACGCACTCGCGCTTCCTCCATCAGCTCACGCATGGCTCTCGCGTGCGGTACGATGGCACAACACAGTTTATGCTCTGGCAGATCCCCTCGCTGTAAAAAGCTAGCGAGGCTCTGCGCCTCCTCCACCTCAGGCAGTAGGCTGACACCACTCTGCTTGCAGGCCTCTAAGACGGTGCGCTCCCACTTCTTGCGCTTGCTCGCGCCTTCTTTATCACTGAGCCTAACGATGGTGCGTTCGCTCATTAAGGGGATGATACGCCCCACGCCCAGCTCCACCGCCTTCTGGACGATGAGGTCCATGTTGCTCCCCTTCGGGATGGCGAGTGCAAGGGTGATGCTAGGCAGCGCATCCCACGCTTCGCTGGACTGCATTTCGTCAATCTCGGTGCTCATCCAGCTGCTGCCTTGCACGGCACTAATATGGCACAGGGCTGATTGCCCCTTGCCATCAAAGATTTCACATTCATCCCCCACACGCATGCGCATGACTTTGAGGGCGTGTTTCGCTTCATCACCTTCAATCACTTGGGTGAGTTCGCGCCAATCAGCATCGGGGTGGTAACAGCGGTGCATGGTGGGTATCGATAAAAGCCCCAGAAAAGTTAGGAGTTAGGAGGCTATAAAAGTTAGGAGTTAGGAGTTAGGAGTTATCAAGTTTGCGCCCTAGCGGGCGAGGATGCAAAGCATGTGCCAAGCTAGATGAAGTGGCCGAGCTATGGGCTTTGCAACCCTGCCCGTCAGGGCACTCTTTTTAAGACTCCACACTCCTCACTCCTAACTCCTCACTTTATTATTAAGGGGGCTTCTATTTTCTCGCAGCCCAAAATCGCGAGAGGATTTTGGGGAGGATTTTTTGCATTTTTGAAGGAGTATAGTAACTATTCGACGAGAAAATGGATAAAATACGTCCAAAAGACCTCGCGAGATGGGCTGTTGCGCGATTTTTCTAATGTGCTATGGTTTTAAGACGAGAAATTAGAAGTCCCCTTTAATGACGCGTGCTTCGCTCTGGCGTTTGACATTGGCCATGTCGTTTGCCATCATGATGCGAACAAGTTCCTTGAAGGGGGTGGAGGTTGGGTTCCAACCCAAGACGGTGCGAGCCTTGGTGGGGTCACCGAGCAGCTGCTCCACCTCAGCAGGGCGGAAGAACTTTTTATCAACTTCTACCAACACCTTGCCTGTTGCCTTGTCGATGCCCTTTTCATCAACACCTTCACCCTGCCAGTCGAGCTCGATGCCAGCCTCGGCAAAGGAGAGTGTGCAGAACTCGCGCACCGTGTGCATCTCGCCAGTGGCAATCACAAAATCCTCGGGCTGGTCGTGTTGCAGCATCAACCACATGCATTCCACGTAGTCCTTAGCATAGCCCCAGTCGCGGCGGGCATCGAGGTTGCCCATGTAGAGCTTGTCTTGCAGACCTTGAGCAATGCGGCTAGCGGCAAGAGTAATCTTGCGGGTCACAAAGTTTTCGCCACGACGTTCACTCTCGTGGTTGAAGAGAATGCCATTGACGGCAAACATGCCGTAGGATTCACGGTAGTTCTTAGTGATCCAGAATCCGTATTGCTTGGCAACTCCGTAGGGGGAACGTGGGTAGAAGGGAGTCGTTTCGCGCTGTGGCACCTCTTGCACCAGACCGAAGAGCTCGGAGGTGGAGGCTTGGTAGATGCGGCAGGTGTCGCCCATGCCCAGCATGCGGATGGCCTCCAACAAACGGAGGGTGCCCACGGCATCACACTCAGCCGTGTACTCAGGCACATCGAAGGAAACCTTCACGTGGCTTTGAGCGGCGAGGTTATAAATTTCGCAAGGCTTAATCTCTTGGATGATGCGGATGAGAGAGCTGGAATCCGTCATATCACCGTAGTGAAGATTGACGAGGCGGGTCTTCTTCATATCGCGAACCCACTCATCGAGATAAAGATGCTCAATACGTTCCGTATTGAAAGAGGAGGAGCGACGAATGATGCCGTGAACCTCATAACCCTTATCCAAAAGAAACTCTGCCAAGAAGGAACCATCTTGGCCTGTAATACCTGTAATCAATGCAACTTTACTCATAAGACTATTTATTCATCGCTCATTGGGAGCTTAAGCTCTTTTAGCTAAGCACCCTCATGGGCAGAGAGATTTGCCGAAGCCATCAAGCGATTAAACTCCGTATCAAAAGTGTACAATATTTAGCATGAGCTAGCAAGCCGCAAATCCCCCTGCGCCGATGAAATTTGATTTATCAGCGAGGCTCTGTGCACCGTGGCAAAGGGAAAGTGCCCAGCACGCCACAGTTAAGTTCGGAAAAATTATAAAAATTACAACTTTTCCGAACTTAACGGTAAATTCTTCGTGTTAAGTTCGGAAAATAGCATAAGCTCCAACTAATCCTCCTCTTCCTCCTCTTCGTCGCGGTCGAAGAAATACTCAAGATGCTCAGGGAGGTCGTAGACAAAAATCTCTCGCTGCCGAACGGTGCCCTCGCGGTTCTCATAGCTGATGACGGCACCCTTAGGGCGGGGGTCGCTGGGGTTCCTTTCTGAAGAACCAACAGCGGTCACAAGGTAAAGCCTATCTGTCGCCTCATGATAATAAGGTTTAAAGCACTCTACCAAGCAAGAAGACTGAGCGATGCTGCGAGTCACCATGCTCAATTTCTCATTCTTACCGTAGAGAATTTGGAAGTAACGCGCCACGGACGCACCCTCCTTTTGAGCCACGGTATCGTAACTCTGCATCAGGTGGATGAGTAAATCCTGCCCCAAATTCGACTCGTGCCGAGTGATGTTGAACATCTCATTGAGGGCGATGAGCTCTTCCATATCCTCCAAGTGGCAGTCCTCTAGGGTGTAGTATTCACGTGCTTGCTGCGGCTCCTCCATCAAATCGCAGGGGCGCACCTTTAAATCCAAGCAGATGAAACTCGCATAGGTGTAGCGGTAGCTAAACACCAGCAAGAGCACATAAAGGCTCAGTAGGACGGTGATGATGATAGTTTTCTTCTTCATCGGGCAAAAATGGGGCTGAGGGTTTGAATGAAATCATGGGACACGGCTTGCAAGCGACCCGACTCGCGATTACCCACAAAGAAAAAGCTACGATTGCGTGCAATGAACCACCCCCCGCAGGAAAGCACCACGCGAATAACGGCATCGCCCGAGGCTGCATTCTCCCAAATCTTGAGCTCCACCACCTTGTAGCTGGCGAGCAGGCAACGCCCATCCTCATCCACAAAATCAGGGTAGCGGCTGGCGGGTAGCATCTTTTGCTCAGCACCAATA
>JAWXTZ010000169.1:0-3600 GCA_044433085.1 Akkermansia sp.
GCCGTGGCTGGCCTCTGCGCCCGCCGCCGGCGTCGCACGGTCTAAAGACCGCGCTCCAATGGGGAACTGCGTCGCTACGCTCCAATGGGGAACTGGGAACTGGGAATGGGGAATTGCAAGTTAGTGCCCTTACGGGCGTGAATGCAAAGCAAGTGCGAAGCTTAAATCGAAAAAAGCATTGTAACTAATACAGCGCTTTTTAAAGAGCTTCCCAATTATTCAAAAGGTCTTGAAGTGCTAGCTCGTAAGTGTTAAAATCTTCTGCGTTATGAATAAGATAAAGACGGCTGTCGTTGGTGCCAGTGGTTACACAGGCCAAGAGTTGATGCGCATTCTCCTCCTGCATAAGGGGGTGGAGCTTGTTTGCGCCACTTCTCGCCAGTATGCTGGTCAGCAACTTTGCGACCTCTTCCCCCGCTTCCGTGGGGTGCCTGGTGCTGAGTTGCAGTTCACCAACTCTGAGGTGGCTGATATTGCGGCCACTGGGGCGCAGGTGGCCTTCTTAGCTCTCCCTCATGGGGTTTCCGCCTCCTACGCCCGCGGCTTGGTGGAGGCTGGCTTGCGCGTGATTGACCTCTCCGCCGACTTCCGCCTGACGGACCCTGCGATTTATGAGGAGTTCTACGGTGCCCCTCACCCCGATTTGGAGATGTTGGCCGAGTCCGTCTACGGCATGCCTGAGTGGCACCGCGATGAGATTGCTGCTGCCCGCCTTGTGGGCTCCCCCGGTTGCTACCCTACGAGCATTTTGCTTCCTCTTATTCCTCTGCTGCGCAACAAGCTCATCAAGCCAGAAGATTTGGTGGTTAACAGCGGCAGTGGTGTCTCGGGTGCTGGTCGTAAGGCTGTTGTCTCTAGCCTCTACTGTGAGTGCAACGAGAGCATTCGCGCTTACAGCGTTCCGCGCCACCGCCACCTCTCGGAGATTGAGCAAGAGCTCAGCCTCGCAGCTGGCGAAGGGGTGCTCATCACCTTCACGCCTCACCTCATCCCCGTGAACACAGGTATTTTGACCACGACGGTTGCTAAGTTGCCCGAAGGGGTGACAGGGGCTGACATCACCGCTTGCATGGAAAAGGCTTATGCTAAAGCTCCTTTCGTTCGTTTACTGGGTGAAAACCAAGCGGCTGACACGAAGAATGTGACCCGCACAAATTTTGTAGACATCGGCTGGGCCATTGACAAGCGCACCAATCGCCTCATCCTGATGAGTGCAGAGGACAACGTGGTCAAGGGTGCGGGCGGTCAGGGCGTGCACGCCTTCAACATCATGTTCGGCTTTGATGAGACCGAGGGTCTCTGGCTGATTTAATTGACTCACCTTTTGATTTGATGCTGCCCATCCTCCTCATCGTCGATGACGAAAAGTCCACGCGCGACGTGCTCACGCTCGCGCTGAGTGATGACTATGAGGTCTACGCGGCATCAAACGGTCAGGCGGCTCGCGCCATCATGGAGAGCGAGCCCATTGACATTCTGCTCACCGACTTGCGCCTCGCGGGTGAGAGTGGGATGGACTTGATTGACTTTGCTCAATCCCTGCCCTCCCCACCGACGAGCATCATGATGACGGCCTACGGCAGCGATGACACGGCTGCCGAGGCGCGTCGCCATGGGGCCTACTACTTCCTAACCAAGCCGCTGAAGCTCGATGAGGTGGAGCTACTGCTCAAGCGCGCTGCCCACACGCGCCGTTTGGAGCAGCAAAATGAGCAGCTCACCACGCAGCTCACGCCCGTCGCGGGGCTGGACCGAATCTTGGGCGACAGCCCCGTGATGCAGGATATTTTTAATCGCATCCGCCAGCTCGCCCCCAGTGTGGCAACGGTTTTGGTGGAGGGCGAGAGCGGCACGGGCAAGGAGCTGGTTGCGCACGCGATTCACCAGCTTTCAGGCCGTGCTAAGAAGCCCTTTGTGGCGGTGAACTGCGCCGCCCTCTCACCCCAGTTGATGGAGAGCGAGCTCTTTGGGCACGAGAAGGGAGCCTTCACCGGTGCGATGCAGCGACGCATCGGCCGTTTCGAGGAGGCCTCAACCGGCACCATCTTTCTCGATGAGATTGGCGAGATTGACATGCCCACTCAGGTCAAGTTGCTGCGCGTGCTCTCGGAGCGCGAAATTGTGCGCGTGGGCAGCAACCAAACAATAGCGGTCGATGTGCGCGTGATTGCTGCGACCAACCGCGACTTAGAGCAGATGGTTGATGAGGGCAGCTTTCGCCTCGACCTCTACCAGCGCATCAATGTGGTCTCGCTCAAGCTCCCGCCCCTGCGCGAGCGAAATGAAGACGTGGTGCTGATGGCGAACGCCTTTGTCAAAGAGCTTTGTGAGCAAAACCAAAAGCCCTTGAAGGAGCTCACCCGCCCTTCCTTCGATTTGTTGCGCCGCTACAACTGGCCTGGCAATGTTCGCCAGCTGCGCAGCGCGATTGAGCATGGCGTCGTCATGAGCCCTCAGTCGCAGATTCGCCCTGAGGATTTGCCCGACTACCTCACTAACAAGATGATTGAGGAGGGGCTTAGCCATAAAATGAGCCCTAAATCACCCGCGAGTGAGATTATCCTTGCAAGCGAACCGTCTTTTAACTTAGAATACATCGAGCAGCAGACGATTTTAGCAGCCTTAGCTTACACGCAAGGCAATAAAAGTACTGCCGCCGAGCTCCTCGGGCTCAATCGACGAACATTGCAGCGCAAAATGGCGGCCAACCCGTCGGTTTACCAAGCGTACAACCCATCCATTCACTTATGAAATCCCAAGACGTCCATAAACTCAACGAGCACTCCGCCACCGTGATGATGCGCAGTTTGCTTGTTTTCTTTATTCTAGGCATTGCCTGTTTCGAGCTCTTCATCGGCTTCCGCGGTCTCTTTGAGCCAGCGGCGATGGATCAGGCTCAGATTGCACGCAATGTCGCCCGAGGCGAGGGCATGACGACCAACTTTTTCCGCCCCCTGCAGGTGATGGATGCCGCTCAGTCCAACGGAGGTCAGATTGAGAGCTTTGATTCCTTTGGCGATGCCAACCACGCCCCGCTGCACATCTACGCGCTCGCTGGCGCGCTGAAGATGTCGGGCTATGCTGATTTTGATGCTTCGCGTATGGAGGAGGGCGGCTCCTCCATCTACGAGCCCGACCGCGTGATTGCCGCCACCAGCATGGTGTTCTTCCTCATCGCGCTCTTCTTGAGTTATCTTGTGATCATGCGCCTCTTTGACGAGGCTGTTGCAGCCTCAACAATCCTTTTAATGACCCTCAGCGACTTGTGGCTCGGCTATGGCGCGAGCGGTCTCCCCCAACCCATGATGCTCTGCTTCATGATGGCGGGCATGTACCTGCTGATGAAAGCCTGTGATGCTCAGTCTAATGCTAAAGGCAGCAAACAGGTGGCTCTCTGGGTGGCCGCCGCCTTTGTCTGCATCGCCCTGCTCTGCCTCTGCTCTTGGATGGCGATTTGGGTTGCCATTGCGCTGATTGTCTTTGTCGGTACCTTTTTGCGCCCCTACGGTGTTCACGCGCTCATTGCGGCCTTGGTGCTCATCTTCCTACTCATCTTCCCCTACCTGCGCAATGTGGGTATCACCGGCTCGCTGATGGCGA
>JAWXTZ010000170.1:0-3587 GCA_044433085.1 Akkermansia sp.
GCTTACTGACAATGGATTTAAAGTCTATAATCAGGTCTATTCTAATTCATCGTTTACAAATGGGGCGATACTCAATTTATTTATGATGCAACCAGATATGTCCGTGCTTTTTCAGGGTCTTAGCGATGTATCTATGACAGCTCATAATATTTTTGGAGGTAGCAATAATAATTTATTATATAGTTATCTTAAAAAAAATAATTACATCATCTCTAGCTATTATAATAACCAAAATTATTATTTTTATAATCAAGGTAATTTACTAGATTATACTATACAAGAACTCGATTCGTCGCATCTCAATATTCTACATAATATTGCGCCAAATCTGAGTTATGTGATTCGAGGATCCGCTCATCAATCTCGAATAAAGAATGAAAGAGACATATACCCGCTCTCCTTCAAGCACATCCAAAGAATCAATAAGTTTAACCAGCCTTCTTTTTTCTTTATGAAGCCGACAAATCAACTTCACTTAATATCAAGAAAAGGTACAGTACTTGGTTCATCATATAAGCACTGGATATCATCTAAAATTTACCAGAAAGGTGTTGAGCTCATGAATCAAGAATTATTACAACTCATAGATGAAATAGAGAAAAACGATTCTGATGCTCTTATCGTATTTGTTGGTGATCACGGTCATAAATTCTTAGATGCAGCAACTGGCGACTATGATATATTTAACAATGGTCTAAACTATATTAAGGGCAAATATCCTCGTTTTAATTTGAGTTCGGAACAAATTATTGAAGACTTCTATAGTGTTTTTTTAGCGATTAAAATGCCACAGAGCGCAAAAGGCACGTTAAAAATAGATTCCTATTACTCATACGCTGACTTGTTCCGCCATATTTTTGCGGCCTTAGATGACAATCCTGTTTTTTTAGAAAACAAATCAGACGATATATCTGTCAATATTGAAGGTCTTATTCTAAGAAAAGGTGATAAGATTTATGATGACGGTGAAAAGGCTAGCTCTAGCAAGAAATAATAATTTAAATCAATAGTATGTTTTTTAGTGATATGAACGCAACATTAGCTTATCTAGACCCTGGCAGTGGCAGTGCCCTGCTGGCTGCGATGTTTGCAGTGGTAACCGCATCGCTGTATTCTTTAAAGGCATTGTACTATAAAATACTGGGCAAGCAAGTGTCTAGTAAGGTTGGTAGTGATACGCCCATCCTATTTAGTGAAGGCAAAAGCTACTACACGAGCTTTGAGCCCATCATCAATGAACTCATCCGTCGTAAGATTCATTTCCGCTATGTGAGCCTTGATATGCATGACCCAGCCTTGATGATTGAGAGCGAGTACATGCACTCCAAGCTCTACTCTCGCTCGGGTTTAGGCTTTGCCAAGATTGAGGGCTTGCAGGCACCGCTCATGCTGGCGACTACACCTCACATTGGTGCTGACTCCTACCCACTCGCACGGCCGAGGAAGGTCAAGCACCTCGTGCATTTCTTCCATGACTATGTTGCTGGGACTTACTACCGCCTCGGTGGGCTCGACCATTATGATGTCGTTATCAGCACGGGGGAATACTGCCGAGAGTACCTTGAGCGAGTCGAAGAAAAACGACAGACTCCTAAAAAAGAAATCATTGCCTTGGGCTTGCCTTATGTCGATACCTTGAGTGCTCAACTGGCACAAGTAGCCAAACCCGCTAAAACTGACGAGAAGAAGACGATTTTAGTCGCACCCTCATGGGGGATGAAGGGGTGCCTCAACAACTACGGCACGGCATTCATCAAAGACCTCATTAAGCAGGGCTATCAGGTCATCATACGTCTGCATTCCCACTCCTACATTGCAGAGCCGCAAAAGGTCGCCCAGTGGAAGACCGAGTTATCACAGACTGGTGCCGTGTGGGATGAGGATATCTATAGCACCAATTCGATGCTGCAAGCGGATGTTTTAATTTCGGACACCTCTTCCATTCGATTTGATTTTGCATTTTTGCATCTCAAGCCTGTCATCACGCTGGATATTCCACAGGCAAGCCGTGCTGATTTCGAGGCATCCTATCACGAAAAAACTTGGGATATGATCATGGAGCATCAAATCGGTGCTGTTGTCACTCAAGAAAAAATCTCGGAGCTTCCAGAAATCATCAAGCAAGTCCTTGAGAATTACGATAGCCAAAGGTTGCAAGATTTACGTGACCATCATGTCGTGAACTTCGGTCAATGCGCCAAGCCTATTGTGAGCTTTTTAGAGGAGCTTAAAAATCGAAAGATTGAGGCCTAATCGACGCTAAAGTCATCTTTTTTACCACCGTACGTCTCTTTAATGGCGTGCGGTGGTTTTATTGTGTCAATATTTCTCGCTTAGCGCACGCTGACCGCGTGATGCGGGGTGAGTTGAGTGCGGGTGCATCTTGCATCTGAGCCGCTGGGGCGGCATGCTTGTTGCATGGCCATTCATTTAAAAGACTGGGGTATGGTGCCGACCCCAGCAAAACAGCCCAGTTGGCACAGCAGCGGCATCAATGCGCTCGAGAATGCGCGGCAGGACCTCGCCAAAGGTATTTCCGATTTTGGTAAGGGTCTCGGGAGCTTCTCTCATGAAAAGGAGGAGATTAAGAAGACGGGTTACTTCGCCAAAATCTCTCAGGAGGTGAGCGAGCTCAATAAGGAGGTGCATGAGGAGGTCTCGGCTCAGGGTACTGATAACTGGGATTACTCGTGGAATAAGGCCTCGCAGTCGCGTATTAAGGCGCTCATTGACGAGCTGCCTGAGTCTAGCCGCGAGATGGGCAGCAAGGTTGCCCATGCTCTCAATCAGCGCGCCTCTGTCAAGGCTCGAAGTGAGGCGGAAATTGCTCAAATCCAAGAGTCGCAGCAGCAGTGGAGCCAACAGCTCCAGCTCTCGGAGCAGCAGGGCGATGAGCAGCAATGTGAGCTCTGGCTGAGCGCGGGGCGCGGCACTTTCTTTGCCGAGGATGAGTTGGAGTCCAAGCTCCAAGAGTGCCAAGAGCGGTGCCGTTTCAATCGCTGGCAGGGCAAGCTCGACCAAGAGCCGCTCGCGACCCTCGCTGCCTTGGAGGAGGATGATGCGGAGATTCAGGGCATCAAGGATGCCAAGCTGCGCCAGCAGTGGGAGCGCAAGTTGCAATCGGTGCGCTCGGGCACGCGCTCGGAGTTAGGCGAGCTCTTCGTCTCTCACCTACGCGAGGGAGCCGAGTTGAGCGAGGAGCAGCTGGATTTGGCTCATCGGGCCAAGCTGCTGAGCCCTCAGCAATTTGAACAGGCGCGTCAGGCAAAAAAGGAGGCGAGCCACCCCGAGGAGCTCTGCCGCTGGCGTCGCACCATCGATGAGTTTGACACGCGCGATGATGAGTCATTCACCCAGTTGAAATTAGATTTAGGTACAGCCGCCTTGCCTTTGCGCGAGAAGCAGAATCTGCTCACGAGGCTGGAGAAGATGCAGGGCATCACCCTTAGCGATAGGCGCAGCCTTAGTCGCCAAATTTGGTCTTACTATAACAGCGGCTTACTCGGGGCTCGGCAGGATCGCTCCTGCCTTAAGCGCCTGCAAGGCCTCCTCGATGAAGGCATGGAACACATGCTCGAAGCTGGTGC
>JAWXTZ010000171.1:0-3486 GCA_044433085.1 Akkermansia sp.
ATAACCCAAAAACGGCACCAGCAAGGAGAATTCAATCTAGCGAATTGCTCTACCACCTCTGGTGCTATATTGCCGCTATCTGGATTTCTGAAAAACGAGCAGTTATTCAGTAGTCATTATTTATGATTATGTTGATGCTCATATTAAAGTATTAGAGCGCATGTATCATAAGCGTTTACGAGCTTACCGCAAGATAGCATATGAAATATATGATGACTCGACTACAGAGAGTCCAAAACACAATGTCATATACCAGCACGACAATTACCACAAAGACTATGAGGATGACCTTGCTACGGCAAAGCATAGCATTGTCATTTTAAGCCCTTTCATGAGCCCTGCTAAAGCAAAAGCCTTTGTGAATGTAAGCCGACAAGCCCTAGCAAGAGGAGTGCAAACATCCATGATAACAACAACACCATCAGAACTGCCTAGTAAACTCATCGCTAGCGCATCAGATGCTATAAGATACCTGCAGGCACTAGGAATCCATGTTAATATGCAACAACGCTTACACATAAATGCAGCCATTATAGACGAGGACATCGTTTGGTATAGTAGCATGAACTTGATGGCAAAAGACAAGACAGATGCCCACCTCATGAGACTCTACAACAAAAATCTCGCTCATGAGATACTCGAAATGCATTTAAAAGAATAACGAAAGCGGAAAACTATACCGCTTGCCTACTCATGATTCCAACGGTACTTGGTGTAACGCTTGTCACCAATTTTGGTGATTCGTCCACTCGCTACTAGCTCGTGTAAGGTTCGCTGAACCGTCGTTGCGCTAATATCTGAACAATGGAGTAGGATGTCGCTTTTGCGGACTTCCCTAAGGCTTGATTGAATGTACTGCGCAACGCGCTCGGGCTTAGAAAGATTTTTATTGGTGAGGACTTCGACGCGTTCTTCAAACTCGCGGTAGGCGGCAGCGAGTACCCCTAAGAAGTATTGGACGAAGGGGGCGTCGTTCTGTTGCCCTTCATGCCAGTTGGTGGAGCTGGCTTGAAGGGTTTCGTAGTAGCTTTGTTTGCTGCGTTCAATGATGCGCTCGATGCTAATATATTGGCCGACCATGTATTGGGCACGGTAGAGCAGCAGCAGGGTGAGTAAGCGGCTCATGCGCCCGTTGCCATCGGCAAAGGGGTGAATGCACAGGAAGTCGAGAATGAACAGGGGGATGAGGAGGAGTTCATCGCAATGGGATTGTTGCAAGCATTGCTCGTAGGCGGTGCAGAGCGATACCATGGCTTCGGGGGTCTCCCAAGCTGGCAGGGGGTTAAAACGCTCTCGCTGGCTGCCGTCGCTAAGTTTTTCAGCAATGATGTTATCGACACTCTTGTATTCCCCGCCCCTGTTAGCACCGCTGTATTTGTACAAGTCGCGGTGCAGTTGCATGATGAAGGTGCTTTTAACTGGGATGAAATCGTGGCTGTCGTGTATCGTATTCAGAACATCGCGGTAGCCCGCAATTTCAGACTCATCACGAGTGACAGGCTGGGTCTTCTCCATCGCAATAAGTTTAAGTCGCTCGTCGGATGTAGCAATGCCTTCAATTTTATTAGAAGCATCAGTACTCTGAATTTTAGCCAGTTCCAGCAGCGAGGTCAATTTATCCGACTCCTGAGCCGCAAACAAACGCTGCCGCCCCCTGAACTCATGCAACTGAGTCAGCAGCGATACAATAGCAGGTGTCAGCAGCACCTCCCAACGATTTTCAAAGTTAAATGTTCTCATTAGGTCATCCGTTCTTCCTATTTGGTCATTTCAATCAGTATGACTTAATAGAAGTATAGATGATGTGATAAGGGTTTGCAAGGAGAAAAGCGGTAAAAGAGTCTATGACTTGCTATTGAGATAAAAACGTGTAAGATAAAATATAATCATTGACGGAAATATGCACCACGAATCCAACCCCATAGGCTCCCCACAGCAAGCCGAAGAACAAGATAAAGTCTATGACTGTTACTTAGAAGGATTAGCCTACCTGCATGGAAAAGGGAAAGCAAAAAATGGTAAGCTAGCTATGCAATGCTTCCATGAAGCGGCAGAGGAAGGTCTTGTCAATGCGCTTTATGAATTAGGGCGCTGCCACCTAAGTGATACATTGGATATTCATCATCCTAAAAAAGGATTTGCTTTAATTCTTGAGTCAGCACAAGTTGGCTTTGCCCTTGCACAGTATGAAGCAGGATTATGCTATAAGAATGGTTCAGGCACGAAGAGAAACCTCAAACAAGCGCTGAGATGGCTAAGCTTAGCTCAGCAGCAAGGAGTAAAAGAAGCGGCTAGTGAGTTAGTGCAAATTCAGGGGTGGATTGACCATCCTGAAACGATACCAGTACCACCGCCCGACGATGGGATGCGCGACTATGTCATCGCTAGAGCGCAAGGGCAAGAGAGCATTAAATTTCACGGGAAACGACTCCATTATGACAGATGGAAGGATTCTGACCACTGGGCGGCAACCTCGTAGTCAGAAACCACCTAGATCAGCGACGATGGTCACTACATCGTCGTCATCACCCAAGAAGGATTCAGGGAAACAAAAAGTGGTGGCGGTGGAAGCTGCTATGGTATTTTTTCGAAGGGAAAAGTCAAAAAATTCCGGAGTGAAGAAGCATCTGGGAAATTTGCGCGCTGGGGATTTAGTCGCTAATTTCTGGTTGTTATCCCTTAAGTTCGTCTCTTAGGTATCGCGCTATTCTGCTGAATTCTTGGGATATGTGCGGATTTAATCTTTGATTGGGATTTTTCGTTGTTGCGTTTTACACTGGACTTACAATCCACACAAAAATCATAAAAGCTATCAAGACTACTATTGCTAGGCAGTTGGCGAGGCGGTCTTGGTTTCTGTTTTCTTCTTCTGTCATGGTGGGGGCTTTCGTTATTGGTGACGAATGATGATAAGTCGGGCGGGCTTCGACTATGTGTATGCCTTTGTCGGGAGGCTGAGGGTGGGTGTGACTGGCTCGCGCTGCGAGGTGGCTCTATGGGGCTATGGTGCTACCCTGCAGCTTACCTCGGGTATTTTGTCGTGGGGAATATTGGGGATATGCTCAGTTACCCTTAATATCTATCTTAAACTGTTGCAGTATAATACAGCAAGCCTTTTTTTGCATTTAGTCCACCTATGTTCCTCTTGAACACTGCACCCACTCAACAGAGCTTCTTAGTGTCTCTTAGTGTCGCCTAGGTGAGGTAAACAAGGAAAGCCACGGTGCGGCTTTAGGGGCGGCTGTGTGGCTTTGTAGAGGTGAATAGGGTGGCTGCAGCTAATTGCGATTTAGGAAGCTTGCAGGCTCGCGCCTGAGAAAGTAGGGGCGGATGGCATGCGCAACGCGGGTGTGGCAATTATCATCGTCGTCACGCTACTGCGTAGCGCCACCCCAGAAGTGTCTGGTGTTTTCCTCCTCTCATATTGAGCCACTGCGTCATCCCTACGCTAATCCACAAAAAGGTGTCTTTGTGGGCTCCGGTCTC
>JAWXTZ010000172.1:0-3480 GCA_044433085.1 Akkermansia sp.
GGCTGTGGAAAAGGGCACGCTCAGCATTGATAGCGACACTGTCATTAAGGCTGGTGAGACGACCATTGCAGATGGTGCCTCCATTAGTGGTAATACAAGCTCTATCTCCATTACCGGTAATGATGGTGGTGCAACGATTGTCTTAGACCCAGACGGTTCCTTCGGCGATGGCAGCATTGTGAATGCTACGGTTACGAATGCTAGCCTCACTATTGGTGCGGCTCCTGTCAAAAACCAAATAATTGGATTTAGCATGGGTATTTCGACCATGTCGCTTGGTGAGCCAACCACTTACGACCAATGGATTGAGAACTCAACGCTGACCACCACCACCATCACGATGAATGGTACGAGCTTGGGTATGGATACGGTGACTATCAGTGCAGATACGAGCTTTGACTTCACCGGCATCAGCACGATTGATGCCTCTAATCTGACGCTCAATACGGGTGATGTAACGCTGGATGCCACAAGCGGCACGCTGACCATTGGCACCTTTAGTGGTGTGGATGCGATGTCGATTGAAGGTTCGCTGACGATTAATATCGTCTTGTCCGATACAGAGCTTGGTGAATTTGCCTCCATGCTGGCAAGCAACATGGATGTGGCCTTCATTGTTGCAGGTGTTGATGACTATGTCTCAGCTGATGTGGAGCTCATCATTGGTAGCACGACGAATAGCGCGGCCTACAGCTACAGTTCAACAAGTGGTGTGAGCATTACTGGTGATGGTTTGGTCATCACGGCTGATTCCATGGCTATCATCCCAGAACCAAGCACGGCTACTCTCAGCCTGCTTGCGCTGGCTGGCTTGCTCGCACGCCGCAGGCGTCGCCAAGCTTAAAGGCTTATCTCCTGAATAACATTCAAGGCACCGATGCATGAAACGCATCGGTGCCTTTTCGATTGAGTTTCTAAAATAATCGTCTTTAAAAGCAGTAAGATAAGTTTGTTAGATAAAAATATCTTGACTGCTAGTCAAAACAGGTGTAAAATTTGTTGGTAATCATTCGAAACCATGAAAAAATCTCTCATTCACAGCTTTTTCGTTTTTAGCATCGCAGCAGCTTCTCTGAACACGGCTTCTGCTAACATCTACACGTGGGTGGGACAGGGGAACAATTTTACAGGTGATTTCTGGGGCGATGAGTCGGTGAGTAAGACTGATTGGAAGAATGATAACACGACCAACATCCTCAAGTTTGATTCAATAGGTGAAAGCACTAAACAGAAAGTCTTTATTTCCTTTGGTGGCTTTTCTCTCGCTGGTGTTATAACGGACGCTGATGCTGGCGGTTACACCATTTATGCAAAAACAGATGGTGAAAAAGACTTTACCGCTACCTTTACAGGTGCTACACAAAGTGATGTTGATGCGGATAGCGACCTTCAACTTGGTTTGAGTAACTTTATCATTGAATCTGACTTTACTTTTGGTACTGACGGCAGTGAGTATGGTGAGACCTTTTCTGAAATCACCTACAGCGTTGGTGTTAATGTAGCTCTCTCTAACAAGGCTACCTTCTCCATGACGACTGATAAGTTGACGACTGATAAGTTGACGACAGGGGGCAACACGGTGACTGTTTCCGGCTCGGGTACTTACGATTTAAATGTTTTGTCTGAAGGTGGGATGGATACCGATAGCAAGTGGGTTGTTCAAGGTGATGCCACGCTCTTGCTTCAGAATAATGCTGGTACCATTCTGACGACTACAGCCACCATCAATGGTAGCGTTACCTTGGATGGTGGCACGGTCTCGCTGGCATCGGGCTCCGTCATTGAGCAGACTCTGAATGTGACTTCCAATGGTGGTGGTCTCGCGGTCTACCCGACTGATGCAGATGCATCATCTACCTTGACCCTTAATGGAACGATCTCCGCTTCTTCCCTGAACGACATCATGCTCAATCTCGATGGGGTCAACCTGATTTTGGGGGGCTGACTTTGCGATTTCGCTTGATAATGCGCTCACGGCAAGTGAGGTTAGCATTTTTACCAACTTAGAGTCTTTCAAGAACGAGAATTATTACATTACCGTTTATGTGGATGACGTCAAAGTTGAGGATGTTTATTTCTCCTATGATGCTGAATCTGGCTCCTTATTCGTTGTGCCAGAACCTACGACGACGAGCCTCAGTCTGCTTGCTCTGGCTGGCTTGCTCGCACGCCGCCGCAGGTCGCTTCGCTCCAGTGAGGAGTGAGGAGTTGAAAGTAAGCGCCCTAGCGGGCGAGGAAGCTAAGCCGACCCCACCGCAACATTTCAGGCACCGATGCATCAAACGCATCGGTGCTTTTTCATCGAGTCTCCGCACATGCTTTGCTATCCCTGCCCGCTAGGGCACAAGCTTTCAATTGCTAATTGCTAACTGCTAATTAAAACAACAAGCTCTCCTCTAAAAAAAGTTACTATTCACGGCTGGTTTGTAAGGGGGGCTGTATTTTGATGCTTCGGTGTTGCGCTAACGCGTTTGCAACGGTCGAATAGAGCCTCGCTTCGCTCGGGGAAAAGGGAGGGCACCAACTTGGCGAGTGGTATGATGCAACATTTGCGACGCGGTCATGCAGGTGGGGTCTGGTGAGGGTAAGTTGGTGCCCATCGCTGTCGCTCCTATCTTTCCTTCCGCTTATCCCCGAGAGGTGTCTCGGGGGCTCCAGTCTCAAAATTGCTCAGCCGCAATTTTGTGTTCGCTGCGCTCACTACGCTGCCTCCGGCGGGCCTGCCGGCGGCTTGGGGCTTTGCCCCAAACCCCACGGGGGCGCTGCCCCTCGACCCCGCTGGGGTGCCAGCACCCCAGACCCCATTCACGATACTGCGTATCGTAGGTGCCTTTTTTAGTAGCACGGCTGTGAATGGTAACAAAATAGCTGTGTTAGGCAACAGCCCCTCAATCAAAGAAGGTGACTGCGGGGTTGACGCTGGGCACGACGTTCGCGCTGCGAATGCGCCTATTGCTGCTTTTGGCATGCTCCAGCAGCTGGTAGAGCCGCTCAAGCTGCGCGGGGATGTCGCTGGTCTTCATCATGACTTCTGTGCCGGTTTCGAGCGAGAGCACGATTTTCCATTCCTTGGGGCAGCGTATGCTCTTGATGGAGGGTATTTCGGTCTCGTTATAGAGCAGTAGCGTTTTGAGCAGCTCAATGACGGGTTTGCTGCTGCTTGTGTGGATGCGTTCACCAACTTGGAAGGAGTTGACATCCGGAGATTTGAGGTACCAAGTGGGGCTTTTCATGAATAGGGCATGTTGCTCCTTGCTGACCGGGAAGAGGGTGCCGCTTTTATCCACGAAGAGGGGCTCGGGTGGGTAGACTTCGCCTAGGTCGTTTTCCATCTTCACGAAGGCGAGGGGAAGTCGCGCGGTGACGCTGATGTCGAGGGTGTTAGGTCTCTCCTTGAGCACGCGTGCCGAGGCGACCAGTGGGTCGGACTCCAGTTTGTCTTGCAGTTCTTGGCTGTTGAGGTTGGCGAAGATGCTCTCT
>JAWXTZ010000173.1:0-3463 GCA_044433085.1 Akkermansia sp.
GTATATTTGTTAATTTCACACCCGCAGTATACCACATCCGATAGAAAGTGGGCATGTCTTTTTTATGTCCTAGCTAAGAGCTCTCACGCGACACATCTGACGGAGTGCCGCTTTTTCTAGCTTTGGATTTTTCTTTGTTTTGTGCCTTGATTTTGTATCGAAAAATAGAAAAAGCCCCATGTGTTGACATGGGGCTTTGATTGCTTTGAGTTGTGGATTTAGGCCTTGGCTGCGCGTCGGGCGCGGACGCCTTCGGCGAGGATGTCGAAGATTTCGAGCGTGCCTTCCCAATCGACGCAGGCGTCGGTGATGCTGACACCGTAGGCGAGCTTTTGACCGGGCTTGCAGCTTTGGTTGCCGGAGTTGATGTTGCTTTCAATCATGACGGCACCGATGGCGTCGCTGCCTTCGCCCAGTTGCTTGGCGATGTCGATGGCGACATCCTTTTGCAGTTCCCACTTCTTGTGGCTGTTGCCGTGGGAGCAGTCAATCATGATGCGGTTGTCAATCTTGGACTTGGCTTGACCCTTCATGGCACTTGCGACGTGCTCGGCTGAATAGTTTGGACCTTCGGAGGAGCCGCGCAGGATGAGGTGGCAGCAGTCGTTGCCTTCTGTCGCCACGATGGCGGAGATGCCTTGCTTGGTGACGGAGAGGAAGTTGTGTGGGTTTGCTGCGGAGACGATGCCGTCCAAGGCGACTTGAACGCTGCCCGTTGTACCATTCTTAAAGCCAATGGGCATGGAGAGACCACTGGCGAGTTCTCGGTGGATTTGGCTCTCTGTCGTGCGGGCACCAATAGCACCCCAAGTAATGAGGTCGCTGATGTACTGCGGGGTGATGACATCCAAGAACTCGGTGGAGGCGGGCATGCCCATCTCGGCTAAGCGCAGCAGCAGTCCGCGTGCCATGCGAAGCCCCGAGTTGATGTTGAAGCTGTGATCCATGAAGGGGTCATTGATGAGTCCCTTCCACCCGACGGTTGTGCGTGGCTTTTCAAAGTACACGCGCATGATGAGCAGGAGGTCTTCTCCATATTTCTCACGAGCCTTGAGCAAGCGGTCTGCGTAGTCGATGGCAGCGCTCACATCATGGATGGAGCAGGGGCCCACGATGACGGCGAGGCGGTCGTCTTCCTGATGGAAGATTTGGCGCAGCTCTTCGCGCGTGTGGTAGACCAGCTTGGCACTTTCATCGCTGATGGGGAAGTCCTCCATCAGGATGGCTGGTGAAATGAGGGGGCGGATGTTCTTGATGCGGACGTCGTCCGTGTTGAATGAGTTCATTAGTTTTTTAATTTTTTCCAAGAATAGATGTTGTCGAGAAGCTGCTCCTTGAGTTCATCGCGAGAACTGCGTGATGTCGTTTTGCGGGCTTTGCCGTTACGGCTCGCGCGGCTGCGGCGGGCAGGGGAGGAGCTTTCAAAATCTGCTGGGGCACCCTCCATATCACCACCGAGGGAGAAGACGAGGACGGGCTTGCCTGTGCTCTTTCGGGTGAATGGGTCGATGCAACCTTCGGCATCATTGTAGGTGAGGACGAGGTAGTAAGGCTTGCCCCATGGGTCGTAGAGGTTGACTTTGTCGTCATCGCTGATGAAGAGGCCATCGCGTGGGGATTCTTGAACGTCGGAGCGCATGTAGACCTCTTGGGAGGAGTTGACGATGTCGTCGCTGTTCTTGTCTTCGCGGTTGGTGAGGATTTCAACCAAGCTGGCATCTTCTCCATTTTCCGTAATCAGGTTGTACTGGTCGTGTCTGTCTTCCTTGAGGCGACGTCCTTTGATGGGCAGCAGTCCATTATGATCGCTTTTGAAGTTGTTGATACCCTGTACCAAATCGGTAGCTGTTTTGTTAGCAGCGGTAATGAGGGGTCGCTCTTTCATGGACATCAGGGTGGGGTAGGAGATGCCCGCCAAGACGGCTAAGATGGCGATGACGACAATTAACTCAATAAGAGTAAAACCTTTTTTTGACGATGAGAGAGCTTGAGTTTTCATTTCAGGAAATATCATAGCACAGCTTACGTGGCTCTGGCAAGTCGTAAATCGGTGGTTTATTCGCTACCGTGTTAGGGGCGCGTTTCAGGACAGAGGAAAATGTTGATTTTAGGTTTGTTCTTTGTTAAGCTTGTCGCGATGAAGTTGTTCTTCTTTGCCCTCTTGAGTTTAGGGGTGCTGACCCAATGTGTCGCGCCTTCTGCCCCTACCAAATATCCCTTGCCTGCTGGCTTTTGCTATGTGGATACACTTGCTCCGAGCATTCGCGTGAACCTGCTCTATGCGGGGGATGATAATTTTGTGGGTAAAAAGCTGGCAGGATATGAGGGGGAGCGCGCTATCTTGCGTCGTGATACGGCGGAGTCCTTGGCGCGCGCTCAAGTT
Organism: Akkermansia sp.; assembly: GCA_044433085.1. Classification (GTDB taxonomy): domain Bacteria; phylum Verrucomicrobiota; class Verrucomicrobiia; order Verrucomicrobiales; family Akkermansiaceae; genus Akkermansia. The sequence goes on from JAWXTZ010000173.1 coordinate 2,384, forward strand.
CTCTTTGAGCAGCAGGGACTAGGGCTCTATATTACGGATGCCTATCGCCCGCGCCGCGCGATGGAGGATATTCAAGTGTGGGCTAAAACGCCTGATCAGCGCATGCAAGCTAAGTATTATCCCAATCATACGAAGAAGGAAATATTTGAGCATCAATACATCGGTAAGGTGTCAGAGCACAGTTGGGGCATTGCGGTTGATGTGACGCTCATCAATCTTAAAACGGGTCAGTTTCTCGACATGGGGGGATTCCCTGACCTTCTTGACCCCATTTCAGCCACTGATTATGCAGGAGCGGAGTTAAGTGAAGCCCAGCGTGCCAACAGGCAGTTGCTCAAGCAGACCATGGCGCGTGCGGGATTTAAAAACTACAGTAAGGAGTGGTGGCATTACTACTTGGCGGACAAGGGGAAAATCCTTAGCTATGATTTTGTCATCGACGATGATTTGCAAACGAGTTTGTAGTTGACACAAATGGGCTTTTCGAGTAAGCTTCCCGCGATATGGCAGGTCTTATTATTGCGCCCAAGGCGCGCATATTTCATGGGCACGATTGGGTGTATGGTACAGAGGTGAGGCACGTTTTTGGCAATCCTCAGCCCGGTGATGTGGTTCTCTTGAAGGATCAGAAGGATAGATACTTGGGCTCTGCCATGTATAATCCTTATTCTCAAATTGTGGCACGTCGTTTTTCCCGTCGTAAGCAAGATTTGGATCGGGAGTTTTTCATCCGTCGCATTTCCCAAGCTATCGCTCTGCGCGAGCGCGATTTGCCCCAAGAGGAAATGATGCGCATTGTTTGGAGTGAGAGTGATGGTCTTCCCGGTCTCATCATTGACCGCTATCGTGATGTCTATGTCATGCAGACGCTGACGGTAGCCATGCACCAACGCTTGGGCTTGATTCGTGATATTTTGGTGGATTTGGTGCAGCCTCGCAGCATCATTGTCCGCAATGATTCCCCCATGCTTCAGGCCGAGGGGATTGAGCCTGACGTTTATGTCGCCCATGGCGGTGATCCAGAGCCCTTTGAAGCCCAAGGTCGTGACATTAAGTTCATGATTGACATGGCAACGGGGC
>JAWXTZ010000174.1:0-3442 GCA_044433085.1 Akkermansia sp.
TATTAAATATTTGGGACGCGAAAGCTACAAATTGGCGCCAATTTGCGACAAAAATCGCACGATTGGCTATCATTCTGGATTGTACTTTGATTCAGTGCTAATTTTGCAAGGTGCCCTTTAGTGTAGCAAAGATAAAACCCCTCGACAATCATGGATTATCGAGGGGTTCTCTTTTACTTGCAAAATAATACGACTGGAGGGAAATCCAGTGTCATTCTAAAGATTAGAACTTAATGGTGCAACCACCGTAGATAGCAGCGCCAGAGTTGATTGGAGAACCTTCATCATAACCATAAATTGATGTTGTGACGAATTTTTGGTTGGTCAGGTTTTCCAAACGAAGGTGCAGACTGACATTTTCGCTGACATCATAGTTGGCATACATGCGGAGCATGTAGTAACTATCAAGCTTGCTGCTATCCCAGCTGACGCGACCTTGCGCACTGATAAAACCAGCACCGAGTGTGAATTTTTCGGTGGGGGATGTCATGATGTCGGCAGACCACACTTGACGCGCAGTCGCTGAGATTTGGGAATCATCGTCAGACATCTTAGGTTGCGTATAGGTATAGGCTACCTTGTAACGAGTGTTCCAGTTTTCTTCGATGGTGCCGCTCATGCTCAGTTCAACGCCTTGCGAAAGGGCGTGACCTGGTAAATTGACATAAGTGGTATCGTAGGTGTTAGGAATTTCTGTGGATTGAATTTTATCGTTTGTTTGAATCCAGAAGTAGGTAGCACTAATCTTGTGGTTTTCAGCAATGTTTTGTTCAACACCAAAGTCGAAGCTCATGCTATCTTCAACGCTGATGTCAGGGTTGCCGTAGGCCATAGAACCGTACCATCCGGGGATAGCTCCATCAAGTCGTTCTACATAAGCTGGTGCTTTGTAGCCAGAACCAATCGATGCAAAGAGACGAGTGTTGTCGTTGTTGAGTTTGTAGCTGCTGTCTGCACGGAAGGTGAATTGCTCGTCAAATTGGCTGCTGGAATCAAGGCGTGCTGCCAGATTGCTGCTCCAGTTATCAGCATGCTTGATGTTGTGGTTCGCGTAGAAACCATAGACATTGTCAAGAATAGCAGATTTAGCAGCGTAGGTGGAGCCGTATTGAGAGCGATTCCAAGTGAAGCCTGCCTTTGTGGTGTTGGTCTTATTCCATTTTACGTTGTTGTCCCAGTCAATTTGGACATTGCGCAGTTGTTGGTTTGAGCCTTCACCGAAGGTGTCGTTAGTACCGTAGTAGCCAGCCATTAAGCTGCTGGTGTACTTCTCGTTAATCTTGCTGGTGTGCTTGAGGGTAATGAGGTCGGACTGACTTGTGTAGAAATTAGGTGTCTCGGTAGGGAAGGAAGGCCAAGCGTACCAATCCATATGGCGCTCAACGTAGTTGAATTCACCATCCTGACGGCGATAAGTTACCGTTGTCTTGTTGTCATCGTTTTCTTTGTAGTCGAAACGAAGCGAAAGTTCACTGTTTTCGCTCTCCTTCGCATCAGGGGTCGTGTAACCCTTACCATCGAGGGTATCAGGGTCGTTGGATGTGGTCATGTAGGTGTAATTCACGTAGTAGGACAGCTTATCCTTCTGACCTTGTGCCGTTACGCTACCTGTGTAGGAGTTGAAGCTGCCTGCTTCACCAAAAATTTCATAGCTAGGTTCGCCTTTGCCTTCTGGTGTTCCGAGGTAGAGAACACCACCGATAGCACCGCCCCCATAAACAGCTGCTTGGGAACCACGGAGAAGCTCAACCGTACCAAGGTTATGAAGGCTTGTGTGACCAACGATGTTAGGTGTGATGTTTGCTTCAAAGCTGTTCAAGCGCATACCATCAACTGTGGGTGTGATGTAGTCTTGTGAGCTTTGTCCACGAACGACAATGTTGGAGACGTTGCCAATTTGATCCATGCCGCCACCGGGGAGGACGTAGACACCAGGTACTTCAGTCAGAGCTTCGCTGACGGTGTAAATACCTTCCTTCTTTAAGTCTTCGACATTGAGGACAGTGACGGAAACACCAACGTCTTCCAGTGCAACGGCGGCACCATCGTTGGCGGATACTGTCATGGCTGGCAGTACGGTTTCTTCAGCGGGAGCGGTCTTAGCCTCTTCCGACTGTGCAAAAGCACAGGATCCTGCCATCGCGATGGCAAGCACAGCACGTGTGACACCCTTCAAGGGTGCATAGTTGTTTTCAATCATAGTAGTAGCTTTTATGGTCAATGAGTCGTTGACCGTTTCAAGTGAACCTTCGGGCTGGTAACTCGGCTTAGCACTTTTACAAGCGCATCACGACTGCGTCACAGCGACGGATTTGCACCGTCTTTCCCATCTTTTGAATGCGATTCCAATCGCGTCCCTCGGGTTCTTGGGGCACCTATGAAGTGCTCCTCTGCTCAAATGCTAACAGATAGCAAGGCTAGAGGCAAGCGTAAAGATGACAAAAATGTCACAAAAATGAAATCAGCCGTACACAAAGTGGATGCTTGTCGTGACGACAGAGGCGACGGCATGACCATTTTCCTTGGCGGGGTTGAAGAGCCAATGGTTCAAAATCCATGACTGGGCGATGTCGTCAAACTCATCATGCCCACTACCCTTTTTGATGTGGACGGATTGGGGTCTACCTGCTGCATCAACATGAATGCGAACAATGACGGTGCCATTGGTCTTGGATGCACGCATGCGGGCTGGATAGGGCGGTTGTGGTGCCTTCTTGTAGCTGACGCTGATGCGCCCCGCCGCTTTGCTCGACGCACTGCCAAGGCTGCTTTTGCTCGCTTTTGTGCTGCTTGAGGCATTGCTGGCAAGCTGGGCGGCAGGGGCGGGCTTTTTCGTTGCTTTTTTCGGCTTAGCTTCCTCGACCTTGGGCATTTCTTCTGGGATGGCCAGTTCGCTGATATCGACAATGGAACTGGTATCAAGCTTGATGTCGAGTTCAAGGGGCTCGACTTCATTGATTTCCTTCACCTTGATGTCGGCGGGGGGTAGCTCCATGACAACATCGCTGTCGAGTTGCTGAGCTTCGGGCTCAATGATGGGCTTAACTTCCTTGGTTGCGCTGGGTGGGGTCGGTGCAGAGCTTTCGGGTTGGACGCTCATCTCAGGGCTTTCAAAGCTGGTGATTTGCCCGATGCGCGATAATGAATCACCCATTTCGCCAAGGGTGCTTTTGATGTTAAGCCCATAGCTTAGTAAGCCAACAAGGAGGAGCAAGAGTAGGGGAAGGAGCTTCCATGCTAGACGCCTATCTTGGTGAATGCGTTGCCTAAGGGATGCACGTAAACGCTTTCCATCAGCACGAAACACCTTTGTGTTGTGCTGAATAGTGCGTGGAGATGATGGGGCGGGTTGGAACATGCTTGCTATCTCGGTGCGACGCCGAGGCGGGTAGCAATGGATTCAGGCTTGGTTTTCCGACTCAAGAATAGTGGGGGGGGGGGG
>JAWXTZ010000175.1:0-3420 GCA_044433085.1 Akkermansia sp.
CCCCCCCCCCCCCCCCCCCCCCATCTTCCCCCAGAAGCTCATCACCATACAAATCGGGATGGGTGGAGATGGCGAGTGCCTCCTTCTTATCCAACTTCTTCCAACAGTTCGGGCAGACGAAGATACGCTTCTTTGTCGCCAAATCTTGATTGGGCGCATTATTGAGTACCTGCGACATGTAAAAATGGGCCACATCAATAATATCGCAGAGGTAGAAAGCCGCATTGTTGAGGCCATGGAAGGTCACGTAGGTGTGCTCCGGCAAATCTTGGCTTTCGACAGGGACATCCTTCAACTTGAAGGGACCGCGCCACTCATCATGCTCGGCATCATGGATGTACCAGACCTTCGGGTTGAGCTGGCTAAAATCGGGGCGTTCGGCAGGGTCGCCATACCAACAAATAAGGCAGGCACCAGCAATGACCATCAGGTACTGGGCATTGGGTTGAATGAGCGCATCGGTACTAAGCTTGATGCCATTGAGCGAGAACTGGCTGACTTTATTGTTCGGGAAGAAGCGGCACGTTCCCTCTCGCTGGGCAAAAGAACCCACATTGCTCTCCTTCGTCACAACGCGAAAGCTGCAGCGATCCCCAGAGCCAAGGGTCATAAAGTTGCTGTCGGAAGCACGTAACTTGCCATTCAGGCAGTCATAGATATAAAGTTGCTTATTCATTCAGGTGAAAAAAAAGAGGGGGGCGTTTGGGGAAAACTTAATAGCTATTTATATCAAAGCCGCATGCTTGCGTCAAGTTCTACTGTATCTGTTTGCACATCTTTTCGGGCTTCTTCTTTGCAAGGTGCCCCTAAACGAAAATCCTACCACCCCCAGACAAGGGAGTAGTAGGAACCATGTAGAGATAAAATGTACTTAGGGGATTTTGCTAGAGAACCCCTATAGCGTTAGGAGTATTTAGTGAGGTACAGCGGAGAATTTAGCCGTACCTGTAAGGGTGCCACCTGAAGTATACCTGCCATTTTCATATATCTTTACAGAACTAGAGGCATAGGCCGTTTTGAGCCCACTATCAGAAGCAAAGGTAAACGTAATGTCTTCATTACGCTGTTCTCCTGTTGTCAGCGTATCGACTAGGCGAACCTTAAGCATACCCTGCTGTGCATCATTGGCTTTATCAGCGTCAGGGAGCTGGTACCACTCATAACTACCAGAGAGCTGAGTCGACGTATTAAGGGTTAATGATGTTTTCCACATCACTGTGCCTTCGCCATACTCAGAACTTGGCACAAGTTCATAGGTATACTCGGCACCTGTGTCGGTTGTTATAAAAATGGTATAGGGCGAAGTAGAATCTGCGCTGTCGCCACCGCCACCGCCACCGCAGCTGGAGAAAAGCGTTGTGCAAACCATGGTAAGCCCCATCAAAAGGATTGTTCTAGTTTTCATATGTGTTTTTATGTAGTTTATGTTTGTTGAACTTGAATCGTTGATAATTATGCATTATCTTCTAACGAATCTCTATTCGTTATAAGGGTAACGCATTTGAAATGCGGAGTTCCAGCTGATGCTTCGTAGATGCTCATTAATAATAGGTTTCGTAAATTGCTCATTTGAGATTTAATCATAGCTGATATGAACAATAGAAGCGAATTATTAAAAAATCAGTTATTTCCCTTGACTCCGCATTTCAAATGCGTAGGTTGGCTTGATAAACAGGACGTTGCAGCTGCATATTTATTAAAAGATAGTCTATTGTCGGTGGTGGACTCGGCACGGATTAGCCTTGAATTGGTGGAGTCTTTGGGTGGGTGCTGCGATATGCTGCGCATTCGGCGCTTGATTCAGCTGGGGGCGGATGCATTGAAGGCTGAGGAGGCGTCGGTTAGCTTCGCTGAGGCGGTGGAGAAGTGCTTGGCGATGAAGAGTCATCGCTCCGTGCGGACAGTGCAGGATATTAGGCAGACGATGAATGCTTTGATGCGCTGCGAAAAGGGCTTGGCGGAACGCTCGGTGCGGGGAATTAGTAGTGCGGAGTGGTCACGTATTTTGCAGAAGGCTTATGGGCATTCGCCCTCTCGCTTTGTGAAGGCGCGGGCTAATCTATCAGGCGTTTATACAGTAGCGTATAAGCAGGGCTGGTGTGCGGAGAACCCTGTGAAGCGCATTGATGTGCCCGAGTTGCAGGAGCGGGTGATAGAGCCGCTACCGCTGGAATCTGTTGAGGCTTTGATGAATACAGCACAGCACCCTGCGCATCGGGATTGTTTGCCAGCGGTGGCACTGATGTTGTATGCAGGGGTGCGCCCTGATGAGTTGAAACGGCTGAGCTGGCTGGATATTGATTGGGATGAGGGCGAGCTGCATCTTGCTGCACGGCATAGTAAAACGGGTGGCGGACGCCATATCCCACTTGGACGACCTCTGTTAGCCTTGCTCAAGCGGGTGAAAATGAGTGGTCCTATTTGTCCCAAACGCTGGAAAGAATGCTGGCAGTACCTGCGGCAAGTTGCGGGATTCACCCATTGGGTGCCCGATGTATTACGCCACAGCTACGCGAGTTATCATGCAAAGATGTACCGCGATTTGCCACGCCTTCAACTGGCGATGGGTCACCGCGATTGCCGACTGCTGTTGACGCGCTACATCAATTTGCGGGGGATTAGCAAGCGTTCTGCGCAGGTGTTCTGGCAGGCCAGATGCCTCCGTACGTTTTAAGAGCAGGCTTGTAAAGCCTGCTAAACAGAGTTACCATTCACGGCTTTTTTGTGAACAACAGTGGTGCGCTAACGCGTTTGCGACGGTAGAAGTTAGCGGGCTATCGCCCGAAGGTGGGGGAGGTCACCAAAGCTGCCAACGGTGTAAGGCAGATTGGACAGGAGCGAAGCGACGTGCCCCGAAGGGGTGAGGCGCCGTGAGGCGGTGCCGAATCAACTGGCGCGTGGCACGATGCTTGGCTTGCCACGCGGACGTGCAGGTGGGCTCTGGGTTGGGTAAGTTGGTGACCTTCGCTTCGCTCGCCTCTGGCAGATCTTCCGACGGATGGGGATTTCATCCCAAACCCTACTGGGGTGCAAGCACCCCAGACCCCATTCACGATGCTTCGCATCGTAGAGGCTTATTTGCCACCTTAGCCGTAAAGAGTAAGGTCCAATTTCTAATTTCGTTACCATTCACGGATGTGTTTGTTTAGCCTCATCTAAATTGTAGCAACAGTGGTGCGCTAACGCGTTTGCGACGGTAGAAGTTAGCGGGCTATCGCCCGAAGGTGGGGGAGGTCACCAACTTGGCGCGTGGCACGATGCTTGGCTTGCCACGCGGACGTGCAGGTGGGCTCTGGGTTGGGTAAGTTGGTGACCTTCGCTTCGCTTGCCTCTGGCAGGTCTTCCGACAGATTGGGACTCTGTCCCAAACCCTGTAAGGGCTTCGCCCTTAACCCACCAAAGGCTTCGCCTTTGGAAACC
>JAWXTZ010000176.1:0-3357 GCA_044433085.1 Akkermansia sp.
AGATGTGTTGCTCGGGGTCGCGCGCAATGAGTAGCACTTGGGCGTAGCGGTGGGCGTGGTTGAGCTGCTTGATGAAGCTGTTGGTCGTGCCGTAGAAGCGGAGGTTTTGGTCGGCTTGGGGACAGTGGTTCCACGTGCCCGCCATCATGATGAAGAGTTCGTGAAAGGCGCGTCGTTTGGTGACGTAGGCGTTGACCCAATAATCGACGCGTGGGGCGCGTTGTCGTGGCTGGCTGCGTTCGCGACGGCTGACGGGGTCAAGCGTGGCGACGAGTAGCTTGCCTGCAAAATCTTTGGGGATGCGTCGCGCGATGTCCATGGATGCGGAGCCCCCGTAGCTGTGACCGATGATGACGAGCGTCCCTTTCGGGTTGAGCTCAATCCATTTGAGCGCGGCTTGGGTCGCGACATCGGTGTTGTGGCTAAAGATGTTGCCTTCATTGCCTTCCCAGTGGTAGTAGGCGCGTACTTCCTTGTAATCCTTACCCCGATTTTGCAGCGGGGGCAGGTCGTTAAAGCTTCGTCGGACAGAGCCAAAGAAGCAGTCGAGGAATCCCCCGACAAAAATGACAGCGCAGTCCGCCTTTTCAATGGGTAGGGGGGACTGGCTGCTGTCATCAGGGCTCTCCACCGTGCTGGTGACCATCTTATCGACATCCAAGCCCGCTGCGATCGCCGGAATGGGTTCTGGCTTGCAGGAGCTGAGGAGCAGTGGGATGCTCAGGGCACTGAGGAGAGCTCGTTTCACATGATTTATTCAGCGAAGGATTCGCCTGTGATGATTTCATCCATCGTTTGGCGACGACGGATGACGAAGTGGCGGTCGCCATCTACAAGTACTTCGGCCGCAAGGGGGCGGGAGTTGTAGGTGGAGGACATGCTGAAACCGTAGGCGCCAGCACTCATCTCGGCCAGTAAGTCACCGGGCTTCACATCGGCTACAAGGCGGTTTTGGGCTTGGAAGTCGCCCGATTCGCAGATAGGGCCCACGATGTCCGCGACAACTTGTTCGCTCATCTCTTGAACGGGGATGAGTTCATGATGACCTTCGTACAGGGCGGCTCGGATCATGTCGTTCATGCCGACATCAACCATCTTGAAGGTTTTGGCTTCGCCCTTCTTTTCATAGATGCAGCGGGTGAGCAGGGTGGCGGCATTGCCGACCAAGCGACGACCGGGTTCGATGAGGATGGTCAGCCCCAGTGGCTTGAGCAGGGGGACGATGGCCTTGGCGTAGCTTTCGATGGTGATTTGCTCGGGATGTGCATCCCACCATGCTTGCTCGCCCGATGCCATGCAGCCTTCGTAAACGATGCCGATGCCACCACCGATGGACCAAAATTCGATGCCGTAGAGTTCCTTGAACTTGGCGGCGATGGGAGCTACCTTTTCAATGGCCTTGACGAAGGGCTCTACCTTGGTCAGTTGGGAGCCGATGTGCATTTGCAGACCCTTGATGTGCAGGTTGGGCATTTCGGCAGCGATGAGGGCGTAGGTGGTCTCGATGCGGCTGAAATCGACACCAAACTTGTTTTCCTTGGTGCCTGTGGTGATGTATTTGTGGGTGCCTGCTTCAACATTGGGGTTGACGCGGACGGCTACAGGGGCCTTGACGCCCATTTCACCCGCGATGCGGTTGATTTCGTAGAGTTCGTTTTCGGACTCGCAGTTGAAGCAGTAGATTTCTTGCTCCAGCGCGTAGCGGATTTCCGCTTCGGTCTTGGCAACGCCAGCGTAGGTGCAAAGCTTGGGGTCGCCACCAGCTTGTATCACGCGCCACAGCTCACCACCAGATACGATGTCAAAGCCGAGTCCTCGGTCTGCCATGAGTTTGAGAATTGCCTTGTTCGAGCATGCTTTAACAGCATAGGCAACGTGGCAGTCAAGTTCTGCAAGATTGTCTTGGAAGGCCTGTACATCATCCATGATGGTCTTTTTGCTGTAGACGAAGAGGGGGGTGGAGAGCTCTTCTGCCAAATCGGACAGCTTGACATCTTCACAATAGAGTGAACCATTTTTGTAAGCAAATGTATGCATATTTATTGAGCTTGGTTGGTGTGTTTGTTGAGGGCTTGAAGGCGGCGTTCGGCACGCTCGCTCGGTGTTTCATCGGAGATGAGGATGGCCATCCACGCGAGGTCGCGGGAGTTTTCAAAGGCCAGTTTGATGAGCACGGTAATGGGTACGGCCAGCAGCATGCCAATAGGCCCTAAAATCCAGCCCCAAATTAAGACGCAGAGCAGGACGACCGAGGTGCTAATGCCAAATTGACGACCGAGAAATAGGGGCTCAATGCCATTGCCAATCATGGAGTTGATGAACAGGTAGCCTGCGGCGACCATCACGCCCGTTGAAAATTCGCCAAGTAGGAAGCCTAAGATGATGGGCGGCACGGCCGCGACGATGGAGCCAAAGGTGGGGATGTAGTTGAGGACAAAAGCCGTCACCCCCCACAGGAAGGCGAAGGGAATATTCAAACTGGCACAGAGCCACCACGCCAGCAGACCTGTTGTCGCGCTGGCGATGGTTTTGATGAAGAGGTAACGTTGAATGCCCATGATGGCTTTCAAGAACTGGTTTTTACCTTCGTTGCTGTTGCCTAACTTGTTGAGGTTGCGATGGAAGAGCGGGGCTTCCCCCAAGAAGAAGGTCATGAGGATGAGCACCAAGCCGCTCGATGTCATGAAGGATAGGACTTGACCCGAGAGCGTTTGGGTGAGTTTGATGATCTGCGCAGGGTCAAAGATATCCTGCGGGGATTTGACGAGGGCGCGGGCGTGAACCTCCAGATTGTGCTCGCGCAGCCAAGCCATGATTTCATCAAATTTTTCGGTAAAGCGAATGGAGATGTCACCCTTGAGGGTGGCAATAAGGTCCGCCGCTAGGAAGTTCATCAGGCTGATAATGCCAAAGATGATGCCGAAGTCGATAGCAACGGTCGCCATAACCGCCAACCAGTGGGGGAATTTAAGGAAACGACGCAAAATGTCCGTGACGGAGTAGCTGATGATGGCAAGAAAGCCCGCTGTGACGACAGGGACAATGATGCTGCTGGCTTGTTGCATGCCGTAGCAGACAATGATACCTGCGGCAAGGACGAGCAAAAGACGAGCACCTTCACCAATGGGTTCGCGCTTTGCAGGGTGATTTGTTAGGTTTTCTTGCTCGGGATGCATATCTGGGTCGTATTATACGTTTTTCGTCTTTTCTTAGCAAGTGGAATAGCAGCAAACTATGGCATAATTTCTTACTAATTGAGAGAGACCCCCTTTAGGGCACCTTGCAAAATTAGCAGCCCTGTGCTTTGGATGGATGCTTGAGGCTAGCGGCCGCTGCAATTGAGTCCCCTATCGGGAT
>JAWXTZ010000177.1:0-3348 GCA_044433085.1 Akkermansia sp.
GAGTGATGACTAACTGCTGCTCACCAATGTCTTTGGTGGGGCAGACCTCGTCTGGGCAGGTGGCGAAAGCGGCACATGGCTCGATGACGGCACCACGGGCTGGACGGATGAAGAAGGCGAGAGCGTCGGCTTCACCTACAAGGACTCCGTCATCTTTGATTCCACTGGCTTGAGTGCCGCCACCGTCACGGTTGAAGACGATGGCGTGAGCCTCAAGGACATGAGCATCACGGCCGACGGCTACAGCTTCAGCGGTGGTAGCATCGCCATTGGTGCCACCTTCGAACTGGCGGATGGCGTTGGTGCCAGCTTTGCTAACACGCTTGATTTGAGCACAGCCAGCGTTACCCTTGGTAGTGGTGCTAGCCTGACGCTCACTAGCGACACCACAATGCAAGCCCTCGCTAACAGCGGCTCCATCGATATGGGCAGCAACAGCCTCACCCTGACAACAGGCACGACCACTGGTGGCAATATCACAGCGGGCAGCCTCACCCTCAGCGGAGCAACGTCATACGTCTTTGGTAATCTGCAACTCACAGGTGCATTGACCAACAGCAACAGCGCGACGGTTACCTTGGGCGATGCTTCATCCATCGGCGGCAACTACAGCGGCGGACCACTCGTCGTTGCGGATGCAGCGAGCGTCTACGTCTACGGCAACACCGCGGGCATGGACTCCTTGAGCGTGGGCGAAGGTGCCACCCTGACCATGGGCAGCAAGCTCTTTGTCGGCGCCAATGGCTTTGTCAACAAAGGCAGCATCGTTGTGGAAAACGGAGCTGACGTTCAAATCAACTGCGCCACCGCTGAAGGCGGTACCATCAGCGGAGCCAACTTCACCCTCGGCGGCGCCAACTACACCTTCACCGACTTGACCGCCACAGGCAATGTGACAGCAACGACTGGCACGCTGACGCTGGAACAAGGCGGCAGCATCGCGGGTGCCCTGACCACAACAGGCCTGACCCTCGAATCGGGCGACCTGAGCATTGGATCCATGGTTGATGGTTGCGGCAGCATCACCAACGAAGGCTCGGGCAGCATCACCATTCAAAGTGATGTCGTGCTCAGCGGCAGCCTCTCCAACGCCAATGGTAGCTTGAATCTTGGTAGCAACAGCTTGAGCGTCGGTGCCGCCATCAGCGATGGTGGCAATGTCACCTTGGGTGACCTCACCCTCGCCGCGGGTAAGAATAACAGCTTCGACAAACTCAGCGCAGCGGGCGAGGTCACCAGCTCGGGCACCCTCAGCGTCGGTGATGGCAGCTCCATGGGCAGCTTGAGCGGCGGCAGCCTCGTCAGCAGTGGCGATGTTACCATAGGAACGCTTGCCTCGGGCGGTCTGACCGGCCTGAGCAACGGCTCGGGCACCCTGAGCATTGGCTCCGCACTCAGCGTGGGTGACGGCGGCTTCAGCAATGCGGGCAGCATCAGCTTAGTCGGTGCCGATGGCACACGCTACGACTTTAGCTCCTCCTCAGCAGCGGGTGAAAATGGCGGTAGCCTCACCGCTGCCAATGTCAGCCTGCCGGGGCATAACAGCTTCAGCATGCTCGATGCCAGCGGAACGGTGAGCAGCACAGCTACGCTCACCCTCAATGGAGATAGCAGCATGGCAGCCCTCGTCGGCGGTGGCTCCTTAGTCGCCAACGCCGCTGTCACCATCACTGGTAGCGATGCTACCACACTCGTTCAACTCAGCGGCACAGGCGATGTTAGCATGGGCGGTGCGCTCACCCTGAGCGGTAACTCCGCCAACAGCGCGGGTGCTTTGAGCGTGGGTGGTGCCCTCGACCTGCAAGGCCTTGGCACCAGCAGCTTTGGCAGCCTGAGCGTCGCTGGCGACCTGAGCACCAATGCCGCGCTGAGCGTCCCCAATGCCGCCAACATCGCCGGCAATGTCCTCAATCTCGGTGGTTCCCTCACCGCTGGTGGTGAACTGAGCCTCGGTGCTAATATCGCCGAGACCGCCACCATCAATCTCGACTACCAAATCTCTGCCACCAGCCCCGCCATCACGGCCGATAGCTTGGTGACCAACGGCTCAGGCCTCAACATCGTGGCCGATGCCACCATGCTGTACAACTTGGGTCTCTCTAGCGGCTACACCCTCGATTTGACCGACTTGGGCGTGGACTTTACCGACACCGTCACCCTTAACGGAGTCACCGAATTCATCGTCTCCAGCGGCTACATCATGAGCATCGCTGTGGTTGATGGTAACATTCAGCTCTCCGTCTCTGTGACAGGTGATGAATGGCTCAGCACCGATGGTTACTGGTCGGGCAATGGCAGTTGGGGTGCCGCGGGCACACCGACGGAAGACACCGTCGCCCTCTTAGCTGGCAATGGTAGTTCCGACATCAAGATTGCAGGAGAGGTCGTTGCCAATAGCTTCATTATCGAAGTTGAAGATGACACCGAGAACGACTCCTACACCCTCACCCAAGCCGAAGGCGAGGACGATGCCGTCATGAGCACAGGCAGCCTCAGCGTCACCAAGGGCGGACTCGTCATCGATGAGCTCACCGTGAACGTCGTCAATGATGACGACATCTTCACCGGTGCCACCCCACTGGGAACCGTCGTCGTGGGCTCCGTCTCCGCCAATGCGGCTGATGCCAGCCTGACCGTCACCGAAGAAGGCGTACTCAACACCCAATACATGTCCGTCAATGCGGACTATGCCGAGGGCGCAACTGGCTTCTCCAACGCGGGTACAACGACCGTGGCTGGCAGCCTGCTCGCCGAGCACGTCAGCATCGACAACAGCGGCACCCTCAGCGTGGGCGATGGCTCCAAGATTAATGCCATCACCGGAGATGGTACCTTCATCGTCAGTGAAGATGCTAGTGCCAGCATCACCAGCTTTGACGCAGCCGGCAAGCTCTGCCTCGCCACAGGCTCCGAACTCGTCGTTCTCAACGACATGAGCCTCAACAGGATTGAGAGCGAGGGTACCCTCGACATGGGCGACAAGGTCCTCACCTTCACCGAAGTCATCGCGCAAGGTGGCAGCATCATCTCCACCAATGAAGAGTACGGTGTCGTCATCGATAAGCAAGCCGCCTTCAGCGCGATGGATGTTAAGCGCGTCACTCTCAATACCCTCGTAGCAGGGGGCGAAAGTGCCATCGCGACCCGCTCCATCAGCACCCAGTACGTCCTCTCAACAGGTGTACTTGCGGTGAGCAGCGGTCAAACAGTCAGCTTGGCACTCAGCACCCTGAGCACCGACACCCTCGGCACCTACAGCCTCATCAGCGGTGAGAAGTATGATGCCAATGGTGAGCTGACATCCATCGAGTGGTCCGACTTTAGCTTTGATGCCACCACTGCGGTGAT
>JAWXTZ010000178.1:0-3269 GCA_044433085.1 Akkermansia sp.
CGGCGACGAGCAGTGCCATCGTGGGCGTAAAAGGCACGGCATAGGCGAGCTGATTGAGCGTGATTTTGCTGCTGCTCAGGCGACCAATGCTACCTTGGTTGACGACGATGCCTTGGGCGGTAATGGAGCCTGCGATATCTGCGGTCGCATCGGCCAGCGTCAAGCTGCTGCTCAGGGCGTTCAAGCTGCCCTCTACCTTAGCACCGTTCAGCGTCACGTCCGCAGAGAAGTTCACGGTCGCATCGGCTGCGATTTGCAGCGTTGCCTTAGCATCAAACCCAGACAGGTTTAAGCTGTGCTCGCCCATCACGCTCGTTGTGCCCGAGCCGGTGATGCTACCGATGGTGGATTCACCCTGGGTGCCATCACCTAGGATGAGCTGACCTGTGTTGGCAATGTTCTTGTCCACCGCCATCAGGGAGTCCTTGATGGTAGTCGTGCCCTCATTGAGGAAGCCTGTTCCAGCCGCGCTATAGCTGCTGTTGATTTGCATCTTATCAGCACTCAGATTGCCTTGAGTCGTTACGCTCAGGGATGCATCGTTCGCTCCGACGGTAACCGTACCATCAGGTGTGATTTCGCTAGAGCTGCTGAGGTAGCTGGCCGAGACATCCACCTCCATCGCGATGGCGACTTGCCCCTTGACGACGTTCAAATCACCCGTGCTCAAGCTGGCATCGGCACTGCCTGCTTCAGCCTTAAAGGTGTAGGAGTCAAGCTGAGCCGAATCACTGAGGTTAATGGTGATGCCGAGAGCCTTTTGCGCACCCTCAATCTTAACATCACTCGTGCCCGAGCCATTGAAGAGCACATCCACATTGCTGACGGTGGTGGTATCATCCCAGACGACGTCGTAGCTGCCTTCACCCCAAATCACGCTGCTGATGGTGTAGGTGAGCAGGCCGTTGCTATCAAGCGAGTACAAACCACCTGCACTGTCTGGTACAGTTGAGCC
Source organism: Akkermansia sp. (assembly GCA_044433085.1). Classification (GTDB taxonomy): domain Bacteria; phylum Verrucomicrobiota; class Verrucomicrobiia; order Verrucomicrobiales; family Akkermansiaceae; genus Akkermansia. Next base: position 956 of record JAWXTZ010000178.1, read on the forward strand.
ACCGTTGAGGACGAATTCGCCCGTGTAGCCGCTGATATCAATCAGTAGGTAGCTTTCCTTGTCATCTAAACCGAGGCTGCTCAAGCGCGAGGCATCCATGCTGATAGCTATGCTGGCAGCCGCCAAGCTGCCTACGCTAAGCGATGGCCCCGCTGTTGGCGCGGCATTGATGGTGATGCTGGTGAGCGATGAATCAACCGCGCCGAGTACCAGCGTGCTTGCGCCCGCAATGCTCAGCGATGTGGCACCTGTGAGATTGCCTGTGATGGAGCTTGCCGAATCGAGGCTCAGTTTGCCCGCGACTGTCAGATCCTTCACCTTAAGGGTGCCCGCTGTTACATCAGCTTGGCTAGTCAAATCAAGGCTGTAGCTGGCGGCATCAATCGTTCCCACGTTGCTATAGCTGCCAGTCACGGTGATGGAGCCCTCACCACCGATGCTGAGGGTGCCCGAGCCCTGGCTCAGCGTGCTCAAGTTGGTGGAGCGCAGGCTACCGAGGCTGACGCTGCCAGCCGTGGTGAGCGATGTTGCACCTGCGAGCGCGCCTGTGATGGTGGAGCCATCGGCCAGCGTCAGCGCGGCGTTCACCTGCATGGAGCCAGCTAAAATCTTGCCCGCATCAATGGCATCAGTCGAGCTCAGGGTGAGCTTGTTGGAGCCAAGGTCAATGTTACCCGAGTTACTAAATGCGCCCGAAATGCTTAAGTCGCTAGCGGCGGTGAGGCTGCCTTCATTGCTCAGCGAGGCGAGCGTGCCTGTGACGCCCTCCAGGCTCAGGCTGCTATTGGCACCGGTGATGGTGATGGTAGCACCCTCACCAAAAATGACATCACTATCCATATCGGCCGAGGCATTTTCAATGTTTAAGGCACCTGCGATGGTGATGGAGCCCTCAGCAAAGCTGTAATGGGAACCGCTGATGGTCATGTTTTGAACTTCGACACCTGCGGCATCGACGGTGACATTGGCTTGGGTCGAGGTCTCGTCAAAGGTGACGGAACGACCGTTGGCAAAGTTGCCGCCATCCCAGCCGCTGCCCCCAACGGACCAAAGACCATCATCACCACCTGCCCATGTATGCTCGGAGGAGAAGACCAATTGGTCGCTCAAGACGAGCTCGCCATCCGCATTGATGTAGAGGTAGTAGTCATCAGTAAAGCTCAAGTTGTCACCCCCCGTTAAGACGGAGCTTGCAAGGATAACCTCAAGCTCACCATCTGTGGTGTAGATGGTTTCAAAGGTCCAATCGGTGAAGGTATCTGCGCTCACTCCGGTGAAGATGACGCATTCGGCACCGCTCGCGATGGCACTATCCAAATTCAAGGTCAGGCTGCTGCCCGAGGCAATGGAGAGGCTCGCACCGCTCAAGTCAATGCCAGCCCCTGTGGCCGAGATGCTCAGCGAGCTGTTCGCCGTCACGTTTAAGTTGGTGGTAATGGACAGGCCTGCCCCCGTGGCGACAAGGCTGCCGCCATTGAGCGTGACTTTGTTCGCATTGGCGGCAAGCGTTGCCGTGGCACCCGAGCTCACCACCAGTGCACCCGTGAAGGTGTTGTTGGCGGTGTGGGTGTAGCTGGCACCATTTTCAATGGTCAAGCCACCCGCACCCGTGATGGCGCTGCCCGCCGCTTGGGTGAAGCTGCTGTCAATGCCAAAGGAAATACCCTCGGCAATCTCTAAACTGCCAGATGTTAGCGTCACTGCCCCCGTACCCAGCGCATTGGCGTGCCCCACGGTCACGCTTGTGCCATTGATGGTGGTGCCACCTGTGTAGCTGTTATCGCCTGCAAGGCTGATGTTGCCAGCCGTAAAGCTTAAGGCACCCTCACCAGAAATCACACCCGCTGTTTGGGTGAAGTCCTTGGCGTAAGAGAGCTCAAGCCCCGAGGCGATGGAGAGAACGCCACCACTCATCGTCATGCTAGAGCTGCCCAAGGCTGCGGCATTCTCTACCACGAGGGTGCCCTTCACGATTTCGAAGGCACCTGTGAAGCTGCTGTTTTCGCGCGAAATGGTAATGGTGTTATCGGTGTTGACTTCCACCGTGCCATAGCCCTCTGTCGAGCTGTAGAAACCGTAAACTTTATCCGCACCCTCACCGCTGGTGCTCACACCAAAGCTCAAGTCGTTGCCAGCAAGAACAAGTCGGGCATCCTCATGCTCAAAGGTGAAGCTGGAGTTCCAGTTGGCGGCATCCTCAAAACGCAGGGTGGCATTGTGGATGTGAAGCCCCGTGTAGGAGTTGTTGGAGGCACTGAAGGTCTGCTCCTTGGTCATGGTGAAGGTGTAGTGCTCGCTGCCATCCACGCTGTCA
>JAWXTZ010000179.1:0-3249 GCA_044433085.1 Akkermansia sp.
GGAAGTATATTTGTTAATTTCACACCCGCAGTATACCACATCCGATAGAAAGTGGGCATGTCTTTTTTATGTCCTAGCTAAGAGCTCTCACGCGACACATCTGACGGAGTGCCCTTTTTCTTGCTCCAAGCTCTCTTTGCCGCACCCTATTGCCCTGACAATGTTGATGCCATCAGATTAGCCGCTATCAACCCTTTCTCTAGCGAATCGGCACCTCTTCTGCACGAACTTACTAACTGGGTCAATCTCTTTGAAAGCTATCAACAATACCTCCTCCAGCTTTGCGAAAACTCTTACCTCATTGCTGCATTTGCTGCCCTATCACAGTGGATTGTCTTTGTTAGCATCGGCACCTGTTTTTCCATCGTCTGCCTACCCAAGGGGGAATACAAACGTATATTTTCGCCTTTAGCAGCCTGTCCATCCGATTTAAAAGTAGCCAAACAATTCATCATCCCCTTCATCCTGCTGAGCCTCATCATCGGGGGAATCTATGGATGGGCGGCAAACTATGCAACATCATTCAGCATAGAGCAGCTACCCCAATGGCGCATCAGGGCTCAAGTCCTAGGTGACAAGGCGGTGATTAAAATTGGGGACGAGTTCTTCAAGCGAGACTTTAAGCCCGTTTTCCTCGACTGGAATAAGCGTAAATTAGCCTTGGAGGAAAAGTACAAAGCCCTCTACCAAGAACAAGAATCCCAACTCTTTGGGCAAATTGAACGCAATGTTGACACCTACCTCGATTGGCACTACGGCCTAGGTGCAGAATACCTTCGCACGCTTAGTTTGGGCTCAGACACAGCTAAAGACTTCATCAAAAACAAATACCAAGAACTCATTTTCGCAAAGATAGATTACTCGGGTATCGAACAAGTCCTAAGCCAATACCACAGCGAACTGGACCTTCTGAACCAAGAAATGGCAAAGCTCAAGAAGGAGTATTCCGTCAACGTCCCAGTGGATGTGAACATTATCGAGCTCGACAAGGGCATGACGACCAAGATTGAGGATCGAGTTATCGTCAGCGCCATCAGCGGACTGGCAGCAGGTGGCATTGCAGGCGTACTGACGGCAAAAGTTACTAAGAAGCTCATGCAAAAAGCTATCGGCAAAATCATCATCAAACAATTGATTAAAGCGGGAGTCAGCAAAGTTGCCGCTGCCGCAGCAGGTGCCGCAGCAGGCGGTACTGCTGGTAGCGTCGTTCCCCTCATTGGTACAGCAGTTGGTGCAGCCGTGGGTGCGGGGATTGGTTTAGCTGCTGATTATTTTATCCTCAAGGCAGATGAGCACTTCAACCGCGAAGAATATCGCCGCGAGCTTATCCAAATTATACATGAGACGATTAGCGAGCAATTTCAAATTGCTCACTGAGGTCAAGCTCTTACTTTTCAATCGCGCGTGGGCAGTCGGGTTCATCCTTGTTCGGGATGGGGCATTCGTCTACCTCATCGAGGCGATTGCCCCAGAGGTAATGTCGCGTGTGACGTATGAGCAGCCCTGACATGGCAATCATGCAGATGACGTTGGGGACGGCCATGAGCCCGTTGGCGCAGTCGGCAAAGTCCCAGACGATGGAGCTTTTGGGGATGACGCAGCCTACAAAGGTGGCGATGACCCACAGGATTCGGTAGGGTTTAATGAGTTTGACGCCCCCTAGGTATTGCAGCGCGCGTTCTCCAAAGTAGGACCATCCCAGTAGGGTGGAGATGACGAAGGTCAGTAGGCTGATGGTCAGTAAAAGTGACCCCCATGCCCCGACGGTGCCAAAGCTGTGGAAGGTCATGACGCTGGCATCGTGGTTGCCGATGCTGGGTTGCGCGATGATGCAGGTGGTCAGGGTGATGCCTGTGAGGGTGCAGATGACCACGGTGTCCCAAAAGGGTCCTGTGGAGGAGATGAGCGCTTGCTTGACGCAGTTGGGTGTTTGCGCTGGTGCCGCAATGATGGGCGAGGAGCCCATCCCCGCTTCGTTGGAGAAGAGTCCGCGCTGCACCCCTGTTTGCATGGCGAGGATGATGGTGCTGCCGATAAAGCCGCCTGTTGCTGCCTGTGGTGTGAAGGCGCTGGTGATGATGAGTTCGATTGCGGGGATGATGGCGTGGGCTTGGCTGGTGAGCACGAGGACGCAGCCTGCAATATAAATGAGCGCCATGGTGGGCACGCATGCTTTGCAGAGTTTAGAGATGCTCTTAAGCCCACCTAAGAGGACGCCTGCGACGAGTGCCACGAGAACGAGTCCAGTGACCCATGTGGGGATTTGTAGGGCGCTTGTTTGCAGCACGGCTGCTGCCGCGTTGCCCTGCGTGATGTTGCCAATGCCAAAGGCGGCGATGGCGGTTAGGATGGCAAAGATGCTGCCCAGCCATTTCATCTTGAGTCCGCGCTCTAAGGCATACATGGGGCCACCGACGATGTTGCCTTCTTCGTCCATGACGCGGTAGCGGGAGGAGATGAGGCTTTCGGCATAGCGGGTGCTGATGCCCAGAATGCCTGTCATCCAGCACCAGAAGATGGCACCGGGTCCACCCGCTGCCAAGGCGGTTGCAACCCCAATGATGTTGCCGGTGCCGATGTTGGCGGCTAGGGAGACGGTCAGCGCCGCAAAGGGGGAGATGTGCCCCCCGTGGTTTGATTGCGCGCGGCTAAAGTAGCAGGCAATACCCTTGAAGAGGTAGCGTTGGGGGAATCGCAGAATGATGCTTAGATAAAGATGGGTGCCAAGCAGCAGGATGAAGAGGATGGAGCCCCAGAGCAGGGCGCTGCTTTCGCTTAAAAATTGCGCTAATGAGTCAAGCATGAGAGATGAGGTGGGAAAATAGAAGGGGCAATTATAGGCTCCTCATGCCACTAAGTCAAGGGTGTAAAAAAAAGAAGTCAGGTGCGAGAACTCGTCTCGCACCTGCTTCAACTTACTACCTATGAAATCGGATTTCATCTTTAATTGGCTGCTTGCGCTCTCTCCTTCGCTCACAACCGAATTCGTCCGATAAAGAGTAGACGCCCTTGGGTATCATTCTGTTCAAATAAATTTGAAAAACTTAAGGGTACCTTGCAAAATTAGGCGTGATGAGTTTTGGAAGGAAAGCGAGTGGGAATTTGGGGCTTGAGAGGCGCAAATAGTAACTCTTATATTGAGAGCTGGTAAAATAAGGGGGAGATGATACAATATCACTCACTGGAGCAAGAGCTCATGTGTAGCTAACATGGGCTCTTGGATTAAGGCGAGCTCGTTAGTTACTTGTT
>JAWXTZ010000180.1:0-3180 GCA_044433085.1 Akkermansia sp.
AGGTCAGATAAAAATAGGTGCCAGTCAATAAATAGGTGCCAGTCAAGGTAAGTAGATGATAATCTATAGATTTATATCGAAAGTCCGCCCTTGTTAAATCGAAATAAATCATAAGTAACTGACAGTCAACAAGGGCGTACTTCAGTATAAGATACTGCGTATCTACGTGTTACCTTGACTGGCACCATTTTTCCCCGCTGCTGCGCAGCTTGAGGTGCCTTTTTTGATTGCCTTTTTTTGATGGCACGCATGCACAAAAAAGCCGCGAACAACACACGCAATGCGGTGCCATTCACGGCTTAACAAAAAGTAATCAATTACTTCAACAAAGCATAAATCGAGTCACTCATCAAGTCGAGCACCTTCGCGTAGTTATCCTTATCTTCGCTGTAGTCACCATTGAGGCCCGCAGCTTCAAGCTTGCTGTCTACCTCAGCCTCAGCATTGAGAATGGTAGACAGGTAAGGAAGCACAGCCTCCATGAATGCTGAGGCCTCCTCATACTTTTCAGTGAGCTGGGTTTCAGAATCATAAGCAGCCTCAAGAATTGTTTCGTAATCTTCTTCAGAAGCATCTTCACCCAGAGCGCTGGCTTGCTCAGCTGCCTTGTCCCAGATATTCTTTAAGGAGACGAAATATTGCTGGTACTCCGTTGGCATCGCAACGATGATTTCCACAGGCGTGTTGCTGTAGATAATCTGGTCGACATAGATGTCAAAACTGGATTGTTGAATCGAATCAATCCCCTGAGCAACAACCGTCTGCCCCATGCAGCCGTAGAAGCTCGCAAAGTAGTAAATGCAGAAGTTTTGCACGCTTTGAGGAGCAGCCTTAAAGAGGGTGGTAGCCTCCTCCAAAGCTGCGCTATCATCCTCCTCTTCCTCGACGGCATCTGTCGTATCTTCAATGACGACTGCCTCTGCAGAGATGGGGATTTTAATAATGCCAGTACCTTCTTGAGCCGACGCGGTTGGACTTACAAGGCAGAGCATGCCGCCTGCTGCAAGTGCGAGTAGTGTTGTTTTTTTCATATTTTTAAGTAAAGCGAAAGGAGAATGGCTAAGTTTAGACTAGCATATTAGGCTTGCCCTTCGCAAGTAAAAAAAGATGAAAAGTAACTACGCATCTAAACAGCAAAACCGCCTGGTGCCGAAGCAACAAGCGGTTGAAAAATAAAATGAAAAAAAGTGAAGGAGGTCAATTAGTCAACCAACTTGACGATGATTTCTTCGCCCTTGTGGTTGATGTAGACGCCGCATTGGCGGCAAGCGGTGTGACCAGGTACTGCTGCACCGCACTTCTTGCAAGTGCCGAGCTTAGGTGCCTTCCAAGCCAACGCTGCGATGCGGGAGCGTTGCTTCATCTTCGAGGTTCTGCGTTTAGGAGCTGCCATAAGATTATATAGGGTTAGAGAATGAGTGTTGTTGTCGAGTTGCTATAACGCAATCCTTTCGAATGCCTTGGTGACTCGCAAATGCTTTCGCACGGCCTCCTTCAAACCTTTGAACTCATGTGTGAGCCCTTCCTCATCAAATCAAATCACTTGCGTGACCTCACTTTTCAGGGAACTGATTTAAGGCATCCCAAACGCTGTTGCTACTCGGGGTGGCAGATTGTACACTTGATTGGGGGTCATTGTCCAGTCTAAAATCACTAAAATCTGCATTTATTTCACATTCTAGGCCTGAAAGCTCGCATTTTGGGTAAGTTGGGATGTCTAAAACGATTTCTTCGCGCAGTTGTTCCGTAAAATCAACGACTAATTTGTTGGTGCAGTCGTCGGAGACCGAGACGCCTTGGCACTCGATGATGTGTTCAAAGCTCTCTAAGCAACGACCACAGCGCATGAGGAAGGGCGCGCTGATGGTGCCGGTGGCGAGCAGCTCGGTGTCGAAGAGTTGAACATCCAAATCGTAGCTGAGGGGACCCACGCTTTGGATTTCATCGTTGTCAAAGCCAAAGAGCGAGCCGTCGAGCTCACCAGAAATGTGGCGACCTGTTGGTGGAAAATCTTCAAGCGAGATGATGAGTCGGTGTTCCATGGGGCAGAGTGTAGCGTGTGGGGAGATTGGGTGCAAGTAAAAAACGGTTCCGAGCACTTGATATTTATTGCGCAGCAGCGCAGTTGGCGGCTGTGGGCATCATGCTCGGGAAGAGTGATACCATGGTCCGATTGTAACGCTCCGATGGTTTGAACAGGAACCCAGGCTTGCTGCTGCGCAGTGTGTAGGAGCGTGCCCGAAAGACGGGGAGCACCTGATCGCTGTTTGGCTCGTAGGCGATATCGTGGTTGGGGGTGCGCACAAAATCACCCAGGATGTAGTACTCCACGTTGTGGTCGGTACCAAAGGTGGCGTTGGGGGCAGGGGGCTCGGGTCCGCGGTCGGGCGTCAGGATGGTGCTCTCATCCATAATGACGAGCTTGGCGGAGCTCCAGCTTTGGCCGGGGCGGCGAATGTATCCCCAAAATCGGGTGGAGGGAATGTAGTAGCGTCGGCCGATGTAATAATCACCAGCGGGCTCTTGGGCAATCTCTTGGTTGCGCAGGGCGATGGCCTCGCAGTCTGAGCGCATCGTGTTGCATTGGGTCAAGAGGCTCACCCCGAGTAGGGCGAGTAGAGCGGATGAGAGGTTCCTCCATTTCATGCCTGTGGTTGTACTTGGGAATGTGCTTGAAGTCAAGCTTAATTTCAATTAGTAATTAGTAGTTGAGATTTAGCTATGCTCCCCTGCCCGCTAGGGCACATTAATATAATTACTAATTACTCATTACTAATTACTAATTAAAAAAAGGTCACTCAATGACCCCACGCAGGACCAAATCGGCCCCGAGTGTTGTCACGACCTGCTGGCTCAACTTCACCTCCTGCGGCAAGTAATCAGCCCCGGCGATAAGCTCATGCGGACCTCCCGCGATATAGGGCGTGATGATTTGGACCCATTCGTTGATCAGTCCAGCCTTCAGCCACTCGGCTAACATCGCTCCCCCGCATTCCAACATCAACTGGCAGACAGCTCGTTCTTCAAAAAGGGGGCGAAGTAACTCGCTCTCCCAGTCGCGCACCGCCTCGACAACGAGCGTTCGCTCGGCGTGCACATCGGTAAAGAGATGCGCGGCTGGCTTCTCGGCTCGTAACTTGGCCGCATCCTGCGTCGCCACGATGCGCCATGGCAGATCGG
>JAWXTZ010000181.1:0-3171 GCA_044433085.1 Akkermansia sp.
CTCCCATTCTCGATGCTGCGCATCGTAGGTGCCTTTTTTGATGGTTTACCTAAGCTTTAGCCCCTGCCGTAGCCCTGCCGTCTGCGCGACCGTCTGCGCGGCAGCCTTTTTTTCTTTCCTTCTCGCCCTTAAAATAGTATACTCTCCGCGAGTTAATATTTTTTATACAATGGACACCGTTCGCACCTTCACCACCGCTCAAGGGACAGAAGCCTCCTTCTACTCCCTCCCCGCCCTCGCAGCTCAAGGCTTTGCCAGCATCTCCCGTATGCCCATCTCCCTGCGTATTGTCTTGGAAAGTCTCTTGCGTAACTGTGATGGTCTCAAGGTCAGCGATCAAGATGTTGCCAACCTCGCCCAATGGAATGCCGCCGCTCCCGGCGATTACGAAATTCCGTTCACGGTCGCTCGCATCATTCTTCAAGATTTAACGGGGGTTCCTCTTCTGGTCGATTTGGCTGCCATGCGCTCGGCCGTTCAAGATTTAGGTGCCGACCCCAACAAGATGGAGCCCCTCGTGCCTGTCGATTTGGTGGTTGACCACTCGGTTCAGGTGGACTGGGCTGGCTTTGCTCAATCTTATCAGCAGAATCTCACCCGCGAGTTTGAACGCAACACCGAGCGTTACGAGTTCCTGAAGTGGGGGCAGCAGGCTTTTGAGACTTTTTCCGTCGTCCCCCCCAGCACGGGTATTGTTCACCAGGTGAATCTTGAGTTTCTCGCTCGTGGTGTGATGGAGCTCAACGGTGTTTACTACCCCGATTCGCTCGTCGGTACGGACTCCCATACGACGATGATTAACGGCCTCGGTGTTGTCGCTTGGGGTGTTGGTGGTATTGAGGCTGAGGCTGGCATGCTCGGTCAACCTGTCACCTTCCAAGTGCCTGAGGTTGTTGGTGTCAATTTGATGGGCAAGCTGCGCGAGGGTGTGACGGCTACAGATTTGGCTCTGCACATCACGCAGATGCTCCGCGCTCAAGGCGTTGTCGGTAAGTTTGTGGAGTTCTTTGGCGAGGGTGCTGCCAGCCTTTCCTTGCCCGACCGTGCGACGGTTGCGAACATGGCACCTGAGTATGGGGCGACGATGGGCTTCTTCCCCGTTGATGCGGCTAGTGTTGCCTACATGGCTGCCACCGGTCGAGATGCTGACCATGTCGCGACTTATGAGGCTTACTACAAGGCTCAAGAGATGTTTGGCATGCCCGCCAAGGGAGATATTGACTACACGGTTGAGCTTGATCTCGACCTCGATACCATCGTCCCTGCGGTCAGTGGTCCTAAGCGCCCTCAAGATCGTATGGAGCTCAGCTCCCTCAAGTCCGAATTTGCCACGATGCAGGAGGAGGTCTACAAGCTCCCCGCTGGTCGTGCGGACGTTACCACCACCATGCAAGGTGAAGCGGGCAACCCAGAGGCCGCTTGCTCTCAAGAGGTCACGCTTAACGATGGTTCCATCCTTGTGGCCTCTATCACGAGCTGCACGAACACGAGCAATGACGGCTTGATGCTGGCTGCTGGCTTGCTGGCTAAGAAGGCCTCTGCCCTCGGTCTCAAGGTGCCTGCCCACGTGAAGACGAGCATGGCTCCCGGTTCTCGCATTGCTGAAAAGTATTTCTCTAACAACGAGCTGATGGACGCGCTGGACAGCGTTGGTTTCTCCATCGTGGGTTACGGCTGCGCGACTTGCATCGGCAACTCGGGGCCTCTCAATCCTCAGATTGAACAGGCGGTCAAGGAGCATGACTTGCTCTCTTGCTCGGTGCTCTCGGGCAACCGCAATTTTGAGGCTCGCATTCACGCCTCGGTTAAGGCCAACTTCCTGATGTCGCCTCCGCTCGTCATCGCCTTTGCGCTGGCTGGTCGTGTGGACATCGACATGGCAACCGAGGCTCTCGGCACCGCAGCTGATGGTTCCCCAGTTTACCTGAAGGATATCTGGCCTTCTTCCGCCGAGATTGCTGAGGCTCAGGCCAAGGCTTGCCGCCCCGAGGACTACACGGCTTGCTACAGTGGCACGGTCAAGGAGTGGCTGGCTGTCGAAGGTCCTTCTGGCGCGACTTTCGCGTGGGATGACTCCTCTTCCTACATTCACCGCCCCCCATACTTCGAGGGCTTTGATGGCAAGAAGAATGATATTGTTGATATTCTCAACGCCCGCCCACTCGGTATCTTTGGTGACAGTGTGACGACGGACCACATCTCCCCCGCTGGTGCGATTCGCCCAACGGGTCCTGCCGGTAAGTACCTCAGCGAGCATGGTGTGGCTCTTCGCGACTTTAACACCTTTGGTTCTCGCCGTGGTAATGACCTCATCATGACTCGTGGTACCTTTGCCAACGTACGCATTAAGAATCTCATGGTTGAGGGTACCGAGGGTGGTTACACGCTTTACTTTGGCAATCAAACTGTCCCAGCGGTTGATACGGACATCAGCCCCGCTGCGGGTCAAGCGGCCTTCATTTACGATGCGGGCATGGCCTACAAGCATGAGGGTACGCCTACCATCATCATCGGTGGTGAGGACTACGGCATGGGCTCCAGCCGCGACTGGGCGGCCAAGGGCACCAACCTGCTCGGTGTCAAGGCGGTCATCACGAAGAGCTTTGAGCGCATTCACCGCAGCAACCTCATCGGCATGGGTGTGCTGCCTCTCAACTTTGCTAACGCTGCCGACTACGACATGGTGAAGGATTTGAAGGATGCGAGCTTCAGCATCAAGGGGCTGAGCAATGAGATGCCCGCCCGCGCGGCTGCGACTTTGCTTGTGAGCCCTGCTGGTGCGGCCAGCTTTGAGCTGCCGCTCATCGTGCGCATTGACACGCCTATTGAGAAGGAGTACTTCCGCGCAGGTGGTATTCTGCAATACGTGCTGGCTCGCTACTGCTAATAAGATAAGGAGACCACCATGCAAGAAATCGACTTTGAAAGCATTCAGGATAACCCCGCTCGCCTCATTGGCAAGCAGTGGATGATGATCACCGCTGGCACTCTTGGTGCCGACGGTGAGAGCTCCACCTGCAACACGATGACGGCCAGCTGGGGTGGCTTGGGCTACATGTGGAATCGCCCCGTCGCCTACGTCTTTGTGCGACCCAACCGCCACACCGCCCCCCTCATTGATGCCAATGAGAGCTTCACGCTCTCCTTCATGCCTGAGCAGTACCGCAAGGC
>JAWXTZ010000182.1:0-3147 GCA_044433085.1 Akkermansia sp.
AAGTGGGAACACTGAAAAATGATTTACGCGAGAACTGCGGGCGCACAGGCTGGGCCAAGTTAAGCCGTTGATACTAAATAGATTCCTTAGGTTAGATTTTCGACCCGATTTGTCTTTTTCGTGATTTTGGCGCATACAAAGTCTGTTTTTCGAGCTTTTTTGAAGCAAAACACCCCACGATATCTAAGGCAGTTCTGATATCGTGGGGTGCTAGAAACATGGAACTCGCTCCATCAACCCGCATCTGCAAACGGCACGGAGCGTTCTTGCGGGGGCTCAACCTTGAAGGGTAAGTCCCAACTCGCATTGGGGTTTGACTTGAGTTCCATTTGATAAAGGGTATAGATGTCCTTGAGTAATGGGGCGAGGTCAGCGAGCATGAACCGACGTTGTTTGGAGGGGAGGCGCTTGAGGTTACGGTCTTCAAACCATGCGGATACTCGGGTGATTTCAATGGACATAGGATAATCGGATGGGTTATCGGTGGTCTCATCAGTATCGAGCTGCATAAGACCGAAGGGGCGGTCGAAGTTTTCGTCTGAGGTTTCCCACATCGTGGCGCGTTCCTTTTCCTCCTTGACCTTGCGAAGGTGCTTGCGGAATTGTTTGGAGCTCATGTCCTCGGTCTTAGCGGTGCTGAGTAGCTTTTCTCGTTCCTCGGTGCTCTCTGCGGTACCGCATACATCAAGATGATGAGAGAAGCTAAGGTCAGCGTGGCGTTGGTCGAGCGGGATAGCTTTACAAACACTTACAATTTGTCGTATCGTAGGGATGGATAATCCCGTGTGCTTGCTAGCTTCTTCATATTTGCTACCTGTATGCTTGTTGCCCCATGTACGGTCAGCTAGGCAAAGCGTATCACCCAGTAGCCAGTTGGAAGCACGGCTCAAGCCTAGGACTGAAGCAAAGAGCTTGTGGATTCCTTCAAGTGGTACTTCCTCTACTGTGATGCTCAGTCCGAGTGAGGTGAATTCAACACCTTCAACGATAGGTGGTAATCCTTGAAGCATTGGGGCGGTGTCGATGGCGGGCGATGTGGTGATGTCTGTGTCCATGGCTTTTGAGAAGTTACTCATTTGGGCTGCCGAAATAAGTAATTGTTGTGTTGTTTATACCTATAGGGCTCATGTCAAATTTTTGTGGTTCAGCCGAGCTTGTGCTCCTTCAGATAGGCTCGCAGCTTCTTAACGATGGAGTGAAACGCTTGCCTTGAGATACCGAAGCGTGCAGCTTGGCTTTCATTGGTTCCTTCACCACAGATGTAGCGCATGGCAGCCCAGAGTATTTCAGCGCGGTGCTTCTTACAATTGATGAGGGCGTGGAGGGCTCTCAGCTTGCGTGGGCTGCTCTCGAAGTGAGCTACGAGCTTGTTGATGGTAGCGGAGTGGTCTTGAGCGTATCGTTCATCAGCTTTCTGTTCATCGAGGGGTGTGATGCCAGAGATGTTCTCAGGAAGCGGCTCAAGGAGCCCTTTAGCCTCGGCTTCAGCGCGTTGTTCAGGGGTAAGCGTGGCTATCCATGCTTTAAACTCAGGGGATTGGAAGGCTTCAGCATACTGCTTGAACTTCTCAGGGGATTTCTTGGAATAGAGGTCGTTTTGCATAGTGAATAATCACGCATAAAGGTTGCCACATGCGTTAATGGTTTAGTGTTAATATTATTTGCGTTTGCCGTGGCATCCTACCCAGTGGCAACCTATGAAAAAACCCTTATATATACGTATACACATAACACGTATATATATACATACTCACATATATTGATTTATTAAATAAGGTTGCCATGGTTGCCACAGGTGATTCGGGAACCCGCTTCACCTCTGGCTTTGTGAGCTGTGGCAACCTGCTAATTTGAGGATGCCACAGGGTTGCCACTTGATGGAGGTTGCCACGCATATTTTGGTTAAAAGGGCATGATTTCATCCAACCCCGCTTCAGGGGTACTGCCTTCAAAGGCTTCCCACTCGCTGCGTTTGATGACCCACTTCCGTTCAGAATTGGTCTTCTTATACGTAATCGGGAAGTTATCGCGCTTTTTGACCATGCCAAGTTGGGTTGAAAAACTTCTAGGACTCATAATCCCGCGCACAAGCTCCTTGGTGGCTTCATCCGTAGCCAGCATAGAGAAAAGCTCCGCTGATGAGCCTGAAATCTCCTCAAGGCGTGTATCAGCTTGGAACACGCTCCTTAGGTACATCGACAAAATCTCTTGGAAGCTTGAAGATTGTCCACTGCTCTCTGCTGCCTCTTGGAGGCTGCTATTAAGGAAGCCATTCACGCCCCAGCGGGTGTTACCTTGGCAATGCTCAGGAACGTCCATATGCAGCATGTATGAGCAAAAATAGGGTAGTTCGGCTTGAGCCTCCATGAGGCTTGGTAGCACAAGTGAAGATACATCTTGAGCAAAATCGATGTTCAAGGTACATTCAGCTTATGTATAATTATCGTACTGACTTTATGAATGGCGGAATGAATCAAAATATCCTGTCTGTTAATGAGGAGGATGAAGAAACAACACCCCCATCAATTAATGAATATTCATCGAAACTTACAGATGAAGAAAATCTGCAATTAGACTTACTAGAGCAGTTTAATGACGATTTTGAGCCCTCTGATGATTTGATTGATACTCCTAATCGCCAGTTTTGGCATAAGATGCAACAGAAGGCTGACCATGCTTGGAATATGCATCAAGCACTAGAAAGTGAAAAGTCGGCATGGGATGAGGATGAATCAGCCCCTCTCAATTTGGATATCCATGGAGCAGTCAAACCACAGAGCAAAAGCTCAAAGGGAGGAATGACTATTACTCCACCACAATCGCACTCCGCGAAATTGCAACAGCAAAGCCCAATCGCTTTTGACCGTTTGCGTATTTTCGCAGATACGGCATCACCAGAAGAATACGATGAAATGCTTCATCTCCCACCAGTACAGCGTTTGCAGAAATTGTATGAAGTCGCAAAAGACAAAAAGCCACGCTGGGGTTCAGAACCTTTATCGGTCAGCAGAGCTAAAAAGAAATCTCTAGAAAGTGCACAACAGACTGCCACGACAAATTCAATTAACGGAGAAAATCAAGCTGTGACACCTAAGCCAGCAACCACACCAGCGACTCCAGCGACTCCAGCGACTCCAGCGACTCCAC
>JAWXTZ010000183.1:0-3136 GCA_044433085.1 Akkermansia sp.
CAGCGGCATGGCTTCGCCCCTACGGGGCTCACCCATGC
This sequence comes from Akkermansia sp., assembly GCA_044433085.1. Classification (GTDB taxonomy): domain Bacteria; phylum Verrucomicrobiota; class Verrucomicrobiia; order Verrucomicrobiales; family Akkermansiaceae; genus Akkermansia. The sequence continues at coordinate 39 of JAWXTZ010000183.1, forward strand.
CGCTGAAAAAAAAGGGCGTGAGCTACGGTGATTCTGAATTTACAGAAGAAAGTTTACACTAGCGATATAGGGCATTGTTGACAGGGCGTTAAGCAGAACGTTTGTGAATCTACTGGCGACTGAAACATTGCTATTTTTGTTCTCAATAATTGTTTGAAAAATTAAAAATTTAGGACGTTGGGATGCAAAGAAGTAAAGGCATGACGGAGCAATGAATATGAATATAATCCAAACATTCTTGCATACGTCGAGAAAATCTTCTGCCTTCATGATTCCTTTGACTTGCTTAGTAATTATTATGACGGCGAATAAAATGAAGAAAAAATAAATGGCTTTAGATCCTGTAAAGGACCGGGTGTTTGCTTCTGAAATTGCTTTGGCGCTTTCTGCGAGTGTGTTCAGGGCAAAGTCATCGCTTGGGTGCGCTGCTAGCAATTGATTGTATGCTGTAACTGTTCGTGAAAAGTGTTCTACATCCTGAGGCACATATTTCATCTTTGCTGGAAAATCATCTGGCAAGTTGCAAGTTTTCCATTCGCCCAGCTCTCTGTTCAAGTTGATGACTAACTCATTGTCTGCAGTTATGTTGGGGTCGGTTTCAATTTGTTTGTTTTCGTAATATTGAAGGATGCCCTCTGGTGTATGAAGTTCTTTTAAGATTTTATCTTTTTTCCTGCTGCTGCGGAAGGTGCTAATCATCCAGCAGACCACGCAGATGTAGATGGACGCTCCAATGATGGTTTCAAGTTTTGACTTTTTAGAGGGAATGTCTTGCTCACTTGATTCGTTTTGCTCGACTGTTTCACTTGGTGTGTTTAGTGCGGTTTGCTCACTTGTGGGGATATCATTTGCGTAAGCTGCGTTGATGCTCATGCATAAAATTAAGGCTAGTATCAAGACTGATGCACATTGGTGAAACCATTTCCATATGTTTTGGACTGTTTTAATGGCTGTGTTCATAATTTGGTTTGTCGTAGGTCAATGGGGGGAGTTTGAAGCGTTGAAAAAACGGTACGAGATATCTTCGTTTTTCATATCTTTAGGGCGCGAAAATCAGCAGATACTCGCGGCTAAAGTTTTTTTAATTTTTAGTATGTTTTTAATGATGGATGTATAGGGAGATTGCTATGTATCAGCTTGTAGTTTAGTGAATATAGTATGTGAGTAGTAAAATCAAAATAGCGCATTTAAAATGCGCAGTCTTATATGATATTTGCTTGTTATTCATATACAATAGTTTTCGTAAATTAAAGATTTAGTGTTTAATAATTTTTTGACATGAGAACGACACAAATAACAGAAAAACAATTATTAAGCTTGACTGCGCATTTTAAATGCGCTTTTGGTCTTGATAATCAGTCTTCGGCTGCAACTTATTTACTGAAGGATAGCGGCTTGAGTTTGTTAGACTCTGCCCGTCTTGGTTTGGAATTGATGGAGGCATTGGGCGGTGATTGCGACTTGCTAAAAATTCGCCGCCTCATTGAGCTAGGGGCTAGTGCTTTGAAGGCGGAGGAATCATCTGTTCCTTTTGCTGAGGCTGTCGCTATGTGTCTGCAGGTGAAAAGCCATCGCTCGATTCGAACATTGCGCGATATTCGGCAGACGATGAATACTTTGATGCGCTGTGAGGAAGGTTTGGCGGAGCGTTCGATTCGGGGGATTGATGGCGCGGAATGGTCGCGTATTTTGCACAAGGCTTACGGTCATTCGCCCTCGCGTTTTGTGAAGGCGCGCGCGAATTTGTCTGGTGTTTATACCGTGGCGTTTAAGCAGGGCTGGTGTGCTGATAACCCCGTCCGCCGTATTGATGTCCCTGTAGTGAAGGAGCGGGTGATTGAGCCTTTGCCTGTGGCATCCGTTGCTAAGCTGCTGCAAACAGCGCAGCACCCTGCGCATCGTGATTGCTTGCCAGCGGTGGCTTTGATGCTGTACGCCGGGGTGCGACCAGAGGAACTGCAGCGTTTATCATGGCATGATATTGATTGGGATGAGTGTGAATTGTGCCTAGCCGCTCGACATAGCAAGACGGGTGGCGGTCGCCATATCCCGCTCTGCCGCCCCTTGATGGAGCTGCTGCGACGGGAGAAATCGGTAGGTTCTATTTGCCCAAAGCGCTGGAGCCAACGCTGGCGATACCTGCGACAAGTGGCTGGCTTTTCTCAATGGGTGCCTGATGTGCTGCGCCATAGTTTTGCGAGTTATCACGCTAAGTACCATCGCGATTTGCCCGTGCTGCAATTGGCGATGGGGCACCGCGATTGCCGCCTTTTGCTCACGCGTTATATCAATTTACGGGGGATTAGTCGTCGCGATGCCACCGCATTTTGGCAAGCTAAATGGATGAGATGTTAAGGGCCCCTTCAATGCTTTGATGATGAAAAATCTATCGAAGCTCCCAATAAGGGTGATGGCTTCTATGCTCAACTTATCTGCCCTGCAAATAAAGGTTTCTCAGGAATAGGAAGAATCGATGCAAAAGTTCATAAAGCCAAGCGATTATACCCGCGACGTCAATCAAGAAGAAAAAAGGGATGCGTCGGTAGACGGCAGCCCTGCCACTGATGAATGCCGCTAGTGTCATTAAAGCAGCCCCTGCAAGGGGCATGATTGGGCCATATTCCATGCTCGTGAAGAGCATTTTACCAAGGTTCACCCACGTGATGATGATGACATAAAGCCCAATGCCGAAGATTGAAATCGCGAGAATGAGCCTTAGCGAATGCAATAATATTGGGAGAATCTTCATCGGAACGAGGGGGATGCTGGATGCAATGTAACATTCTATCAGCTTGTCATCAAGTCAAAATATTGTTACTCTTCGCGGCCGTGTTTGTTTAGCCTTATCTAAATTGTAGCACCAGTGGTGCGCTAACGCGTTTGCGACGGTAGAATAGTGCCTCGCTTCGCTCGGGTGGAACAAGGGGGGCACCAACTTGGCGAGTGGCTCGATGCTAGGCTTGCTAAGCGGGCGTTTGTGCTGCTCTGGTGAGGGTAAGTTGGTGCCTGGCTCTGCCAGCTCTACGAGGTGTCTCCCGACGGGTTGAGACTTTGTCTCAAACTCTACCAAAGGCTTTGCCTTTGGAAACCAGGGGGGG
>JAWXTZ010000184.1:0-3100 GCA_044433085.1 Akkermansia sp.
ATCACACACTCTAAGCTTGAGGCTGCGCAGCAATTTGAAGCATGGGTCTTTGAAGAGGTGCTTCCATCCATCCGCAAGTCTGGTGGATACATTCACGCCACGCCAGAAGAGACGCCTGAACAAATCATGGCACGCGCTCTACTCGTAGCGCAAGACACGATTGAGAAGATGAAAGCCCAGCAGCTTGAAGACCGTCCGAAGACCATCTTTGCTGACGCGGTTGCTGACAGCAAATGCACCTGCCTTATCGGGGAGCTCGCAAAACTGCTCAAGCAGAACGGAATCAACATTGGACAGAATCGTCTATTCAGCTGGATGCGGGAGAATAAGTTCCTGACCAAGAAGAATGTCCCGACCCAATATGCCATGGAGCGAGAGCTATTCCATGTCGTAGAGCGTGCCATTCTCAAACCTGACGGCTCTAGCATCTTATCACGCACGACCAAGGTGACAGGCAAGGGACAGCAGTACTTTATCAACCTCTTCTTGGGTGGAAAGGAGGCAGCCTGATATGGAGAAACAAACCGAAAATCCGCTCACGGTCAGCGAGATTATAACGGCTCTAGCAGAGGACTTGAACACCAAGCTTAACTCCTTCACAGTCGCAAGGACGGCAGATGGATTGAACTTCGTCTGTGTGACCCGAACCAATGCCATCCAGAAGACCTACAACTTCCCTGAACCTACTATTGGTAGGCTCAGGGAGCAACGGGGACACTATCTCATCTACAATGTCACTGGTGACATTCTGGACAAGCTCATGCCCAAGAAGCAAAAGAAGGCGAAGGCAAGCAGCAAGAAAGCTAAGAAGCAGGAAGGAGATAAAGCTTGAAGACCTACGCCATCGACTTTGAATGCTACTACGATAAGGAAGTCAGCATCACGACTCAAGGCTATCACCACTACCTCAGAGACCCCAAATGCGACATCTACATGGTGGCGATTTACTCTCGTGAGGCGGGATTCTCGTTTGTGGGTTCTCCCTCTGATTTGGACTGGGAGCAGTTCTCTAAGGCTCATTTCGTGGCGCATAATGCGAGCTTCGACAAAGCTTGCTTTGAACGCCTTAAGGAGCTTGATATTGTACCTAAGTCGGTGAATCCAGCTTGGGATTGCACCGCTGACTTGGCGGCATTCCTCAGCTCGGGGCGTAGCCTTGGGGCAGCATCTGCTGAGCTGCTGAACGTGACTTTACCAAAGACGACCCGCGATAAGATGAAGGGCAAGACTTGGCTTGATGCCTTGAACAACCGTATGGGTGAAGAGCTCTCGCGGTACTGCCTGAACGATGCTAAGACATCCTACTACCTCTGGTGTTCCTACTCTACGGAGTGGACAGACACGGAAATTGCCTTGTCTCGACACACGCGCTCGATGTGTGATCGCGGAGTTTTCATCGACAGAACAAAACTTCAGGAGGGGCTTGAACAACTCGGTAACACCCTCGTTGATGCGCAACTTGAAATCCCTTGGGCTGGAGAATCACCCCCTCTATCACCTAAGGCATTGCGTGAGGCTTGCGCTGAGGCGGGGATTCCAGCCCCTAAGAGCCTCGCAGCCGATAGCCAAGAATGCGCAGCTTGGGAGGAGCGTTACGGTGAAGCATACCCATGGGTTGATGCCATGAGACGCTATCGTAGAAGCAACACGCTTCTCAAGAAACTCCAGACCTTGGAATCTCGCATCCGACCTGACGGCACTTTTGGCTACGGTCTCAAGTACTTCGGAGCTCACACAGGTCGATGGTCAGGAGACGCGGGATACAACGTCCAGAACTTGCCACGTACAGCGCAGTTTGGCGTGGATTTGCGCTCGATGATTATACCACGTGAAGGCAAGGTATTCATCATCTCTGACCTTGGACAGATTGAGCAGCGTGTTCTAAGCTGGCTTGCTGGCGATAACGCCATGATGGAACAACTCGCTACAGGCATCTCGGTCTATGAGGCTCATGCCCGCGCTACGATGGGCTGGGATAAGCCCGACGAGCTCAAGCACGCCAATCCCGACCTCTACCGCCTCGCCAAGGCACGTGTCCTAGGGCTGGGCTATGGGGCAGGAGCTACGGTGTTCGTTCAGATTGCAAAGACGATGGCGGGACTCGACATCACCCCCAACGATGCCAACCGCATTGTGAGTGACTTCCGCAAATCCAATCCCCTCATCACAGCCTTGTGGTCTCAGCTGGAACGCGCCTTCAAGGCTAATGCAGGGCATGACTTCACTCTACCACTGCCCTCAGGGCGAGCCGTGCGCTACCGCAAGGTGCTGAGCTCTCCTAAAGGCTTTGGAGCATCGGTACAAGGGCGTAGGGTTCCATTCTTTGGGGGGAAACTCGCGGAAAACCTCACCTCTGCCACGGCACGTGACGTACTTGGAGAAGCCATCCTACGCATTGAAAATGCGGGCTATCCAGTCGTGATGCACGTTCACGATGAAGTGATAGTTGAAGTCGATGCCGACCAAGCCGAAACAGCTCTAGCCGAGATTGATAAGCTCATGACGACACCTCCAGCTTGGCTTGAAGGCTTACCTCTCACTGCTGAGTCCTTCATTTCAACGCACTACACCAAGTAACACCAACAGGACGCTCCTTTAATCAAAGAGGAGCGTCCGCACCCCGATTTCGTAAAAATTTGACATCCACCTAATAAGTATGGAACATTCATCCAAACACACCGCTCAACTCCCCTGCATCAAGAATCTCAAGACTGACGACGTAGAATGGGTCTCACCTTGGACTTTCGCAGAGAAGCCCAAAATCACCTTCGCAGCCAAAGCTGATTACAAGGCTTACATCCAATCGGATTCAAGCCAGTCTTGTCTCTACTCAGGTATTGCGGGATTGAACCCCAATCAGCGCGTCAGCCGCAATAACCCGCCTACACGTCTCCACGCCATCGTGGCTGACTACGACACATCCATCAAGGACGATAAACGCCTCAAGCTGCTTGAGAAGCTGCCAGTGAAGCCCTCCTTCATCTCCAGCTCGTATTCAGGAGGCACCCACGCTATCTGGCTGCTAGAAGAGCCGCTTCCTTTGCTTCCTGATAGCTCTGCACAGCAAGCCCTGCTCAAGCAGATTGCCAAGGAGCTTAAG
>JAWXTZ010000185.1:0-3045 GCA_044433085.1 Akkermansia sp.
AGCGCGATCACTTCTTCCTAGTAGTACGCTCGTGGAGCCTAATGGGGGCTTCACGCATGCTTCACTGCGCCAAGGTACTCAGCTATGATGAGATAGCAGACACCGCGCAGCGCATGGGTGTACACCCCAGCCTTGTCTTTGTCGATGCTGGCTATAACACCTACGAAGTCTACTCCGAATGTGCCACGCACGGCTGGGTCGCCTTGATGGGTGATAAGCGTAACACCTTCCCCCACCGACTCAAGGGAGGCAAGAGCATGGAGCGATTCTACTCGCCTAAGCGCAAAGTGAACCTTGGTCGCCAAAGCAACGGCAAAGACAAAATCGCTCAGATGTTCTTTTGGAGCAACCTCAATATCAAGGACACCCTCGCAAGGTTAAGAAAAAACACCGAAGGCGCGACATGGGAGGTGCCCGCAGATAGCCCAGTGGACTACCTCAACATGCTGGACTCTGAATACCGAGTCCACGAACGCGGTCGATGGGTGTGGCAGCAAATCGGTCATCGCCCCAATCACTACCTCGACTGCGAAGCCATGCAAGCCGCAGCGGCTACAATGTTAAAAATTATCGGTGCAGAAAGCATCGGAAGCTTGGGTGACGATTCAGTGCCTCGCGACTAGTCGATGACTTGTAACGACTTGAGTATCAATAAAATATTTTAAGAAAAAGTGCAGAAAAAGCTAGACTCTCCCCCTATATTTGTTATAATATATAACAACAAGAGCAACAAGCCCTTACAAAACATAGAATACATCATATGAACACAAATACAAACAACATCGTTACCACCATGACCAACAATCAAAGCACCGAGCTCGAAACCCGCATCATGGCTGAGCACACAGCGAACGTGAATGAAATGGGAGCCAGCTTCGAAATCGGAACGCTCATCATCGAACCTGAGCTGCAAGAACGCATCAAGCAAGCAGGTGCAGAGTTCGACATCATCTACACCTTAGGCTACCACGTCACAGGTGATGCAGGTGCCACCGACATGAGCCTCTACGCCCACAACGATGCACAGCTTGAAATGCCAGCTGAACAACGCGGTGAAATTCTGGGACTCTGGGAAGATGAAGCCATGGGCGGCAAGCTGGAAATCATCACCAATTTCCAAGCGAATGTGACGGTCATCCGCTGCGAAGGCTCCGAATTCATGGCAGCCTAAACGAAGCACTAAGAGCCCCTCACCAAAAATGAAGGGCTGATTTTTTTTGTAAGGCGAAGCCCGAAGAAGGAAGCGAATCCTCCAAAATTTGACATCGCACCTATAGGTATGGAAGATATACTCCCCAGCGTCTTTTGCGCACATACCGAAATGGTGGACACGGCAAGCCTCGTCGAGAATCCACGCAACCCGAATCGTCATCCTGAGAACCAAATTGTCTCGCTTGCCAAAATCATCAAGTACCAAGGGTGGCGCAATGCCATTGTTGTCAGCAAACGCTCGGGCTTCATCGTCAAGGGGCATGGGCGACTCAAAGCGGCTCAGATGCTCCAGCTTGAAAAAGTGCCTGTCGATTATCAGGACTATGATAACGAAGCCGCTGAATGGGCTGACATGGTGGCAGACAACAAAATCGCGGAATTGGCGGAAATTGACAAGGACGAACTTTCATCTATCATCGCTGAACTTGACGGTCAATTTGACCTTGAACTCACTGGCTTTGACGAAGGTGAGCTTGATGAGCTCATCGCCTACGCTGAGACACCTGCGGACATCCCCGATGAAGTAGACCTCAATGCGGACGTTACCGCACCAAGCCAACAGCCCAACATCTCCTACGGCAACCGAAAGTTCTTCATGCAGGATGATGAAGTTGAAAAATTTGAAGCCTTCATGAATGCCTACTTCGCCAAGAACGGCAATGGCATCGGGCTCGTCATGGAACTGCTCACTCACGGAGATTCCCGCTATGCGAACTGAGTTCCTTGAACAATTCCCGCTGGATGAGCTCAAGCCAGCGGACTACAACCCTCGTAAGCTAGAAGATGATAAGTTCATCCTCTTGCAAGAGAGCTTGAAGAAATTTGGCATCATTAAGCCCGTCATCGTCAATGGCGACAACGGCATTTTGACCGCAGGTCACCAACGAACCCGCGCCATGAAAGCCATTGGCATGACTCATTGCCCTGCCATCCGAATCAAAGGCATTACTCGTGCCGATGAAATCACCTTCAACTTATTCCATAACAGCATTGAGACGGATAGCACGCCTGTCCTCATTGACGTTGAAGCCACCGCACAGCGGGCTGGAACGTATCAGTTCATCTCGCACGAAGCCGTGAGCTATGAGCGCAACCAGAACGCGCTCATCGTGAAGAATATGGGCGACCTCATCACCAAATATGGCGAATGGGGCTCCATCGTATGCAGTGAAGATGGACGCGTCCTACTCAACTCGGACTATGCCGTTGCATCGCATCAAAACCGATGTGGTATGCTCTGCTACATGCTACCTCGCGAGCAGGAAGAGGAAATGATGCGTTACCTTGGTGAAGAATATGGGCAATACTTCTACGATGCACTGGGCGTGAAAAGCTACAACCAGCTCCATTGCCAGATGAAGCGATTGGCTGGTAAAAAGAGCCGTAAGATTGCTTCCACCCTTTATGAAAACTACGTGATTCCCGAACTGAGCAAGGAGAGCAAAACCATCGACTTTGGCGCGGGACGTTGCGCCTACGTGAAGCTGCTGGCTTCACAAGGCTATGACATCTGTGCCTACGAGCCCCACTTCCAAGTGGCGCAAAAGCTCAATGTGCAGGAAGTCGTTAAACAGATTAACCACGCCACACGCAAGCTCAAGCGAGATGGGCTCTTCGATACCGTGATTCTGGACAGCGTTCTCAACTCTGTCGTTGATACAGACTTTGAACATGCGGTGCTCACGACCTGCAACGCCTTACTGCGTGAAGGCGGCACGATTTACGTAGGTACCCGCAACCTCGACTTCTACGACCACCTCATGAACCTTAAGACCTACACAGGTGCGGCTCGGGGCATTGAGTTCATGGACAAGAACAACTTTGCTGCAAGCT
>JAWXTZ010000186.1:0-3043 GCA_044433085.1 Akkermansia sp.
GATGAACCAGAAGTAGCCAATGCCCACCTCGCAGTGGCGCAGCACCTTGTTATTCCACAGCATCTTGAGTTGCGCAAAGTGCTCCCAGAACAGCGACCACGAGAAGGGGCGCGTGCCCTCGGGCTTAAAGCGTGGAATACTCAAGCTGAGCAAGAAGACCACAATAGCACCAATGCCACAGAAGACGCAGGGCCAAGCCGCAGCCTCCCAACCGGCATCCATACCCCACTTACTCAGCAGGTGATAGACGATGTAGAAGGCACCAATCTGCCCAACGAGCAGGGCGAGCATGGAGGTAATCTCCAAAATACCGCTGGCAAAGCCTATGTTCTCGGACCCGACCACATCCTTGACCAGCCCCTTCTTTGCAGGGCTAAAGAACATGGCTTGGATGCAGAAGACACCAAAGAATCCCAGCGCGACTGGCAGCTGGTGCATGAAGAGACCATAGCTCATCCCCGCCAACACGACCACCTGCAAGAGCACCATGGCTTGCAGCAAGCGGGTCTTGCAGTAGCGGTCAGCCAACCAACCCGCCAAAGGCGAAAAGAGAACAAAGGGTAGAACAATCAGAATGGAGAGCGGGTACTCCAAGGCCGTGCTCAGCCAAATCCCCAAGGCGATGAGGAGGAACTGTCCCCCCTTCTCGTTGAGGGAGTTCATGGATTGAATCAAGGTCAGGGACCAAAAGGAAAACCATGAAACTTGCTTGGGCGATTCGCTTGTTTGTAAAGACATGACGCGCCTTATTATGCACAAATTAGCTAATTGTTAAAGCACGAACATGCGAGGTGACATAAAAAACGCAAGCGTTTTTTAATTAGGAATCAGGAACTAGGGATTGCAAGTTAGTGCCCTTACGGGCGTAGAATGCCAAGCAAATGCACCGTCGCACATGCTTGGCTTCCATCCTTACGGGCGATAGCCCGCATTATTTCAATTACTAATTACTAATTACTAATTATCAAATCGGTGCCGGCGCAACGACTGGCAAGCTATCCATGGCGGCATCACCTGTCCCCATGCTGGGCAGGGTTGGGTCAGCGGGTACGAGGGCGTTCTCTTCCATGAAGGCTTGGGCATTCTGATGCCCCTGCTCGGCAGCCTTCTTCAACCAGTACTTCGAGAGCTCGGGGTCATGGGGAACACCGGCTGCATGGTAGTAGCAGCGACCGAGGTTGTATTGCCCATTGGCGTTGCCCTGCTGAGCCGCGCGTCGAAAGTAATCCGCAGCCAAGGTGCTATCCTCCTTCACGCCCTCACCATTCAAGTAGCAGAGACCCAAATTATTGAGTGCAGGGGGGTAGCTGCCAGCCGCTGCCTTTTGGTACCAAGAGACAGCGGTCTCATCATTCTTGCTCACCCCTGCTCCCATGATGTAACAGGTACCTAAGTTATCCTGAGCTCGGGGGTTGCCCTGATCGGCAGCCTTGGTGTACCACATGACAGCCGTGCCAAGATTTTTCGTGACACCAACACCTTCATCATAGGCCTTGGCCAAGGTCATCTGGGCGTTGACATCACCTTCGAAGGCCGCCTTCTCCAAGATGGGAATCGCCTCGCTGTAGTCAGCGGACGCATACAAATCTTGCGCGTGGCGCACCTTCAATTCTTTATCTTTGGCGGTTTCGCAACTGGACATAGCCAAGGCGACCAAAGCCGACATCGTGAGCAAAGTAGCTGTTTTCATAGGGATTCTAGGGGTTGAGGGAAGAGAGTTGGTTTAGAGTGTATGGAGGTAACGCTCGGCATCGAGAGCTGCCCAGCAGCCCATGCCCGCAGCAGAGATGGCTTGCTTGTAGACCGCATCGGCCACGTCGCCAGCGGCAAAGAGGCCGGCGGTCTTGGTCAGGGTGCTATCGGGCTTGCGGATGATGAAGCCAGCTTCATCCCTATCCACCAAGCCACCGAGGAAGCTGCTGTTCGGGTCGTGACCGATGGCCATGAAGACGCACTTGAGCTCCAGCGGGCGTTCTTCCTTCGTCTGGGTATCTTGAAGGGTCACACTGGTCATTTCACCCGCTTCATCCGTTTGGTAGGCACTGATGGTGCTGTTCCAAAGCATTTCAATCTTAGGGTTATTGAGCACGCGCTGCTGCATGGCCTTGCTGGCACGCAGCTCATCGCGGCGGTGAATGAGGTAAACCTTACTGGCAAATTTGGTGAGGAAGTCGGCCTCCTCACAAGCGCTGTCGCCACCGCCGACGACGCAGACGGGCACGTTGCGGTAGAAGGCACCATCGCAGGTGGCACAGGCGGTCAGGCCATGGCCGATGAGTTCCTTTTCGCCATCCAAACCGAGGTAACGAGCCTTTGCCCCCGTGGCGACGATGACGGATTGAGCGGTATAGGCACCGCCAGATGTCGTCACGACAAAGAGACCATCACAGGCCTGTTGTTGGACAGAAATCACATCTTCGTAGGCGTAGCGAGCCCCATGCTTTTGGGCTTGCTCGCTCATTTGAAACATCAGGTCGGGGCCCATCACCCCCTCGGGGAATCCGGGGAAGTTCTCCACCTCAGTCGTGGTGGTCAGCTGCCCACCAATCTGACTGCCGGTAAATAGCAGGGGCGACAAATCCGCGCGTGCAGCGTAAATGGCAGCTGTATAGCCAGCTGGACCAGCTCCGATGATAATCAATTTCTCGTTCATTATGCCGCAAGTATAGCCTGTTGGATGGAAGACGACAAGACAAAATTACGACAAAATAGCACCTCCCATCACGCAAATCACACAAGAAAATCAGCACGCTGCGAGCTTTAGGCGTGACCTAGGGGGCTGAATTTGTTATCATACCCACTCAGAGGAAGATGAACACGTCAGACTTTTTAGTAATTGGTAGCGGGGTTGCAGGTCTTAGCTTTGCACTGCGCGCAGCCGAACACGGCAAGGTAATCGTTCTGTGTAAGGACGACTTTTTTGAAACAAGCTCTGCCAAAGCGCAGGGTGGTATTGCTGCCGTAACCGACAGTCAGGACAGCTTTGAAGAGCATGTCCAAGATACCCTAATCGCGGGCGCGGGTCTCTGCAATGAGTCTGCCG
>JAWXTZ010000187.1:0-3016 GCA_044433085.1 Akkermansia sp.
CTGTTGGGGCGTTTTTTTTCAGCGGCATGGCTTCGCCCCTACGGGGCTCACCCATGCCGCTGAAAAAAAAGGGCGTGAGCTACGGTGATTCTGAATTTACAGAAGAAAGTTTACACTAGCTTATGCGATGTTGGCGATGAGTAGAACCCATACAAACCGAGAAAAACAAATATTAAGTCGAAAAGACCTCAATATTAATTTTACCCAGAGTAATTATGCTCTTCTTCGCGATTTTGCCCTTGCTGTTCGTCATGAAAAGGTAGAAAAAGAAAGAGACTATCGGGCTCAACTGTTAGGAGAATTGAATAGCTATTTTTCTAAATTTTAAACAAATACCCATCCAATTATTATGTTTCACAATAAAATGATAAAAAGTACAACCGCGCTTCTTTGCATGGCTTCACTTATTAGCGCTGGCTTTTTGAGCTCTTGCGAAGATGATGTAACTCCACCTACTCGCAAAATTCAAGTTAATAGCGATACTCAGAATATTAATGTTTTCCTGAAATCCTTAGGTAAGAATGAGCTGATTGCCGTGGCTCAGGCTATTGAGGTTTTGCCTGAAATTGATGGTGATGCTAAGGTTTGCTCGTGGTATCAGCTTTATGCTATCGATGAGGAAAGTGCTAAGTTTACCAAAAAACCGCTTCTTCCTAAAACTTATAATGACTTGCCAGAGGCTTGTGTGCTTGAAGCTGTCGATAAAGGTGTTCTTTCTGTATCTAGTTTTGATGTGGCTGCGATTCAAAAGGAGGTGCAGTGGAACTATAGCCACTGGTTTACCTACTGGTTTAAGAGTGATTCCCAGATTGATTATCACGAGATGTTGCATTGGGTTGCGGATAAAAAAGACATCCCTAATCTTGAAAACTACGATGATGCCGATTTGGAGGCCTTGATTGTGAAAGACGCGCTCAAGGATAATTTTGTTGAGGCTTGGGATAAGATGAGTCCAGCAGAGCGCGAAAAAGCTTGGGGTGAGATGGTGAAGCATTCACCCGAGCTTAAGGGGCTCAGTAAGGCTGAAATTGCAGGTATTATGACGGGGTCTGGCGCGGTTGCGCTCGCAACTCTCAGTACAACTATCAGTTTGACGGGGTTCGCCTTTTATACGACTATGTCCACGGTTATTTGCTCCATTGGCGCTAGCGTAGGGGCTACACTTCCCTTTGCTACTTATATGGCAGCGTCTTCCACTGCCGCTACTCTTGGTGGTCCCGTTGGGTGGGTGGCTGCAGGTGGCATGCTTGTTGCGACGCCTTTCTTCTTCGGCTGGGCAGATGAGGATAAAACGGTTAAGTTCGTTTTAACCAAGTACGCCTTGCAACATGCTACGCGCTGATTGCTGGTATCGGTAAGGTATTTTAGCACAAGCCCAAGGTCATGTAGATTGGCTTTGGTCTTGTTTGTTGTTTTGCGTGCTCTGTAAAATGATATATTTGGAGAATGTGAACTTTTATTTTGACATGTGCTCTTTGATTTGATATATCTATATTCAGGTAAGTTGTGTTGCCTCTTGTGACGATGCGTTACAGGATGGCGGTTCGGCTTGGCGATTTGAAAGAATCGGGAAATTTTCCAGTATCGGAAAAAGGGAATGCTGCTACCCTTCTTTAGTGGCGCAAATATAGAAAGAATACAATCAAATGAAATCACCTCTTGATGTTGCAACAAGCATTAATAGTAAGGCTAAGGAAATCTCCACCGTAGGCGTAAGTATGAACTATACGCATACGTTCCAAGGTACTCCTAACCAACGTATGGATGACTCCAATACTTGGGACTAATCGATATGATTCGGGCAGGGGTGGTTGCTTTGCTGCTGCCCCTGCTTCTTTTTTGATTGTTTGATGCGCTTTTGTTATGCTGTTGATTCCTACTTGTAGTGAAGATGTGACGACGGATATGTTGATGCCCTATTTAGGGGGCATTGAGGTCTTTCGTTTTAATGTGGATGCTTGGCGCGATTATGAATGGCGCTTTTCGGGGGACGGATTTTGGATTCGGGATAAGGAGGGCAATGTTTGCTCTTCGGCGAATTTGAAGTGTGTTTACCTGCGCAAGCCCATGTTTTTGGATGCTATTGATGTCCCTAAGGGCGGCTGTTTGGAGAACTGGTGCCGCGAGGAGGTGACGGATTTGTTCTCGTCTCTCTACAATTATTACGATTCTATGGGTAAGGCGGTGCTGGTGCATTCGGGCAATAGTAAGTGGCGCAAGTTCCCGCAGATGTTGCTGGCACAGCGGTTTTGGAAGGTGCCCCCATTCCATATTTGTAAGGGCATGTTGCCATCAGAGACGCCAGAGAATGCTTTTGTGGCGAAGACCTTGACGCAGACCCCTATTGCCGAAGATAAATTTTTTGCCGTGAAGAAAATTACGGTGGAGGAGCTTTCACCTGAGTTCCCCTGGTTCTTGCAGGAACGCGTGGAGGCGCAGGAAGATGTGACCGTTCTCTATGTGAAGGGTAAGAAGTTTGCGCTGGCTCTCGATAGGTCTACCTTTGAGGGTGATGATTATCGGCAGCACCAAGTGCAGCAGGAGATGCATTGGTATGACCCTGAACTTTCGGATGAGGATTTGGGGAAGATTGACCAGTTTATGGAGGCGACGGGCTTTGAGTTTGGGCGTTTTGACTTTTTGCGTCGGGATGGGGAATTGTACTTCCTTGAGTTGAACCCGAATGGGATGTGGGCTTGGATGGACCTTGACCATAAGCTGGGGATTTTTGAAGCGGTTGCGGAGGAGATTCTGCGCTGCTACCATAGTTAAGCGATGCCTAAGCGCCCTATCCATTGGATGCTAGCCCTCTTCGCTGCCTACCCGCGCGTGGGACTCATCACCTTGTGCCTGCTGCTTAGCAATGGGTGCATGTTGGTTTCGCCCATGCTCTTTGCCGATATTATTGACGAGCTGGCGGGGGCGCGGGCGCTGGGGGATTTGCTGCCGCAGGTGGCGGTCGTGGGTGGCTTGTCGGTCTTGGTTTGTGCGCTGGGGGTGGCGAGTTCTGTCTTGT
>JAWXTZ010000188.1:0-3001 GCA_044433085.1 Akkermansia sp.
ATCCTTGTGCCGATGACTCGCACGAGGGCGCGGGCGCGGCTGTCAGATTCAAGCAGCGGCGAGAAGATTTCGCGGGCTTGCTCCGCTGCGTGTTGGTTAACAATGGAAAAATGAATATTTTTTTCCTTTTTGTAGTTGACAAGGTCGTCTTCATTTGGTATGTTGCGTGTAGAGCTTCCTTTAAGTCTGATTGTTGTGTTTGGCAATTGTAGCCAACTGCCACCATCTTCTTTTAGGAAGTTTCTGTTTACATAAAGAGGTGGTTCTTGCTCGTAGGCATGACTGGATGTCCGCCCATATATCGATGATATTTCATGAATTTCAATACCTTCGCTAGTAATTGATTTACTCATGTGAATCGCAGCCATAGCCGGTCTCATCCCCACTTTCGTCTCGTCCATCATGGTTGTTAAAATGACAATACTGTTGGGATAGGTTAACGAATTAAAGATTGCGACAGGGTCACTCAATTGGTCTGTCAAAGTTAAAAGGTCGGCATATGTGACAAGATGTTTCCCGCTCATAACTTTTTTAATCCGAGGTGGAATAATAGTCATCATCTTAGACGGGACCCCAATCATCCGCAATACAGCTGGTGTTGGACACACTGGGTAAAATGTAGATAATTCGGCATTACTTAAATCGCTGTAACAGCAATGATTCAAGACCCTCTCCCATACTTTCTTTACCTCCTCTCGGGTTGGGTTAATTGAGCCGTAAATCTCCTGAGGTGTTTTTAAGAGCTCTTCCGTGTAGCCATCCAGCGAGAAGTTGATACGATTATCCCCCGTGCTCCATCCTCCTTTATTTTCTACCGATTTAATTTGATTAGGGAACCACGCTACATAATGCGACGTACCGTCAGAAAACTGCTTAATAATCCCATCGTACCCTAAGATTTTATTGACCGCATGTCGGTAAGCTGTGGAGTCTCCTGAGAAGAAGTCACCCTCAAGCATTCGCAAATCCCAACCGCAAACAGCAACAGCCTCTTTGATATTTGCTTTCGTGAAGGGCTTTCCCCTATTGTCCATAAAATCAACAAGAGGACTCTCGTCTGTATTGAAAATATTAGGAGCCAAGGCGATAATCTTTGCAGCGTTAGCTTTGCTTACATTTACTTCACCAAGGTGTTGAATGTCAGCCCCAAGCATTAAAGGATTACGAATATTAAGGTAAACACTCAAGACGTTAGGATTATCACTACCTCCTAACTTGCTTCTATCATCAAGAGTGGCTGTCGTGTAATACTCGGCCTGCTGCTTATCGCTGGAGAAATAGAACCCACTACCATACTGGTCGTTGCCTAAGCCTGTGAGCTTAGGGTCAAACTCTTCAATCTTAGTGCCTGTCCCATGATACACCACAAGCGGCTCGCCATTTTCATCGACAACCTTGCTTGCATTCGCAGGGTCGTTAATCCAATCACCAAACCATTTGAGGAACTGAGGAGTTCTCACTTGGTGCCACTGATCAGGCGTAAGGTTGCTAGGCTTGCCGTTGGGGGCGAGTAGCTGCTCGTTGCTATCGATGCTGAAATTCCCCTTGACTTCCTCCTCTATTTTGATATTATCGGATTGAGCCTGATGAGGGGAACGGGTATGTGTCGATTTATCGAATCTCTCTTCCCATTTTCCATTAGGCTCTTTTATTTCCTCGATTTCTTCGACCTCGACGGAATAAATTTGGTCAATCCCTTGTTCTCCTTCGTATAACTTCGCTGTCAATTTCACCTTAAGGGCACCGTAAGGACTGTTGATGTACGCAATACGCTTCGGAATAGCGGTAACATTTCTTCTCTCTTTGCGGTCTGCTTCTACACCTAAATTAGATGACGACATCCAAAGAACATCTATGTTAGAGACAACGAAACTGTGAATTTCGCCTGCGTCTTCTCTATTTAAGTTGAGAATGCTCTTCCGGTACGCATCACCACTTGTGGATTTGGCTATGGTTTGACCTGTAATAAAAACCTCATAGTCTGTGTCTGGAGCCGTAAGCCCCTTGCCTTTTATTGGCTTTAACTGATTACCTTTCTTACCGGTCTTTTCCATCATCCCATCACTCAGGACTCGCAAATGGGCTTTTGCTTCTTGGCGGGTTGTTGCAAACCTTTGAGGCTGCGCTAGGCTAAAATTACTATTGCTCTCGGTGTCACTTGGTTCTGCGGTGCTGGCTTTGACGCGGGCTTTAAGCTCTTCGATGTTGATGGGGGCAAGGTCGGCTTTCGCCTTCACCTCTTGTTCTTCAATGTCGAGGGCTAGGCGCTGTTGTTCCTCTGCCTTGGTGCGGATGTTGCGGGCGTAGGCTGCTTCAATGCTGCTGCCCATGGTGTTGATGAGCTCTTCCACCTTTTCGCTGAGCTTTCCCTTGTTGAGGTAGTCATTCATCATGGTGGCGACGCGGGCCGCTCCGTTAAAGGCATCGACATACTTGAGTTGATAGGCTGCCATCTTGGCGACGCTCTGTGATACTTGGGTGCCGCCTTGGGCTGCGTCCATGATGGTTTTGAGGACGCTAAGGGAGGACAGAGCTTCCAGCACGGCTTGGCGGGTGAGCTCTCCCTCCGTCTTGATGAACTGCTTGCTCTCGGGGTTGGCTTTGAGTACTTCTTGCTGGAAGGCTTGGAGCTCTGCGCCTAGTTGGGTGAGGTTGCGGTCTTGTTGCTCTTGTTCCCACACGAGGGCGGCAATCTCGGAGAGCTCTTCGTGCATGTTTGCCATAGTGGCTTTGCCTTGCGCGACGCGGAAGATTACCTTCTGCATTTTGCCGTTGGCGTTGATGGTGATGGTGTAGGCGTTGGATGCGAATTTTTGCCCCTCCTTGGCTTCTCCACGTTCGCGGGCGACGGTCATGCGGTCGGCCGCTGCTGTAGCAATGCCGCTGAGTTCGCCAAGGGTGGCGTGCTCGCTAAGCTCTGGCACGACGGTGTTCATGATGACATCTTCGCTGACCCCTGCGTTTTTCATCTCGTTGACGACGTGCTCGATTTCCTCCTTGA
>JAWXTZ010000189.1:0-2977 GCA_044433085.1 Akkermansia sp.
GGCACGCCTAATTTTAGGTTGCGGTAATCCCAAATAATAAAATTAAGTTATGATTAAAAAAATACTAAGCTGGAGTGCAGTCTCCGCTCTCATGTTGGCCTTGTTGCCATCCTGCGACCAAAATGGCAAAGCAGGTGCACAAGGGAATCCCGATGGCAAGGTGAGCATCGTTGCTACAACAACATACCTTACCGACTTGACCAAGCAAATCGGTGGTGATCAAGTTGAGGTCATCAGCCTCTGCGGTCCTGGTGTTGACCCCCACGTTTACGTGCCCACCGCACAAGATGTCCAAAGCTTGGAGAAGGCCGATGTCGTCGTCTACAACGGCGTGGGCATGGAGGGACAAATGGCTCGCATCCTCGGTAAGTTGGAGACCCAAGGCTCCCCCATTTACTGTGCCGAGAGCTCCATCCCCAAGGAGATGCTGCTTGAGTTTGACGAAGACGGCACCATGGTCGTTGACCCCCACGTTTGGAACAATGTCGATATCTGGAAGAGCGTGGCTCAGGGCCTGACGGCTAAGTTGTCTGCCCTCTACCCCGAGAAGGCAGCCATCTTCCAAGCCAACTTGAAGAGCTACGACGCCCAGTTGGACGAGCTCAAGGCTTACATCCAATCCCGCACTGCTGAGATTGAAGAGACACAACGCTTTCTCATCACCTCGCACGATGCCTTTGGCTACTTTGCCGATGCCTTCAAGTTTGAGGTGATGGCTCTGCAAGGCCTTAGCACCGCTACTGAAGCTGGCACTAAGGATATTGCCGATTTGGCTGAAGTCATTAAGGACCATAAACTCAAGGCAATCTTCTGCGAAGACTCCGTCTCGCCCAAGGCCATGGAAGCACTGCAAGCCGCTGTTCGCGCCAAGGGTGGCGATGTGGTCATCGGTGGTACCCTCTACTCCGACTCCTTGGGTGATGCTGAATCGGGTGCTGACACCTACATCAAGGCATTGCGCATGAACATCGACACCATCATTAACGCACTTAAGTAAAATCAAACTCATGATTCATCAAGCTGAGCCAGCCGTCCGTGTTGAGAATTTGACGGTCGCCTATGACTCCAAGCCGGTGTTATGGGATGTGTCGCTAGAGATTCCGAGCGGGCAACTCATGGCCATTGTCGGTCCCAATGGAGCGGGCAAATCGACCCTGATTAAGGCCTTGCTCGGCTTGATGAAATCTGTGAGCGGAACGATTCGCTTTGCCGATGAACTCGGCAAGGCGGGGCGTTTCAAGAGCCGCGTCGGCTATGTGCCGCAGAGTGGCAGCGTTGACTGGGATTTCCCCGTAACGGTGCTCGATGTGGTGCTCATGGGCTGCTACGGCAAGCTGGGTTGGCTACGCCGCACCGGTCGCAAAGAGAGAGAGCTCGCTCGCGAATGCATCGAGATGGTGAGCATGACGCCTTACTCAGATAGGCAAATCAGCCAGCTCTCTGGCGGGCAGCAACAACGAGTCTTCCTCGCCCGCGCCTTGGCGCAACAGGCGGATTTGTACTTCATGGACGAGCCCTTCAAGGGCGTGGATGCCCAGACCGAGAAGGCCATCGTCGCCCTGCTCAAGGAGCTCAAGGCTCAGGGCAAGACGGTCGTCGTGGTCCACCACGATTTACAGACCGTACCCGAATATTTTGATGCGGTCTGCCTGCTCAACATCAAGACCGTGGCCACAGGACCAGTTGCCGAGGTCTTCACCGAGGCAAACCTGTCAAAAACCTACCGCAGTTCAGCCAGCGCTTTAAACAGCAAGGGTGCCGATGAATGATATCCTAGAAGTTCTGGGCGAGTACACCTTTCAAACGGTGGCACTGGGCTCGCTGCTACTCGGGCTGATTAGCGGCTTGGTGGGCAGCTTTGTTGTGCTGCGCAAGCAGGGGCTGCTCGGTGATGCCATTTCGCACTCCACCCTACCAGGTATCGCGCTGGTCTTTTTGATGACGGGGCATAAGGATACCGAACTGCTACTCCTAGGCGCAGGGATTGCGGGTCTGCTCGCCATGCTGGCGATTTTAAACATCACCAAGTACACACGTGTGAAGTTTGATGCCGCCTTAGCCCTCGTCTTCTCCGTCTTCTTTGGCGTGGGCATGGTGCTCATGACCGCCATTCAAAAACTGCCCAACGCCAGCCAAGCGGGTTTAGACCGCTTTGTGCTCGGGCAAGCCGCCACGATGATGCGCAGCGACCTGCAAATCATGCTCGTCTGCGCCATCATCCTCTTGGTCCTCTCACTGATGTTTTGGAAGGAGCTCAAGCTCTTCATCTTTGACGTGGACTTTGCCCGCAGCGTGGGCTTTTCCTCCAAATTTCTCAATACCTTGCTCTCGCTAATGATTGTGATGGGCATCGTCGTCGGTCTGCAAACGGTGGGTGCCATCTTAATGTGCGCCATGCTCATTTGCCCAGCCGTCGCCGCGCGTCAATGGACCAACCGCTTTGGGCGCATGGTCGCGCTCTCAGCCGCCTTGGCGGCCATAGCTGGGGTGACAGGAACCCTCATCAGCTCACTGGTCAGCAAAATGCCCACCGGCCCGCTCATCGTCGTTGTGATGAGCTGCATCACCTTTATCAGCATGCTCATCGCCCCCTCGCGTGGGGTGCTTGCCAAGATGCTGCAACACCACCGCAATAAAAGCAACTTTGCCAGCATGAAGGGAGAGCTCGAAGCATGAGCAGTGCCATCGAAATTCAACTCATCGCGGTGCTCGTCGCCATCGCCTGCGCCCTGCCGGGTAACTTTCTCATTTTACGCAAGCTCTCCATGATTGCGGAGTCCATCACGCACACCATCCTCTTGGGTGTGGTGGTCGCCTTCTTCATGACGGGTGACCTCAACTCGCCCTACCTCATCGTGGGGGCGGGGCTCACGGGCGTGCTGACCGTTTGGTTGATTGAGCTGCTCTCCAAATCCAAGCAGCTCTCCTGCGACTCTAGCATCGGCATCGTCTTCCCCCTGCTCTTCTCCATCGCGGT
>JAWXTZ010000190.1:0-2961 GCA_044433085.1 Akkermansia sp.
ATGGCAAATCCTTGCGGGTGCAGGGCAGAGCCCTGCTGGGGTCGAGGGGCAAAGCCCCCGCAGAGTCTGAGACAGCGTCTCAGGCCGTCGGCAGACCCGCCGGAGGCTGGGGTTTGGGGCGAAGCCCCAAGGGCACCAAAACTGCCGACGGCTGTAAGGCAGTTTGGACAGGAGCGAAGCGACGTGCCCCGAAGGGGTGAGGCGCCGTGAGGCGGTGCCGAATCAACTTACCTCATACCAGCACCCACCTGCAAGCCCGCGTGGCACCATGCAACATTTGCCGCGCGTGCTTACAGGTGGCGCGTGGGAGGGTAAGTTGGTGCCCTGCTCCGCTCGCTTCGCTCACTACGCTGCCGGCGGCGGGCCTGCCGGCGGCTTGGGACGCTGACCCAAACCCTGCGGGGGCTCATCCTCCTCACGCGACTGCGTCGCGCCGGTTCGGGAGTGCCCTCACCTCTCGTCGTCTCAGCATTGCTCGTCCGCAATCTGACCACGTCCCCGCTGGGGTGCCAGCACCCCAGACCCCATTCACGATGCTGCGCATCGTAGGGGTGCCTTTGTTCATGGTTCAGCACTCGCCACGCATGGCGGCAAGCTTCGCATCATCAAGCTGCTCCCATGGCAGGTCACCACGGCCAAAGTGCCCGTAGTTCGTGCTGCTCTTAAAGATAGCGCGCTTCAGTCCTAAGGTCGCTACGATGTCCGCTGGCTTAAAGCTAAAGTTGGCTTTCACGCGTTGGATGATTTCTTCCTTAGAGATTTTTTCAGTTCCGTAGGTGTTCACGTCAAGCATGATGGAGACGGGCGATGCCTTGCCAATCGCGTACGCGACTTGCAGTTCGCATGAGTCGGCCAGCCCTGCCGCGATGATGTGCTTGGCCACCCATCGAGACATGTACGCGCTGGAGCGGTCTACCTTGGTGCTGTCCTTGCCCGAGAAGGCACCACCACCATGACGACCCATGCCACCATAGGTGTCAACGATGATTTTGCGGCCTGTGAGTCCCGAGTCTCCGTTAGGTCCGCCTATGACGAAGCGGCCTGTTGGGTTGATGAAGAATTCGGTGTTCTCATCGACCAGTTGGCTTGGCAGCACGCGCAGGATGAGGGCCTTGCAGTACTCGCGAAGGGTTTCAATGTCTACTTCTTCGCTGTGCTGGGTGCTGAGCACGACGTTCATGATGCGCTCTGGCTTGCCATCATCACCATATTGCATGGCGACTTGGCTCTTGCTGTCGGGGCGCAACCAGCTGACTTCACCAGCCTTGCGGGCGCGGCTGAGTTCCATCATGATTTGGTGGGAGTACATGATGGGCGCGGGCATGAGCTCGGGGGTCTCGTTGCTGGCGTAGCCAAACATGATGCCTTGGTCACCTGCTCCTTGTTCGCTGCCATCCTTGCCTTCAGCTGCAACGGCATCGACTCCTTGGGCGATGTCGGGGCTTTGCGCACTGAGGTAGTTGGTGATTTCCACGGTCTCGGCGTTAAAGACTTGATCATCTGCTGCGGTGCGGTAGCCGACAAAGTTGATGGCATCGCGCACGATTTGATCGTAATCAATCTTGGCTGATGTGGTGATTTCGCCCGCGAGGATGACGTGGTTATCTTTAACCATGGTCTCGCATGCAACACGTGCATTAGGGTCCTGCTCTAAGCATGCATCGAGGATGCTGTCAGAGATGAGGTCGGCGATTTTGTCTGGGTGTCCCTCACCGACGGACTCGGATGAGAAGATGTGGCGTTTGTTCATATTGTTGTTATTGAAGTATCGTTAAAGCGGATAGTTTCAGTTAATAGAGTTTGTTAAACTTGAGCATGCCGCTCTTTTGCTGGCGCCCAGACATGCTCAGCGCACTGAGGACGTTGGCGGTGACGGTTGCAACTTTGTTGCTATACTCAGGTGCTTTCGTGAATATCCCATTGAGGACATCTGATGCAAGTGTGAAAGGTGAGAGGTGACGCTGCGCTTGGAAGGCGAAGTGGCGGTAACCCAACTCGTAGGCCTTGCGCTTTTGGTCGTAGCTCATCATGGCACTTTGGCTCATGATGTTATCAAGCTTCTTGCAGCCGACTTTATCCACGATTTGTGCCTCGGCAACGCGGTGGATGTTGTGGTAGGGCTGCTCGCGCATGCCAGCTAGGGCTTGCAGGTGCTCGCGCCTTGCGGGGCAGGTGCGTAGGCAGGGGGCGTTGGTGGTGATGATGATGCGCTTTTCATCGCCCGAGTCGCCTTGGGCGATGCCGCTGAGGATTTCAGCCCGCCCTCCATCGCTGGGGTGCAGGGCGACCATGTCGTATTGCCCGAGCAGCTGCTTGTAGAGCTTGGCGGTGCGGCGTTGTTGTTCGATAATGATGCGGTTGGGGTGCGCGATGATTTTGAGCTTAGGATGCTCTTTTTTAATGCGGGCTCGCAGCTTGTCGTTGGCGACGCAGAGGGTGTTTTTGTTGAGGCGGTCGCGCTTGATGAGCTCTTGCACAAGGCCGAGGCCGTATGGGTCCTCAAGCATCTCATCGGTGATGAAGGGGTTATCGAAGCAGAGGGTGAAGGCGATGCTGTTCGCGGCGTAAATCTCAAGCAGGCGGCAAAAGTCTGAGTCGTTGATTTGGCTTTGGTTACGGTGCCAGCTCAGGCTCCAGCGGCAGGGCATCACGCCCATGACTTGGTTGAGCTGGCGCACGCGGATGTGCTCGTGCATGTAGCTCTTCAGGCTGAGCATCAGGGCATCAAAACGCAGCCCCCCACCTACCCAAAATTGGGCCTCTGGCAGGTAGTCATCCACAAGGAAACGAAAATCTTGCAGCAGGGTCTGCACGGTGATTTTACGTTCATTATCAAAATCAGTAGCGGGATTTAGGCTCATGCTGGTGTGGTGTCAAGCGACTCCCAGAAGAGTTGGGCGATGGCTTGCATGCAGGTTTCGTTGTTAGCGTCGGATTTGAGAGTAAAGGCAATGAGGTTGA
>JAWXTZ010000191.1:0-2935 GCA_044433085.1 Akkermansia sp.
GAGGAGTACTTTGGCAAGAAGCCCGTCGTGATTGCTGCCGCCCCAGGGCGCGTTAATTTGATTGGTGATCATACGGATTACAACAACGGTTTTGTGATGCCCATGGCCTTGCAAAACATCAACTCGGTCGCTGTAGCACCCTCGCCAACGGGCATGCACCGCTGGATTGGCGGTCTTGGTGAATCGGTTCTGGAGTTGAGTGTGGAGGAGGCATCCAAGGTGGGTGACCCCTTCTGGAGCAATTACGTGCGCGGCATCATCTGCATGCTTGAACGCCGTGGTGTCAAGGTGCCAGCGGTGGAGATGTTGATTGATTCCAACGTTCCTCGCGGTGGTGGCCTTTCTTCGAGTGCTGCCTTTGAGGTGGCTGTCTGCACGGCTTTGGCTGCCCTCTGTGGGGCTGATATCAGCCCGACGGATCGCGCTTTGATGGGTCAGGCGACCGAGCATGAGTTCGCCTCGGTTCCCTGTGGTATCATGGACCAATTTATCTCGGCCAATGGTCAGCAGGGTAATGCGATTATGCTGGACTGCAAGGATTTGAGCTACAAGCTTATTCCGATGACTGATGACGCGGTCAGTGTTCTGGTGATTGATTCAGCCGTGAAGCACTCGCTGGCCGATGGTGGTTATGCGGCTCGTCGTAAGAATTGTGAGGATGCCTGCGCCATCATGGGTGCTGAGTCTCTGCGTGAGGTTGATATGCCTATGCTTGAGGCCAACAAGGGCGCGATTGGTGAGCTCTGCTACCGCCGCTGCCGCCACGTGATTGGTGAAAACCTGCGTGTGGAGGCTTTTGCTGCCGCTGCTGCTGCTGGTGATTGGGCTGAGGCTGGTGTGGCGATGCGTGGTTCTCATGCTTCTCTTCGCAATGACTATGAGGTCTCTTGCGGTGAGGTGGACATGCTGGTCTCGCTCTGTGATACGATTCCGATGGCTAGTTCGATTTATGGTGCTCGCATGACGGGTGGTGGCTTTGGTGGCTGCGTTGTTGCTCTGGTTAAGAGTGAGGATGTTGAGGCTGTTGCCGCTCAGCTGATTGAGGGCTATTGTCAGGCCACGGGTATTCAAACGACTTATTTGGTGACACGCGCGGGCGATGGTGCTCGTGTTCTCTATCAGGCCTAAGGGTCTGAATTTCGCTTACTTTATCTAGAAATAAACTCTCTTATGAAAAAATTAGCATTGCTATTTGGTCTCGTGAGCATGCTGTCCTGTGGGGCACTTGCTCAGGATGAGTCGCCTGTGGCCGAGGCTGCTGCCGCTGTGGCGGCTGCCCCTGCGCAGATGTCAGACGCGAACATGCTCGCGCCTTGGGAAATTGTCGCCTTCCTCGTCGCCGTTATCGGTGTCATTGGCTTGGGGATTTGGAAGTCTTCTGACTCCAAAGAAACCAAGGAGGAAAAGGAAAAGAATGGTGCTGCCGACTACTTCCTCGCTGGTCGTGGTCTGAGCTGGTGGCTCGTGGGCTTCTCCCTGATTGCCGCTAACATCTCGACGGAGCAGTTTGTCGGCACGAGTGGGCTTGCCGCTAACTGGGTTGGTCTGGCTATTGCTGGTTATGAGTGGCTGGCTGCGATTACGCTGGTGGTGGTTGCCTTCACCTTCTTGCCTATGTTGCTTAAGCGTGGTGTGTTCACGATTCCTCAGTTCCTTGAGGAGCGTTATGATGGCACGGCTCGCAGTGTGATGGCTATTGCGAACTTGCTGATTCTGGTGGGTGTTCCTACTGCTGCTGTTATTTTGGCTGGTGCTAAGGTGGTCGCTGGTTACTTTGATATCTCGATGACGATTAGCTGCATCGCGATTGCTGGTAGTGCCACGCTTTATGTCTTTGTCGGTGGTCTGAAGGCCTGCGCTTGGACGGACCTTATTTGGGGTGCTGCGCTCATCTTTGGTGGTGGTGTCGTGGCTTGTTTTGCCCTCGATTTGATGGGTACCACGGACCCTGCTGTCCTCATGCAAACGGCTTCGGCCACGTCTTCCGCAACGGCTGAAAGTATTGCTAATGCCTCAGGCATGGAGCGTTTTATCGCTCTGAACAGTGGTGAGGCTCTGACTGCTACCAACGCGGTTGGTGGTAAGCTGGCCATGATTCGCCCAGCTGATGACCCAGAAATCCCATGGACGGCTCTCTGCCTCGGTCTCTGGATTCCTAATTTCTTCTACTGGGGTCTCAACCAGTACATTATGCAACGCACGTTGGCCTCCAAGAGTCTTGCTGAAGGTCAAAAGGGTGTTGTCTTTGCGGCTGCTCTTAAGTTGCTGATTCCTTTTGTTGTCATCGTTCCTGGTATCATCGCTTACAATCTCTTTAATGGCGATATGCAAGACCAAGCTAACAAGAAGAATGTGACGACGATTGCTGCTGTTGAGTCTAGTGGTAAGACTCCTCTCTACAATGTCTCTCCTGACTACTTTGTGGCTGATGTCGCCAAGGGTATGGAGTACTTGACGAAGAATGCTGCCGCTGCTGGTTCTGATGAGCAAAAGGCTAAGATGACGGCGGCTCTCGCCACGGTTAGCTCGGCTGCTAGCACGTCTGATGCTGCTACTTTGGCTGCTATTATTACTGATAACAAGTTGGCTGTTCCTGCTTCGGTGACCGACTTTGCGAAGCAACAACGTATTGCTGTTTCTTACCTCGTGTTGGATGCTTGCTCGCTGAATGCTGAAATTCTTGCCTCTAAGGCTAATGATGCTTCTTTTGCGACTTCTTCGGCTCTGAATGGTCATGACTACGATTCGGCTTTCGCGATGCTTCTTCGTAAGCTTCTCCCCGGTACGGGTTGGGCTTGGTTTGTTCTTGCTGCTCTCTTCGGTGCGGTGGTGAGTTCGCTGGCTTCGATGCTGAATTCGGCTTCGACTCTCTTTACGATGGATATCTACAACAAGATTCGTAAGGAGCAAAGTTCTCAGAAGGAGCTGGTGACGG
>JAWXTZ010000192.1:0-2924 GCA_044433085.1 Akkermansia sp.
ATATTAATGACAAGCTCGACTCGCAAAGCAGTCAAGACCTCATCGATAAAGAGGGGATTAAACGATTCCTCACCGATAAGAGCACAAGCCGCAAACTCAGGCAACACCAATGGGTCAATGCCCGCGATTTTGTCTATGTTGATAGCATCCTGAAAGAAGTCGGGGGCCTGAGCTACCGCCTCTGCTACTACCGCGCCCACAAGAGCCAGCCTGAGCGACTCATCAAATGGGTGCATGCCAAGCCGCGACAGTTGGATGATGAGGCCCTCTTACTCTTCTCAAAGGGGCAGGAGGATGGCATCCCCAAGGCGACAAGCATCAGCCAGCGCAACCTCCTAGCACAGCTCCTGCAACTGCAACAACAACTACCCTTCGCCAGCTTAAAAAGCACCCTGAGTAGCCACCCCTATTACTCGGGCATCGGGCTCTTCCTCGGCCTGCTGCTGCCCTTAATCTCTGGGCAAACCATCATCACCTACCCCATTGAAAATAAACTTGAGCACCTCATCAGGCTCATTGATAGCCATTCAGTCGAGCTCGCCTTTACCAGCCCCAACCTCCTGCACCAACTCCTAAGCAACCCACCTGATACCAAGGCGACCAATAGCCTACGCTACCTCATCTCAAGCGGGGCCTTGCTCAACGCCAGTTTGAGAGAAAAAGTCGAAAGCCACCTACAAGTCAAACTGCTCAACGCCTACACCTTAACCGAATCGGGTGCCCTCGTCTGCATCGAGCAAGAGGCAAAACAAGAACAGGCGGATGCCTTGCGCAACAAGCAACAAAACAGGCGCACCATGTGCCCAGTCGGGCACGTGCTACTCGGCACCGCGCTACGCATCGGCAAGCCTTACCAGAGCGACTTACGCGTGGCAACTGGCGAGCTAGGCAGCCTGTGGCTCAAAGGCCCCAGCATCGCGCATGCGCAACAAGAATGGGTGAACACCGGTGACATCGCCTCGATGAACGAAGCCGGGCTCGTCAGCATCGAAGGGCGGCGGCGGCGCTTCAGCCGAATTGGGCAAGAACTCATCTCGCACGAAGCGGTCGAGCAGCTGCTTTACCGCTACTTCCGCCTAGCCACCAATCAGGGGCGCAAGCTCGCCGTCATCGGCATCAACATCAAGGGGCAAGAACGACTCGTCATGCTCAGCGCAGCACACACTCGCTTTGAGCCTAACGACCAAGTCACCATGCGCTATGGACTAAGCAACATGAAATACCCCTTCAGCTGGAGCCCGAGCGAAGTCATCCTCGTGCGGCCCATCCCACAACTGAGCAATGGGCAGCTAGACTACAAACAATGCTGCCAAATTGCCTACCAAGCACTGGGGGTAGACATACCGGTAGAATTACGAACACCCTCACCAACAAGCCATGAAACAAACCATCAGGAACAAGCGTAAGCGCAGACTTGCAAGAATGCAAGGGCTTGATGAAGAAAAGCGCAGCGAGGGGCTCAAGCGCATCTTTCTACTCCTCATCCTGCTTATCTTCCTCGGCGTCTGCATTGGAGTGACAGCCTTCATCATCACCCCGCACACCGAGATGGTCACCTTACGAGAAGAACTCGAAGCCAAAAAAGCGCAAGTTGAGCGAGCCAAGGAACGCGAGCAACAAGCGAGGCAGCACCTTAAGTGGATGGAAGACCCCGAGTACGCGGAGCAAATCGCACGAGACAGCGCGAACCAAGCCCATGCGAGCGAAACCATCATCCACATCGAACCGGCGGAGACCGATAAGCCAGAACCCGAGCCAAAGCCAGCAGCCGAGAGGTAAATTCTCCGTTGCAAACGCGAAGCGAAAACGCTCGGCGATAACGCGTTTGCAACAGAGAAAAACGTCAATAGTAACAGAATAAGCTTGACTCCCAGCCTCATCTAGTGCACAATCTTCGCACGCTGGGAAGATGGCTGAGTTGGTCTAAGGCACTCGACTCGAAATCGAGCGTGGCAGTGATGTCACCGTGGGTTCGAATCCCACTCTTTCCGCTAAAGGCTTGCACCTATTCTTAGATGCAAGCCTTTTCACTTTCCCCTTTCATCATCCAAAAAATCATGAAAAAATTACTCCTATTACTCTCGTTACTCGCACTACCACTCACCACCTTGGGCTTGGATATCTCCCAGCTCGATGCCACTCTCACACGCACCGAGGCCGATGCCACCTTCTCGAAGGACTACGACTTTACGGTGCTCTCCGATATCAGCATTCGCCGCGAATGGAATCTTACGGATTATTACCTACAGCTCGACTTTAATATCAGCACGGATAAGCTCATCATGGCGCAAATCCGTTACAAGACCCCCATTAACTCCAAAATCGCCATTGCAGATGCGGTCAAGATGGCAGGCATCAAGCTGCCCACTTGGAAGAAGGCTAAACCCGCGCAGGCCAAATCGATTGGTCTTGGCGATTGCTTCTACACCAAGACCGAGGATAACCGCTACTTCTTCGTCGAGGTCAATGGTAACAACAATGCCCTCTCGACGATTTTCTTCTCCTCCGCCCCCAAGGTGAACAGGCGTGCCTTAAGCGAAGCCAACACGCAAGGCTACAGTGCCATGGGCCGCAATGTCAATGCCGATGCCGCCTCCGTGCTCTATGAAGACGAATTAGCTCGCCTGAGCGATGACTCCTCCTCCACCCAAGCCAGCAGCAAATCAACAAAAACGAAGCCAAGTAATGCAAAGACTCCTACATCTCTTGCAAAAAATGAGACTTCTACCCTTACCCTTGCAAAAGTTGAAAAAAGTTCTGAGAACTCCCTCAGCCGTGGCGAAATTGTCGGTCTAGGCGCATTAGTCCTTCTTGCTATTATTATTATGGTGTTTGCATCACGCAAGAAACACCACCTCAGCAGCTCACAAAGTGGTGTTCCTACACTAAAATAATAAAAAAGTTTAAATTTCTTTAATGAAAGT
>JAWXTZ010000193.1:0-2921 GCA_044433085.1 Akkermansia sp.
AACCCGAGCCTGAACCCGAGCCTGAACCTCAGCCCGAACCTGCGCCCGAACCCGAACCCGAGCCAAGTTTCGACCTCCAAGATGAGGCCTTTTCCTTAAGCGACCCCATGCCTAGCCCTAAGGTGAAAATCAAGAAGGAAAAGAAGCCCATTGAACGCCCCGAATACCTCTTTGGCGACGGACTTAGCAGCTTGAGCAAAATCAGCACCACCTCCAGCGAAACCAAGGTGGAAGAAGCTGCCCCAGTGCCCCCCATGTTTGAAGGCATCCTCCCCCCAACAGGCGAGGCAGAAGCCCCAACCCCCACCGAGCCACTAGCCCCGATGGATGAAGGCATGGCAACCCCAGAGGAGGAGGAAGACTACAGCGACAATGATTTGGACACCCCCCCTTCCCTTCGCTCAAGCGGAATTGCCCCTTGGATGAAGCGGGATTAAGGGGGATTAAGGAGACCTTGCAAGGCAACCTCAACGCACAATCGTACCCGCCTCTATCCAAGTATGGGGCGGGATGGTTCTACCTGGCAATACAACGCTATTACAGCCAATGCGACTGCCTGTTTGAATATAGGCACCTAATTTATTGCGCCCCGTTGGGCAGAGTTGCCCCTCATGCATCATGCGGATTTCCCCCGCATCATGCCGAAAATTGCTGGTGATGCAGCCACCACCCAAATTGACATCATCCTCAATCAAGCTGTCACCAATGTAGCTCAAATGGGAAATAAAGACGTGGTGACCAAGGATGCTATCCTTCATCTCCACCGCGTGCCCCACCTTGCTAGCATCCCCAACCGAGCAGCAGCCGCGCAAGTAGGCGTTAGGACCAATGATGCAGTCCTTACCAATGCGCACATGCCCCTCAATGACACTACCCGCCTTGATGACTGAACCTTCGCCCAAGTCCAACACCCCATCAATCACCGCCGTGGGGTGGATGCTACCTTGAATCCTAGGCTGCAGCAATTGCAGCTCAGCACAGCAACGCTCTAAAACCATCCACGCAGCTTCACTCATCAGCAATCACCTTAGGCTTGAGTTGGTGGAGTCGCAGGTGTTGCCGCAGGAGCAGAAGCAGCAGGGGCAGGGGCTGGGGCTGGCGTCAATTTTTCAGCCTGTTGTTGCGCCTTGCGTTGACGATCCTCCTTGATGCGTTGGTAGGCCTTTTCGGCAGCAACCGCAGAGGCAGCCGTCTTCTGCTCGGGCGTCATCTGCGCCGACATCTTGCTCACATAGGGGATGAGCAAAGTGTAGAGCTTCTTCGTATCGCTGCGCTTCAAGTCCAAATCATCAATGAGAATGCGATTCCCCTTGATGACACGGCAGCCCAAGCACTGGGCATCACTGGCGTAGAGGTAGAAGAGTTGGCGGCTATCATCTTTGCGGTTCCCCGCCTCGGGATTATCATAGTATTCCGCGGGGATTTCGCGAACAATCCCCCTGCTAGCGATATCGACAAGCTTGAGCTTATCCTCGTGGGTCAGCAGGTGAATATCCTTGGGCTCCAGCAACCAACCGGGCATCATGGGCGTGACCGCAATTTGGGGGGATTGCAGGGCATCATGAACCTCGCTCATAGACAGAGACCCAAAATCATTAGGCTCTTGCGTGCAAGAACTGAGGAGACCGAGACAGAGGGTGGCAAGAATGCAGCTGGTGGAGATAAGTTTCATAACGAAGCGGCTTGATAATACCACCATCATACGATAAATTGATGATGATGCAAGGTTTATTTTAAGGGCACCTTGCAAAATGCACCGTCGTCCCAAATAAAAAGCACCTACGATGCGCAGCATCGTGACTGGGAGTCCAGAGGGTCGAAGACCCTTTGGTGGGGTTTGGGGCAACGCCCCAGCGGGTGCAGGGCAGCGCCCTGCCGGGGTTTGGGGCGGAGTCCCAAGGGCACCAACTTACCCTCAACAGCACAACTCAAATGCCCGAGTGGCAAATGTTGCATCGTGCCACTCGCCAAGTTGGTGCCCCCCCTACCTTCGGGCGCTAGCCCGCTAACTTCCACCGCCGCAAACGCGATAGCGCACAACTGATGCTACAATTTAGGCGACGCTAAACAACCCAGCCGTGAATAGCAACCCAAATTGGGCGTGATGAGTTTTTGTTGCGAATGCTAACTCACCTACCACAGAGGGCATCGACGCAGATGGCCGACCAGCTTTCAAGGCGTTCATAGAGCTCGCCCGAGAGTTCTTCTAAGCTGTAGAATTTCATCTCGGCCAAGGCATCTTCGTTGGAGCGAACCTCGTCACTGTTCAGGTCAAAAATGTGCACCACGCCCAAGTGGACGCGGCCGACCTCGTTGCCGTCGTCGTTGATGAGTGCGTAGAGCTTTTGGGTGGCTTCGCCCTCGAACTTCACCTCCTCGCGGATTTCGCGCTCGACTCCTGCAAGGTAGGTTTCAAGGTTATTGGCTTGTCCATCAACTGGGTTGATATGACCACCAATACCGACGGAGAGCTTGTTGTGCAAGCGGGATTCCCCACCTTTGCTGGTGCGGGCGTAGGCTAAGATTTTGCCCTCGTGACGGAACATCGCGTAGGCGATAAGTTGCTTGAACTCGGGGGATTCTTCCGCCAACTCGCGATCCATGAAGCGCGCTACACCCTCTTGAAAAAAGGCTTCCAAGTAGGCTGGCGCATTGGTGCGGCAACCGTTGAAGCTACCCAACTCATCAAAGATGGGACGGGGGACGACTAGGACTTCTTCTCCATTGTATCGGGACATGCGATAAGTTTAGGCTAAGCAGGTCACTTGGTCAAGCATGAAGTCGCTCAGCTTCGTTGCGCTACTGCCGCTTCTGCACAACGCAGACCATCCAAGGCGGCGGAGACGATGCCACCAGCATAGCCTGCGCCTTCGGCACAGGGGTAGAGCCCTTTTAAGTCGGGGTGTTCTAAGGTGTAGAGC
>JAWXTZ010000194.1:0-2920 GCA_044433085.1 Akkermansia sp.
GCTGCGCGGGCCGCGGCCAAGGCCTTGTCGTTCAGGACGACACCGGGCTTTAGCTTGGTGAGCTCGCGCAGGGTGTTTTCCTTAAAGCGGGCGTTGCCGGTGAAGCCGACGCCACCCATGAGGTTGGCGGCACCAATTTCAAAAATAATGGCGACCGATTCGCCAGACTCTTCCACGAGCACGCGGGAGTTAGGGGCAATGAGCCCTTCCTTCACTAGGCGTTCCAAGTCGCCATTAACGCGGGAGGTGGAGAACTTTTGCCCCGATTTGGAGGAGATTTGGTCCAAAATGCGAGCACTGGGCACGCGTTGGGTACCGTTGACGCTGCGAACGCGTACGGCTGAAATGCGCTTACCCTCTAAGGTGGGGGAGATGGAGAAGATACCCGACTCGCCTTCCAAAGCTGCCTTCATCTTTGCTTGTTCGGCAAAGCGTGGGTCATTGGCCATGACGGCGGCACGAAGGGCTTCTTGCTGCTCTTCGGCACTGGCCGATGTGGCGGCTGAGGCGCTGGGTGCCGTGCCTTGAGCTTCGGCCTCCTTCTGTTCTTGAATCATCGCTTCAAGGAAGGGGTCAGAGGCTGGTTCAGCCGTAGCGGCCTGCATGGCAATGAATCCGCTACCTGTCAGGGCTAGTGCTAATAAACCAGTTTGAATGCTGGTCGGGGTGAAAATATGCTTCATTACTGAGGTATTTTAAACAGTTGAAGACTATAGGTCAAGCCGCAATTTTAATAAATCTTCATCCGTCTCTAGATGGGTGATTGATTTTTGCGCACAAAAAAGCAGTACTCCGAAGAATACTGCTTTTTGGGGTTAGGTGAAAGATGCTTGAGCGTTATTTATCAACGGTGTAGTTGACCCAGCTGCTTTGTACTGCCGTTGTGCCGCCTGCCATCTCACCGCTGGTGGTGTAGGTGGTCGTAATTTGACCAAGACCTGCAATCATATCAATCTTCATGGTGATGGAGTTGACGGAGTCGTAGGCGGCCTTGTCGTAGTCGTTATCCCAAGGTAAACCTAAGATGTCAGCATAAGTGTTTGTGTAAAGGTCGGTAACACTGGAGCCGTATGTGCCGTCGATGTAGTTAATGTTCAAATCTGCAACGCCGTCAACGACGTTGTAGCTGTAGCTGACGTAGAGTGTGTTGGTGTCAAGATACAGTGTGCCATCACAAACAATGGCGGCACCGTCATCGTCGCAAGCGATAGGGGAACTATCGGCGCGAGATGTTGGAGCAATCTTGAACATCGCCAAGTTGCTGCCAAGAGTCATCGTAACGCTACCATTAGCGAAAAGCTGTTCGGAAACATAGTACTTGCTTGATGTTGTCTCGTTTCCGCTACTGCAACTAACCAAGATGGCGATGGCTGCCGTTGAGAGACCCGTTAAAAATTTCTTTATTTTCATAGTAGTTAAAATTAATAAAAGCGATTAAGCTAACTCTACCTTATTTCTCTGTGATTTCAAGCAAAAAAAAGCATAAATCGCATTTTTCTCACTTTTCTTGCAGAGTATGGGCAAAATTATCGTTAAATTTGAGGGATTGAACAAAGGCTAAGAGCAAATCGACACAGGATTGCACGTCGCGCATGTCAGCCAGTTCGACGGGGCTGTGCATGTAACGCAAGGGCAGTGACATGTTGGTGGAGGGGATGCCTCGCCTCGTGTTGAAGACCGAGTCGGTGTTGGTGCCCGAGGCACGGCCGATGGTCTCGCGTTGGATGGGCATGTCATTCTGCTCGGCTACGAGGCAGATGCGCCCGTTCAAGTTCGGGTGGCAGACGGCTCCAAAGCTCAGGGCGGCTCCACCACCGAGTTTGACCTCGCCGTAGCGGGCTTTGTCTAAACCAGGGGTGTCGGTGGCGTGGGTCACATCTAAGCAGATGGCGGCATCGGGCTGCAGGCGGTAGCTGAGCATGCGGGCTCCGTGGCCGCCAATCTCCTCTTGCACGGTGTTGGCAAAGATGATGTTCCAAGCGGGGCGGGTGCCCGATTCATGCAGCTTGCGGGCGACCTCGGCCAAGATGAAACCGCAGAGCCTGTCATCCAGTGCGCGGCAGACGAGCCTGTTGTTGTGAATCATCAGCGGCCCATCGCAGTAGACTCCTACATCACCCACGCGGATGCCGAGTTGCTCCAACTCCTCGCGGGAGTCGCAGCCAAAGTCGAGGTAGAGGTCCCAGAGCTCGGGGGCCTTGTTATCGCCACCGCGCAGGTGAATGGCGGTGTTGCCGGTGATGCCAATGACCTCACCTTCGCTACCCATGAAGCGCACGCGGCGACCGCGGGCGATGGCGACATCGCTGCCGCCTGTGCGTTCGACGCGGGCAAAGCCGTTGTCGTCAAT
This sequence comes from Akkermansia sp., assembly GCA_044433085.1. GTDB lineage: Bacteria > Verrucomicrobiota > Verrucomicrobiia > Verrucomicrobiales > Akkermansiaceae > Akkermansia. Next base: position 2,351 of record JAWXTZ010000194.1, read on the forward strand.
GTAGCGGATGGAGAATCCAATTTCATCCGCATGGGCATCCAGCATGAGGGTCGGTGCCTCATCTGGCTTTTCGCCCGCGCGAATGACGGCCCAAGTCGAGCCGTAGGCGTCGCAGTCTTGCGCGTCAGTAAAGGCGGCGATATGCCCCGCCCAGAGGCGTTGCGCTTCCATCTCCTGCCCAGTTGGGGCAGGGGTTTCAAGAAGCTCTGAGAGAAAATCCATGGAGTCCATGCAGTCGAGTGAATCAGACATCGTTTGATTAAGTGAGGGATTACATGTTCAAATAGCCGATGTCGGCGCGGCGTTGGGAGCCGTCGAACTGAACCTTGGCGGCTTCGCTGTGGGCGAGCACGCGGGCGGTGTCGAGGCTGTCACCCTGAGCGACGATGGCGAGCACGCGACCGCCGTTGGTCACCCAACCTGCCTCGGTCTTTTTGGTGCCGCAGTGGAAGACGCGGGCGGCGCAGTCCTCAAGCCCCGAGATGAGCTCATCATTGCGGGAGGTGACAGGGTAGCCAGCCGAGGCGAGGATGCAGCAGATGCTCCAGCCTTGGTCAAAGGAGATGAGGG
>JAWXTZ010000195.1:0-2903 GCA_044433085.1 Akkermansia sp.
AGGATGTAGGTGACTGGCAGGTGTGCCAAGGCTGCCACGCGGATGGCTGGGCGCATGTAATCAACAAAGACGCAGAAGGTGCCAGCACTGACGCGGAAGAGGCCATCATAGGCGATGCCGTTACAGATGGCACCCATGGCGTGTTCGCGGATGCCAAACCAGAAGTTGCGACCGCTGTAGTCGTCAGCGGAGAAGTCTCCTGCTCCGTTCAGGTAGTTTTTGTTGCTGGAGAATAGGTCTGCGCTGGTGCTCAGCAGGCCCGTGCATGCAGCACCAATGGCGTTCTGGGCGATGCTGCCCGAGCTGCGGGTTGCGAGCTTGGAGTTGGCTGGGAATTCAGCGATGAGCTCCGAGCTCTTCTCTGGGCAAAGGCCCTTGACGGAAAGTTGGGCTCCTTCCTCTAACTCAGCGGCAAGTTCAGGGTTGGCTTTTTGCCATTCGGTAAAGGTGTTAAGCCATTCGTTGTACTTGTCGGCACGGTCAATCTTGAGTTCGGCCATGTGGCGGCGCACGTCTGGGGAGACAAAGTATTGTTCTTCTGGCAGTCCCCAGTTGGCGTGGGCTTCTTTCCAGAACTTGGCACCACCTTCACCATGTCCCTTGGTGGTTCCTTCAAATCCAGGAACGCCCTTGGCGATGGTTGTGTTGGCGACGATGAGTTTGGGGCGGCCGTTCTTTTCAAGGCGGCTGCAGCGGATGGCTTCTTCAACTTCAACGAGGTCGTTGCCGTCGATGGAGATGGCATCCCACCCCATGGCCTTGTAGCTGGCGAGGATGTTTTCAATCTGTGTGACTTGGATGGGTGCGTCAAGGGTGATGCCGTTGGCATCATAGATGAGTACGAGGTTGTCGAGCTTGAGTACACCTGCGATGTTTGCAGCTTCGCGAGAGATGCCCTCTTGCATGCAACCGTCACCTGCGAGGCAGTAAACCATTTGGTTAAAGATTTCATGCTGCTCTGTGTTAAAGCGAGCGGCGGCATGCTTGGCAGAGATGGCGAAACCAACGGCGTTGGCAACACCTTGTCCAAGGGGACCTGTGGTGCATTCAACACCGGGGCTAAATTTAAATTCTGGGTGACCAGGTGTCTTCGAGCCCTTGCTGCGGAAGGCCTTGATGTCGTCCATGCTAACTTCAAAGCCGCTCAAATGCAGCCATGCATAAAGGAACATCGAGCCGTGACCACCAGAAAGAACAAAGCGGTCGCGGTTGAGCCAGCGAGGCTCAGCAGGGTTAACATTGAGGAGTTCGCCGTAGAGGACAGCACCAATTTCTGCGCAACCAATGGGCAGGCCCATGTGGCCGGAAGCCTTGTCAAAAATAGCATCAATTGCCAGACCTTTTGCTTCGTTCGCAGCCTTTTGAAGGATTTCTCTGTTCATGCGCGAGAGAGTATACTTGATAGAGCTGTCAATGTAAAGTGCAAAGGGCGCATAAGAGATTTTATTCTCGGCTTTTATTCCTTTGTTAAGAAGACTTGTTGTTATTTGGGTTTGTGGCTTGTAACGATTTCGCCACATAAGCCCTGATGAGCTGCATCGGGCTTGACAGGGCATGCTCCTTTACCTAAAATAATTCCGTATTTTAATATCTTCTTATCATGAATTGGGCAAGCATCAAACTACTGAGCGCACAGGCGGCACTTGAGCCCGTGCATGGCTGCATTTTTGCGCAAATGACGCAAAAATGTGAGAAGCAGACCAAGAACGGCAAACCCTACTGGGAGTTGCAGTTTGCGGATGTCTCCTCATCCATGACGATTAAGATTTGGGATAACGCTCCCTGCTACGAGCAGGTCTGCGCCCTGCAACAAGAGGAATGCCTCGCCCTGACCGGTCACTGGCAGCAAAATGCCTTTGGGCTCGATGTCAGCCAACTGAGCATGCGCCCCCTGACCCCCGAGGAGAGCGAGCTGCTCTTCGCGGGTGACGCCGAGCTCATCGCCAAGCAAGAGCGCGACTGGCAACTCATAGCCGATAAGCTCGACAGCATCCGCGACCCGCGCTTGAACCAACTCTGTGCGCTGACCATCAAACTTTATGGCGAACGCTACCGCCGCGCCGCTGCCGCCCGTGGCTACCACCACGCTCGCCGAGGTGGGCTGGTCGAGCATGTGGCGGGTATGATTCGGGCGGCAGAGGGTATCTGCACCGCCTACCCTCAACTCAACCGCGACCTGCTGCTGGCGGGCGCCTTCTTCCACGACTGTGGTAAGATGTGGGAGAACAACTACAACGAGCGCAGCCTGAGCATGCCCTACAGCGAGATTGGCGAACTCATGGGCCACATCCCCATGGGTATCGAACTCATCAACTCGCTCTGGAAGCAAATCATGGAGCTGCCCGAAGCCGCTGGCTGGGCCAAACTGCACCCCAGCACCCATCAAGTGCGCTTCCACCTGCTACACCTCATCGCCTCACACCATGGGGAACTCGCCTTCGGCTCGCCCGTCGTGCCTAAAACCCCAGAGGCCATCGCCCTTCACTACATCGACAATCTGGATGCCAAGCTCGAAATGTTTATCGGATGCTACGAAAGCTCCCCCGAACTCGGCCCCCACGTCTACCAACGCAAGGCACCCCTGCCAAGCAACATCGTCAGCCCCCTGCCAGCCTTTGAGGTAGCAGGTGAAAAGCCTGAATAAACCCCCAAGCCCCCAAGCCCAACCATCATGTACATCAATCGTGAATTATCATGGATCGAGTTTAACCAACGCGTCTTAAGCCAAGCCATTCGCCCCGACCTCCCCCTGCTCGAGAGGCTGAAGTTCTTGGCCATCACCGCCAGCAACATGGATGAATTCTTCCAAGTGCGCGTCGGCGGGCTCATGCTGCTGCGCCAATCGGGCAAAAACATCAAAGACATTGCTGGTCTAAGCGTCATCGAACAACTTCGCCTCGTGC
>JAWXTZ010000196.1:0-2891 GCA_044433085.1 Akkermansia sp.
AAGAACAACGCTAAAGCCTTCGGCTAAAGTGACCGACAGCCGAGTCAAATCGAGAATGGTGTCACCCTCGCTAAGGCAAATACCACCAGCGAGCGTCAACTGACTGTTTTCCGTGGTGATGGAACCACCATTTTCTGTGAGTACCAGTGTTGATGTGATGGTGGCAGAGGCGGAAAGATGCAAGGTACCACCATTCAAAATAACGGAGCCTGTGCCCAAGACGGCTGCAATGCGCTCGGTCGTCGTTTCAGCACTCACATCAAGAGTGACCGTGCCGCCCAAATCCCAATTAATATCGGTGTAGGAAACAATGGAGTCGCTAAGCCCAGTAGGGTCGAGGTATAAGGTACCCTCGCCTGTCAGATAAACGGTGGCTGCCGCATCAGAGGTGAAAACCCAGCTCGTTAAGGTGAAGGTCTTATCGGCAGCGATGTAGATATCGACATCGGCTTCTAAGAAGATATAGCCCGCTTCGGTGCTGGTGGAGGCATTGGTCATCGTAAAGTCTTCATAAATCTCAAAGAGTGCGCGAGAGTTATTTTCCTCTATAACGGTGCTATCATCTTCTGTATCCTCACTATCAGATTCTGTATAAACAGTGCCATAAAGGTAGATGTAACGGGAGCTCGACGTGGACCCGCCAGATGCGGCTACATCAAGCGTGTAACCCGTAGCTCCTTCGAGAACGGTCAGACCTGCGAAGGAGAAGGGGAAGGCATCAAAGTAAATATACTGGGTTTCTTCACCCATTTCACACCCCGTTGCTTCGTAATATTGATCAGCTGTGCCAAAAACGAGGCGATTATTCATGCTCGAATCGGTACTACCGTACCAGTCGGCAGCCACCGCCGTGTAAGAAGCGGCAACGTTACCCTCAGTGTCCTTTTCTGCCGTGAGGTTGGTCGTAGCCAAGAAGTTACCAGCGGACGAATTGCGAGAGACCCAGTAATCTGTATTGGCCGCTTCCGCTTGAGGCGCGAGCGCGGTGTAAGTTAAGGTACCAGCGACCATGCTGGAGGTGGCTACCGTAGTAGCGATGGGTGCAACAGCGGCCAAGCAGGCAAGCAAGGCCGAGCGCAGAGACTTAGGCAAATGGAGTTTCATAAATAATATAAAGTAATTTGAATGGATGGTCTCATTAGCTGTAGAAGAGAACAGATAAAAAAGACTATTAAATCCCTTCCTAAATAACATATTCATCTTCGCATAGCAAGCATAAACTGCTCCTCGACTAACAAATATTGCCAACATATCATTTTCCTTGTTATGACTCGACTCCTCCACCTTGCGGTCAGCTTGACAGAAGGAGAAAAAGCGCAAGAAAGGCATTTCTTTCACTAAATTTCCAGATTTCACCCCTTAAGCAGTTGATGGTATGGTGGATTACCCATATTCCCGAGCGGGATAATTTGACGATTTTTCGCCCATTTCTCGGCAAATTTTCCCTATCGGGAACATTTTACTTGTTTCGTACTTTTCTTATGCTATGATGATGATCATGATGAGCCCCGCAGAGATAGGTCAACTGATTAGGCAAGAGCGCAAGAAGCAAGGCTTTACCCAAGCTGAGCTCGCGGGCTACTGCGGAGTCGGTCTGCGCTTTATCGTGGAGCTAGAGGCCGGGAAAGCCACGGCTCAGATTGGCAAAATCCTTCACGTCCTGCAAATGCTGGGCTTAAGAATCAGCATCACACCCAAATACCAGCCATGAACTCAAAGCAACTCAGGGTAGACATCAATGGTGAGCAAGTTGGCATTGCCACGCAGGATATTGATGGTGACATCACCTTTCGTTATGAGGAGGGTGCCCCACGCGCTTTGTCCTTGAGCTTACCGCTGAGCCCTGAAGCAAAGCGATTCAAACGCAAGGCTTGCCGCGGCTACTTCGATGGTTTGCTCCCAGAGGGCGACCATGTTCGCGAGGCAATTGCTCGACGATACGGCATCAGCGCGAACAACAATTTTAGTATTCTGCGTGCCATTGGTGAGGACTGCGCGGGTGCGGTCTCCTTTCATGCGGTGGGCGACCAAGCAGCTGCCGAGCATTCTGATTCCTCCGAACTGAGCGGCAGTGCTCTTTCTGATGAGGCTCTGGAAAAGCTCCTCATCGAGCTGCCAAGAAAACCCTTGGCGACCGGCTTAGATGGCAATGTGCGCCTTTCGCTCGCTGGGGCGCAGGATAAAACAGCCCTGCTCTTTGTCGATGGTCAAGCGTACATCCCCTCCGATGGTGTTCCGTCTACGCATATTCTCAAGCCAAGCATAGCAAACTTTGAAGAGACGGTCGCCAATGAATACATCTGCTTGAGCGCGGCAGCGCAAATGGGGGTTAAGGTGCCTCAAGTTGAGATGCGGCAGGTAGGGGATACGCCCTACTTCCTCATTGAGCGTTACGACAGGCAACGCGCAGGCAAAAGGGTCAAGCGCGTCCACCAAGAGGATTTTTGCCAAGCACTCAACGTCCAATGCGTGAAAAAATACGAGAAGGATGGCGGTCCCAGCTTTAAAGACTGCTTTGAGCTCTTGCAGCACTGCAATAGCCCAATTGTGGCGAGGCAAGAGATGCTCAAGCGACTTGTTTTCAATTACCTCATTGGTAACAACGATGCGCACGGCAAGAATTTTTCCTTTCTCTATGAACGCGCGGGCAGTGTCGTTCTATCACCAGCCTACGATATTCTCTGCACTCAGGTGTACCCTGGCATCAGCACGGAAATGGCGATGCTCATTGGCAAGCAGTACAGGCACCAAGAGGTCAGCTTGAAGGATTGGCAGCTGCTCGCGAAGGACTGTGGGCTTGATTTCAGCATCCTACGCTCGCTAGCGATGACTCAGGCCGAGCGACTGCCAGACCTGCTACGCGATCTTGCAACCAGTTATGACAACAAGAT
>JAWXTZ010000197.1:0-2885 GCA_044433085.1 Akkermansia sp.
CAACCTCTCCGTCGCCAAGCTGCGCAACGCCCTCAACATGATGCAACGCGCTGAGGCTTGGAACGAAGAACGCCGCGCCTACGGCGACGAACTCGTCCTCGCCTGCACCAGCAGCCAAATCAACGCCCTGCTGCAAGAGCCTGAGGTCTCAAGCTTCGACTACAACTCCGTGCGAGCCCTCGCCGAGGGTAAGATTGACACCTTCATGGGCTTCAAAATCATCCGCACCGAACAATTGCCAGTCGATGATGACGGCATCCGCTCCTGCCTTGCATGGGTCAAGAGCCGTGCTCAATTTGGTATTTGGGACGACTTCAAGGTCAAGCTCACCGTCCGTGATGACTTGGATGAAGCCCTCCAAATCCGCGCTAAATTTGCCTGCGGTGCCTGCCGCTTGCAAGAAGAAGCCTTCGTACAAATCAACTGCGCCGAATAAGGGCAGAAGAAAAACATCTAACAAATTGTTTGGTTGACAAGGGCGGCAGTTCTCACATGAGAGCTGCCGCTTTCCGCGTGCCCTCCCTGCACTCGCCTTAACCGAGCGCAACGCGCAGCTCGTAGCTCTCCACACGCCCCTTTTGCAAGCAACTATCAACCCAAGCGACAAGGGCAGCCACATCGGGGCGCGACTGCTCACTAGGCAGGCGCAACGCGCGACTGCGGGCAGAGGCTAAGGCACGCTGCGGCACCTGCTCCAAAAGCGAGCGAGCCTCCTCCACATCAGCGCGGAAGAGCAAATCAGCCCCACCGATGGCATCGAGCAATTCGCCATCCACCGCAAGGGCACGAACCCCCACACCATAACGCGCCGCAAGCTCGCAGAGCTCATCCTCAGGCAAATCCTCTGTACCCAGCAACAAGAGCTCACTCTGCTGCGCCCAAGAACCACAGGCAAGCGCACGGAAAAAAGCCTTGCGGCAGCTCTCGTCGGAATCAGCCACCGCCACACAAACCGCACGATACTGCGGCTGCTCATCAGCAGCGTCATCAAAAAGATAAGCACCATCCTCCCACGAGCCACTGGGCCAAGTCACCGCAACAAAATCCGCATGCGACCATGACTCATCCTCCTCAATTGGATAAACAAAAACACCATGCCCCGCAGAATCATAAAGGCGCACCGCCAAAGCCAAAGCCTTGCGGTAAGGATCATCAGCATCGGGGCTGACCTCGGCACCAAACATATTATGAAGCGAGCTATCCTCAACGGCATCGCGCAAGTAATACCCCTGCCCATTCTCCACGCGGGCGAGGCAGCTCTCCTCCTCTAAAACCAAGAAAGAGAATTGAGAACGCAGCGACTGATCCGAGTAAGAATCACCCAAGACCGCCCGAACACGCTTAATAAGCTCCTTACCCTTGATGGCCTCACTCTCATGTTGAGGGAGGAGCGTCGGCAGGATTTCAAGCAACTTATCACGTAATTTCATGCCACTAGCATAGCCATAGAGCCCGCATTTGGCAAGTGTAAAGCGTGAGCAGAGGCACACCTTAGTACTCTTCACGGACGTAGCATCAAAAAAGGCACCGAGAATAAGAAAATGGTGCCAGTCAAGATAACTAATTAGTCTACATGAGATTACATCTAAAGTCCGCCCTTGTTAATTATCAACTACTTATAACTTTTCACAATTCAATACGGGCGGACTTTCAACATAAGCACGTAGATTGTCAGACATTTACCTTGACTGGCACCATTTTTTTGGCAAGTGTAAAGCGCGAGCACCCCCCCACGCGACAAAGCCTTCTGAGAACCCCTCACAAAAAAACATCTAAAAATATTCTCTTTTTTTAAATAAAACTCTAATCTCATGCGCCTAAATGTTATGAAGAAAATTTTAGTAGCCCTGATTCTTTCCAGCCTCAACTACCAAGCTTGGGCTCAAGCTGCCGACAATTTCTTGCAAGATAGTAAAAACTCAGCTTGCATGATTACCTGCACCGACCCCCTCCCTATGGAACTGCACTCAGCCGCGATTCTATGCATCAAGCAAAACAAAAAGCTCTTTGGTTTTATGGCAAGCTATGAATCCCCTTTAAATTATGTTAAGGTCAAGCGACTGATACTACCCCAGCAAGAAGATGGCACCCAGCACTACCTGCTGAGCGGGGATGTTGGCAGTGGGCTCTATTGCCCCCTGAGCTGTATTCTCCATTTCGACCAGAAAGGTCAATGCCAACTGGGTGAGTATTTTGTGTATTCTACCTCGCAAGCTAATGATTACCCCCGCTACCAAGAGGATGGCAAACTCTTCTAAATACACAACGAAGCGGGTAAGTTGCTTGAAATCTGAAACACGACGCATTAAACTATCAAAACTCTCATGAACACCTTCACTCTACTTGCCCCAGTTCTCGCCATGTCATCAATGCTGAATGTCTGTACCAATCGCCCTGAGATTTGGTCGGAGCTCAAGCAGGCTGTCATGCAAGAGGAAATCCTCATCAGCAACATGCCGTCCCTCGGCACCACGCCTGAATACAAAGAACGACGCTACATCCTCAAGCAAGGTGATGAATCGACCAAGAAACAGCGCGAATACCTGCTGAATATCCTTGAGCAAGGGCGATTCCGAGATGACATCTACAATCACGATAAAAGCCTCGTTATTGAGATTGGCCCCTTCTTCAAAGATGGCTCCTCCCTAAAAATCAGCTTCCCCAAGAGCCAACTCAAGGGGCGCTATGCCCTCGAATGCCAGCCCTACGATAAGCGGAAGGAATGCATCAATGTATTCTTCCCCACCCCCTCAGCCACCTCAAAGCCATGAAAACTCTCACCACATTAACGACCTGCGCCCTGCTTGCCTGTGCTTCCTGCACGGCGGCTCCCGCGCAGCCGCCACAAGCCGCATCGATAGACACCGACAATGCCGAATGGGGCA
>JAWXTZ010000198.1:0-2865 GCA_044433085.1 Akkermansia sp.
CTTGTCCCGTGGCGGCAGGATGTCTTGCGCCACTGCTTTGCCAGCTATCACGTGAAGCGATGGCATGACTATGGCCGTCTGCAAGCGGAGATGGGGCACCGATGTGCCGATTTGCTGCGAACGCGCTACCTGAGCATGCGCGGCATCAGCAGCAAGCAAGCCGCTGCCTTTTGGCAAGCGGGCGGGCTTTCTTGAATGGGGAACCGTTTGTAAAATTGGGAATGGGGAATGGGGAATTAAAATAATGTGCCCTAGCGGGCAGGGGGCAAAGCTTATACCACGGCATTTGCTTAGCATCAACGCCCGTAAGGGCGCAAACTCTATAACTCCTGACTCCTCACTCCTCACTCCTAACTTTAAAATTTCACACACCCACTAAGATTAGCCGTGAAGAGTAACAAGGATGTCAACCCTATGCGGGTGAAGAATGCTTGACTTCTCTCAGTACCTCATTACAATACGAGTATGCAGTCCTTCATTCTATGCGCTGGCTTAGGCACCCGCTTGGCTCCTCTCACTCATATTCTGCCCAAGCCGCTGATGCCTATGTTCCTGAAACCTTTGGTGCATCATATCATGGATAGGCATTATGCCGCAGGCGTTCGCGCCTTTGCCCTCAATACCTCGCAGCATGCGCTGGCTTGGGATAAGGCTTTTCCCTCGCAGTCCTACCGAGGCTGCCCCGTTCACCTCAGCCATGAGGCGCAGCCGCTCGACTCGGGTGGTGGTCTAAAAAAAATCATGCCTTTCATCAAGAAGGATGCGCCTCTTATCGTTCAGAATGGTGACATCTACACCGACATTCCCATCGATGAGCTGTTGCTCGCTCATCAGAAGAGCGGTAAGATGCTCACGCTCGCTCTGCGCACGGTCGATGGTAAGAAGAATGTGGGCTTTGACCCCGCCTCGGGGCTGGTGACGGACCTGCGCCCCGCGCTTGGTGTTGATGCGGGCTCCTCCCAGTTTGCGGGCGTTTACATCATGGAGCCATCCATCGCCGAGCTCTTCCCCACACCAGAGGATGAGGAGACGGAGTTTTCCATCATCCCCATTTGGCTGGAGCTCATCAAGCGTGGTGAGGTTGCAGGTGCTGTTTTTGATTGGGCGAACTGGTATGAGATTGGTAGCCCGCAGCAGTACCTCGATGCGGTGATGGAGATTCCCTCTGCCCAGCGCACGCATGATACCGCCATCATCGCCTCGGATGCCCTCATCAGCGAGGATTGCGTGATTGGCGAGCTGTCTCACATCAAGTCGGGCGTCGAGCTTATCGACTGCATTGTTTGGCCACGCACTCATGTGGAGGCGGGTCGCTACGAGCGTTGCATCCTCACCCCCTGTATTAAGGTTCCCTGCTTATGAAGAAGCTCCTCCTCTTGATTCCCTGTTTAGCGATTTCGCTCCTCCATGCTGATAGCAGCAATGAGGATGCCTTGCGTGCTGAAAAAATGCAGGCGCGTATGGAGGCTCAGGCCATGTACACCCTCGCGAGGACGATGTTGGAGGAGAAACACATTACTGATGTTTCTGGCGTTCCCTTCCTCTTAGAGGAGGCGGCTAAGCAGGGGAGCATCCGCGCTGAGCTCTTGCTCTTGGATATTTGGGAGGGTAAGTACAAGGGCTTGCCAAAAAATGAGGCGAATGCTTTTAATCTCGCCAAGTTGCTCTCTGAGCGGCCCATCCTCAGTGAGGAAATTATTCGCCAAGAGTCGCGTCGCGATGCCCAAGCCGAGGCTCAATTTCGACTGGCTCTCTATCATGAAAAGGGGATTGCCTGCAGGGCTAATCCCAACAAGGCTTTTCATTGGATGCAGTCTGCCATGCGCTTGGGGCACCCTGCCGCTCAGGTGGAACTCGCGCGTTACTACATGCAGGGAGTCGGCTGTGAGCTCAACTACATCACCGCGCTTCAGCTGCTCAAGGATCAGACCCGCCTTGACTCGTCTGCCCCCAACCTGTACTTTTACTTGGGCTACATGTGCGAGCGTGGGCTGGGGCTGAGCCGCCCGCAGCTCTCATGGGCGAGGCAGTTTTACCAACGTGGGGCCGAGTTGGGTGATGCGCGTGCAACCAACAACCTCGCCAGTTTGTATGAGCGTGGTGCTGGGGTCGGTGTGGACTATTCCATCGCCCTGCGCCTGTACCGCGATGCCGCCAACCTCAACAACAAAGATGCTTCGGTCAACATGCAGCGGCTCGTCGTCAAGATTGAGCAAGAGGATAGCAAGAGCATGACGGAGCCGTGGTACCTGCGCGTCAATCGCGGCTACCTGCGCATCATGAAAAGCTTGCCGGTCACGCTTCCCTTTGCCGAGGAGTTTAAGGCTTGGAATCAACGCTTGGAAGAAGAGTATGCCGAGATGAAGCATCAGCGTGAGCTATGAGTGAGGGGCAAAGGATTCGCGCGTCCTTGCAGGGGCTTGCTCAAGAACTCGGTTTTTCTGCCCTAGGCGTGGCTAATGCTTTCGCCCCGCAGGGGGAGGGCTTGAGGCGGTGGCTTGAGGCCGGAGCCCATGCGGGCATGAGCTGGATGGAGCGCCACCTCGAAGCGCGGCTGAACCCCGCCTTGGTGCTGCCCGAGGTCAAGCGCGTCATCATGCTGAGTTACGAATACAGCCGCAGCGATGCACGGCAGCAAGCGGGGCAAGAGGGCCGAATCGCCCGTTACGCGCAGGGGGAAGATTACCACAAGTTGCTCGCCCCCAAGCTGGCCGATTTGGATGAGCTGCTTCAAACCTATGGTGGCCGCCAGCGATGCTTCAGCGACTCAGGACCGGTCAGTGAACGATTTTTTGCCGAGCAAGCGGGCTTAGGCTGGCGTGGTCGCCATGGCCTCATTATCCGCAAGGATAGGGGGACCTACTG
>JAWXTZ010000199.1:0-287 GCA_044433085.1 Akkermansia sp.
GCTAGTCCAAACTGCTCGTAGGGAAGGAGTAGCATAACGGAACTAATTGCGAGAATAATCGCAATAGTAATCAGGGATTTTAGGATGTGATTCATGGTCGTATGGTCGTATAGTGTGTGGAGAGGGGAATATTTTACCTCATGCTTCAATTTACTGTGATTTTTCTCACAAATCAAGCGAGAAAATGAAAAAACTTGGATTTCTTTGGGTATTTTTTTGCAGGTAAATTTTTCTTATTCCAGAAAGCAAGAAAAGCCTTGACATCGCGGGCTTGTTTTAGTAAACTC
>JAWXTZ010000199.1:297-2860 GCA_044433085.1 Akkermansia sp.
GCGCAGTCTGGTAGCGCACTTGCATGGGGTGTAAGGGGTCGTGGGTTCGAATCCCGCTAGCCCGATCCGAGTTAAAACGGACTTAAGTTTTCATCGACTTAAGTCCGTTTTTTTATGCAACAAGCCCCCTACAGTAACTCTTAAAGCTTGACCTCAGGCAAGGAGCCATGGTAATTTATTGTCCGCAAGTTGCTCCTTGATTCTTCCTCATCCATCCTTCTTTATGCGCCTCATTCATCCATTACTCGCACTGATTTGCCCCATTCTGGCATGGGCGCAGGAGCCTACCTTTGTCGGTCAGTTCCCCTCTAAAATTGTCCCCAAGCAGGTGCAGCTGCTCAATCTGCCTGAAAAGAGCATGGTGAGCGACTTGGCTCGCGAGGGCAAGTTGGCAAAGGGCAGCGTCATCGCCCGCCTCAATGCCGAGGAGATTGCCGAGGAGAAGGTTGACCTTGAAATTAAAATCTTGCGTGATAAAATCACGAAGACCGATGTGATGCGCGATTTGGAGAAGAAAAAGCGCGAGCTTGAATTCTACCTCAGCCTCAGTGCCAAGGAGCGCGAGTATGAGATGAGCATCTACAAGTCCGACGATGTCCCCCCCGAACAGGCCGTTGAGGATTTAAAGGAGCGCATCGAGCTAGCCAAGCAAGAGCTGGCGCGTTCTGCCTACACGATGCGTCGTGATTTTGAAAAGAAGGAGAAGAACAGCACCCTCCTCATGCCCTTTGACGGTCGCCTGCAATACCACGTCACCTTGCCAGATGACACGAGCGAGCCCTTTGAATGCACGCCCGTGCAGCAATTTGCCACCCTCTGCGATGATGATGCCTTTTATATTACCATAGGCATTTCGCAGACGGATTTGACCCAGCTGCCGGCCGAACAGTTTTCCGTCCTCATCGTTCTGCCTGCGGGCAAGGAGCTGAGGGGTAGCTACGAGTTCCGCCGCGTGGAGCGCAATGGGAATAGCGACATGCTCGTCTACTACTTCCGCGTGCCTCAAGATGACCATGAGACCTCCTTTGGTATGATTGGCACCACGGGTAAGGCTCGACTCTACTTCCAAGGCAAGGGAGAAATCACCCGCCTGAGCAAGGCGACGCTCTCCGTTGACCCACGCGCTCAAAATGCTCAAGACTGGACGGAGCTCATCGAGCAGCTTTACCCCGACTACAACATCTTGCTTGAGGCGGATAAGGACATCCTCATCATCCCCAAAGGACAAGAGCCATGAAGCTGGAATGCCAAAACATCAACTTCAGCTACCTGCGCAATACCCCAGTCCTCACGGATTTTAGCTATGAATTTAAGACGGGTATCACCATCTTAAAGGGCTTTTCAGGCTCAGGCAAAACGACCCTGCTTAAAATTATTGCCGGCTACCTCAAGCCCCAGAGCGGCAAGATCATCAGCCCCAATGGCGACAGGGTGGGCAGCCGCCTCTACCTGCGTCGTGGGGTGAGTTACATGTTCCAAGGCATCAACCTGCTGCCCCTGCTGAGTGTGGAGCGCAACCTGCGACTCTCGGCCGAGATGGCCATGCTGCCCAGTAAGGAGTGGAAGCCCCGCGCGGAGGCTCTGCTCAAGGACCTCGGGCTTGCCGAGCTGCGCCGCCGCCGCGCCAACCGCCTGTCGGGCGGGCAAGCTCAGCGTGCCGCCCTCGCACGTACCCTGATGAAGGATTCCCCCGTCATCATCCTCGATGAGCCCACCTCAGGTTTAGATGCCGGTAACACCGCCATCATCCGCGAGCGCATCATTAAAGAAGCCAAGGACAAAATTTGGCTCATCAGCACCCACGATAACCGACTCTTCGACCTCGGCCATGAAATCATTGATTTTGACAATCTTGTATCTCGCTAAAGATACCCTGCACCGCTGGTTCTCGAACCCTGCGAGCCCCACGGCTCGTATTCTCGTGGTCTTCTTTCTCTCGCTCTGCGCGCTCTTCTTCTTGGGCAGCTACGTCATCTCGACCAAGCTGGTGCGCGAGCAAATCCAAAAGCAAGGTGCTGACTCGGTTAGCATGATGATGGGTCAGGCAGATGGCATCACCTTCCCCAGTGCGCAGCAGATTGACGAACTGATGGGGGTGGACTCCTACGTGCTGCGCTCCGTCGGCTATGCTCAAGACAGCGAGCTGCGCTCCCTGCCTCTCTTCAGCTACGACTTTAACCGAACAGCCCAAATCTACCCCCTGCTGGTCAATGGCGGAGCTACGCTCTTTTGCACCGCCGAAGCGGGCATTCCTGAGGGCTTACGCAGCATCAGCATTTATCAGAACACCCTTACTTGCCAAGTCAAGATTTTGAGAGAAGAGAACCCCATCATCCGATTGAGTCGTGGCAAATGCCTCGTCATTCCGCCCCATTACATCACCGCCTTCAATAACAAAGGGATGAATGAGGCGGGCTTGCAGGCTCTGCTTCAAATTAAGAAGGGCGGCATTACCGTTGAAAAACTGGCAGAGATGGAGCAATACCTGAGCACCTACGCGCAGCTGGAGGGCAAGCAAGTCGTGGTCATCTCGGCTATTAAGCTGCTCAAAAACATGGATGTG
>JAWXTZ010000200.1:0-2849 GCA_044433085.1 Akkermansia sp.
TGAGGTGCACCTTGCTTGGCGGTGGGACCTTGAGGTCCACCTTGTTGAATCACAGAGATGAGCATAGCCTTGCCAGCTTCGCGTTCTTCTGGGCTGAGCTTGCCGTCGCCATCCTTATCGAGGCGTTGAACGATTTCTTGGTGAATCATGGCTGCGGCTGCGGTGAGTTCTTCTTCGCTGAGCTTTTGGTCGCCATCCTTATCAAACTTGCTGATGGCTTGCTTGATGACCATGGCAATCATTTTTTCGCCCTGTCGATCAGGCATTGGCTTTTGAGCTTGGGCAGCGGCAGGCTGTTGGGCTGACACGCGGGTAGGCTTTTGACCCTGAGCGCTTGTCTGCTGCGCAGGAAGGCGCGTTGGGCGTTGTGCTTGACCTTGACCTTGACCCTGACCTTGCCCCTGCCCTTGGCGTTTTTGCATCATCTCTTGATGAAAGGCCTTAGCGGCTGCTTGTTCTTCTGCATTGAGTTGACCGTCGCCATCTTTGTCAAACTTGGCGATGGCTCGCTCTTGCATGGTCTTGGCGTCAAGCCCTTGTGCTTGAGGGGCGGCTTGATTTTGTGGCGCAGCTGGCGCTTGTGGCGCTTGTGGCGCTTGTGGCGCGGGGGCGTCTTGAGCGAGGCTGAGTGAGCAGAGACCTAAAGCGAGTAGGATTAATGTGTTTTTCATGTATTTATGTTGTTGTGTTTGGGGTGATTTTTTCTTGAATCAAGGCTGCGATTTCGGGCATCTTGCTGTTGAGGGCGTATCGGAGGGCGGTGTCGCCATCCTTGTCCTGAACCGAGACATCGGCACCTTGCTCAATGAGGAATTGTGCGATGTCGGCATGCCCATTCTGGCAGGCCGAAAGCAGGGGCGTGAAGCCGTAGTCGTCTGCATGATTGATACGAGCCCCTTTGAAGATGAGCGTCTTGACAACATCTATCAAGCCCATCCAAGCCGCAAGCGTGATGCCTCGCTGCTTGTGCTTGTCTTGTAAAAAGATGTTGGCACCAGCTTCGATAAGCTTCATCGCGACCGCGCTGTGACCATTGCGGCATGCCTTGATGAGTGCCGTGTTGCCATTTTTATTTTGAAGGTTAATCTCAGCCCCGAGGGACAGGAGGTATCGGACGATATCGAGGTGCCCACCTTGGCTGGCGAGCATGAGCGGGCTGTTACCAAAGCCGCAGCAGTGGTCGATGCACGCGCCCTGCGCCATGTACTCTTGAACCCGGTTCATCAAGCCGCCCTTAACCGCGAAGCGCAGGGCGAGATTCACATCCCCATTCGGGAGTATGAGCGTGATGTTGTACTGATTAAGGTAGCCTGCGGTGCCCGTCTGCTTGCGAATGCAGGCATACATGAGCGCGTTAAAGCCGTAGTTGTCCACCGCGTGAATATCGGTCCCATGCTCGATGAGTAGGCGGCAAATCTCGCTGGTGTCGGTCATTTGGTTGCTGGCGAGGATGAGCGGGGTGAAGCCATCTTTATCCCTGATATGTATATCGGCTCCGCGCTTGAGTAGCAAGTCGATAACGTCAATTTTACCCATGCCACAGGCGGCATGCAGGGGGCTGTTGAGCGTGTCGGCCATGGCGGCCATGTCGGCTCCGGCATCGAGGAGGAGTTCGACAATCTCGGTGTGACCATGCAAGCAGGCGAGGAAGAGGGGTGTAGCCCCAAACTGATTGCCTTGGTTGACGTCGAGCCCCAAGGAGAGGAGGTGGCGCACAATGTCGATGTGCCCATTGCGTGCGGCACAGTGCAGCAGGGTGTCACCCTCCTCATCCTGAGTGCTCAGTGAAAGCCCCTGCGCCATTAATTCTAAATACTCTTTGTGCCTTCCGTCAAAAGCTGCGGCAAAAAGTTGCGAGTAGAGCTGACGGATGTCTTCATCGAAATGAAGGTGCTGAAAGGTAGAATGGCACATGACTTGTAAAGCAAAGTGAAGTTATAGCAAAGTGATAGAGTTTTTTTTGGGGGGGTGATTGAGAGAGTTAGAGTTGAGCGATTTTAAAGAGGAGCGTGCTTCTTGGCGATGTGTTTATTCATCCCACTTTTGGTGGAAGCTGTGAATCATGTAGTAGACCAAGGTCAGGAAGAGACAGACGGCAATGATGCTGAGGATGCAGATGAGCGTCACAAAATCGCTCAGGGTGTGACCCGAGCCTATCGCATCTCTCAGCGAGATGAGGCACTTAAGTGGGGTGCCGCTGGCCATGCTGATGCTAGCACCGTGGTCGATGAGCACCTCGACCATCTGAGCGTGATTGCAGGCGTGCGCGAGGGCGAGGGGAGTCATACCGTCGGGGCCCTCAGCAGCTACATCAGCCCCACGTTCGAGCAAGAGAGCCAACATCCTCTCCTTACCCGGCATGGCGCACCACATCAGGGGCGTGTTGCTGATATTGCCTTGCAACAAGGCGATGGGGACAGTCTGAATATCAGGGCAATCCTTACTGCTACACAAATTGGAGCGACCTTCAATCTCCGCGCCCTTGTTCATTAAGTCGATGACGAGCTCCTCCTGCTGAGCGAGAGCGCAATAGAGAAAGGGAGTCCAACCAATCTTGGTGCAGGCGTTGATGCTTGCCCCCTTTTCAATAAGCAGCTTAGCAGTATCCCAATGCCCATTCTTACAGGCGAGAATGAGGGCGGTCTCACCCTCCTTGTTAGCATCTTCGAGGTCGAAATTGGGATTTTTCTCTAAAGTGGTGAGGATGCTGCTCGTGTCCCCCTGCTGCGCGGCCTGTCGCAGCTGCTCCCAGGGATCAACCCCCGTTGGGGCGACCACCGTGGGTGCGGGGGTGTTCGTTAGCAGGGTATCATCCTGAGCGCCGGCAATCGTCAGGCCTGCAAAAAAAA
>JAWXTZ010000201.1:0-2842 GCA_044433085.1 Akkermansia sp.
ATTTTTCGTTGAACATGGGCAGCTGTATGGTCACGAAGGGCAGCTCATCCCATTGTTTTAGGGGCTGGGGAACATCTTTGCGGTGCTTGATGTAGAGGTAAACCATCATCAGGCGATGGAAACCGTAGGAAGACATGCAGATGAGCACGAGGAAATAGATGGCGAGCCAAAAGAAGTTGAACCAGGCGTATGCGTCGTAGTTTTCCATGTATGAGTTGGGGTGTTTGTTGCTGGTAGAGAGCCGTTAAGCGTGTTTGTCGGAGATTGCTTTTATCGACTTTCGAGAGCGAAAAGATGATTGAGAGTGAGTGATTTTTCGCGTCAGTTAGTATGATTAACTTGACGCGCTGTTATAGTAATGTAAAATATGGTTAGGGTCAAGCCATATTTATCATCTCAATTATAAACTTCTAAACACTACGCGACCATGAACGTCAACATCTCAAAGCTTTTTCTTCCCTGTGCGAGCCTCCTTTTATTCTGCGGCTCTGCTCAGGCTGAGAACGCTGCGGCAAGCAGCAGCAATGAACTCGAAAGTGAATACACTATCAGCGATGAGTCCGTTGCGGATTTTGTGGGGCCTAGCGCAGAGGAACAACGCGAGCACGGCGAGGTGCCAGCCATGTTCCGAGATGACTCGAAGTTGGATGATAACCACATCAACCAAGAGTTGGGGGTGAATGTCTACACTGCCCCTGCCATCAGCAAGATTTTTGACCAACTGGAAGGGCTGCCCAGCATCCCCGATGATTACGTGCTGCGCAAGCGCCCCGAGCTGCTGCCTACCGACTCTGGTGCCCTTGCGCTCGAAATGGGCTTTTTGCTCGCCGATGGTTTCATCGCGGTGCGCAGTGGTCGCATGAATGACATTAAGCCTATCGCACTCGACCTCAGCCGCTACGGTAAGGCCATGGGCGTGGGCGAGCGCATGAATGTGCACTCTGCCAGCCTCTTAGAACAGGCGGAAAAGGGGCTCTTAGAGCAATTTAAAACAACTCTTGCCGCCACGCAAAATGATGTGAATGCCGAGCTTATCGCCCTCAAAGACCCCGACCAAGCCCACCTCATCGCCCTGGGTGGTTGGGTGCGTGCGCTCACGGCTGCCGCCGCTGCCCTCGAAGCTAATTTTGATGCTGATAAGGCGATGGCCATCTTTTATGCCGAGGCTCCCAGCTACTTTGGTGAGATGCTGGGTTACCTCAACCCCAAGACAGCTGAAAAACTGCGTGTTAACGAGATGCAGGTTCTGCTTGCCGAGCTCATCGACATCATGAACCTCCCGGCAGGTGCTGCTCCCACGAAGGAGAAGTGCACGCTGATTCTCAATTGCAGCAAAAAGCTCTCCTCCATCTGCGTTGGCAGAGGATACGAATTTTAAAGGGCGAAGGCCCTTTAAAAATTGGGAATGGGGAACTGAGTCGCTGTGCTCCAATGGGGAATGGGGAACTTCTTTAAATGGGGAATTGGTAATGGCTCCCCCGCCACCCAAAATCACCTATCATAAGTCGTCAGCTTATCGGGGTGCTCTTGCTTGCCCCTCATGATATTTTCATACATGCGGTGGTATTGTTCGGAGCGGCGGGCTTCGTTAGCCCAAAAGTTGACGTACTTGCCATCGGGACCCTTGACCTGAGACCAGGACTCAATCTCGAATTCATGCTCTTCGAGGTAGACGGCATTGAGGTAGAAGAGTGTGTCGGGGGAATCCTTCCAGCGTCGTTGAGAGAGCCTCCAGCCCTGCGAGATGTCGAGGCGGCCATTGCCAATCCAAGCATCGAGGACGATGACATTGGGCCACGCGCCATCGAGGGCGGTGATGTAGTTGCAGTTGTGCTCGCGGATTTTTCCCTTATCGCGCACGCAGACCCCGAGTTTGAAGTACTGGAGCTTGCGGCGGCGCAGCTCGCGGTGCATGTCATGCTGGTAGTGCCAGCACAGCCCTCTATCCTGAAAATTCATGTTGATGAGGATGTTGCCCGACCAGTTCGGGAAGCAGGAGCCATTGATGCGCGAGATGGCGGCCGAGGCGAGTTGACTGGTATCCGCAAGCCATTTGGCCTCCTCCTGCGCCTCGGGCAGCTCGCGTTGCTCAGCAGGCAGCAGGTCGATGAGCTCCGAGTAGAGCTGGTCTCGCTTCGTCACGATGGTGCAGCTGCAGTCGTAGCTGGGTGGCGGCGGGCAGCAGCTAGCAAGGCCAAGCAGGGTCGCGAAGAGTAGGGTAGTGGTCAGAGCTCGGGTCATATCGAGGGGTATTTTAGCATCTTATGCCCTTGCTTGCAAGTGGTGAGCGTTTCATAGCTGTGAAAGTTTGCCATTTTTTTCATGCTGAGTGACTTCAGCCTGTTCATTTGGGCTTTTTTGTGCTTAGATAGGGGGCAGATATGAGTTTAGGCGACGGACGAGATGGAAAACTGCGCATGGCGATGGCCAAGGGGCGCTTAAGTGGTAAGTTGTCGCAAATGAGTTTGCTGCGCCAAATTGTCTCGATTTCCACGTGGCCTTTCTTGGAGCAACTGCTGAGCTTCCTCTGCGCGGCTGTCGCGCTTTTCCTTGCGGGGCATATGGATTTGCCTGCCGAGGAGACTCCCCACGTCATCTCTGGCCTAGGGGTTGCGGGAACCATCATGTGGTTGGGCTTTTTGATGCAGGCCGGCGTCGCTACCGGTGCCACCGCCTTGGTCAGCCGCTGCTTCGGAGCCCGCAAGTTTGAGGAATCTATCTACAACTGCAACCAAGCCGCCATGCTGGGCGCGCTCGCCGGTACTTGCTCCACCATCCTCATGCTCTGCTCCGCTCGCTTCTTGCTGGGCTCGGTGCTAGAGCTCTCCCCCCAAGCCTTGGG
>JAWXTZ010000202.1:0-2838 GCA_044433085.1 Akkermansia sp.
GGTGCGAGAGCATGTCAACACATTCCTTCAACAAATCGGGTCCTCCCTGCTCGTCCTTGACGCTCATGGTCAAGCTTGGGTATTCGATGGCAGCTTGCAGCTCGGCGAGCTTGGCCGCGCGCTCGTCCTCGGGGATGAGGTCACACTTGTTCCAGACAACCACCATGGCTTTGTCGCCCGCGCCGAGTTCGCCTAGCACTTCGCAGGTTGTCTTGTAGTGCTCAAGTGCGTCGCGGTCGCTCGCATCGACCACCTGAATGAGGAAGTCGGCAAGCACTGCTTCTTCCAGCGTAGATTTGAAGGCCTCAATCAATCGGTGAGGCAGGTTGCGGATGAAGCCCACCGTATCGGTCAGCACGAGGGATTGCCCATCGGGCAGTTCAATCTTGCGGCTGGTGGTCTCAAGCGTGGCAAACAAAATATTCTTAGCGAGCACGGCAGCACCCGTCAGCAGGTTGAGCAGGGATGACTTACCCGCATTGGTGTAACCGACGATGGCCGCCGTGGGGATGCCTTGGCGGTTGCGCTCCTTGCGCTGGGTGCTGCGTTGCTTGCGAACCAGCTCCAAGTCGCGTCGGATGATGTCGATACGGTCACGCGCCATGCGGCGGTCGGTTTCAATTTGCTTTTCACCCTCACCTCGGGAGGCCGAGCCACCGCCCTTGCCACCGCCTGAACCACCGCGCTGGCGGTCAAGGTGAGACCACATGCCCGCCATGCGGGGCAGCGCGTACTGCATGCGTGCGAGGTCAACCTGCATGGTCGCCTCCTTAGTGCGGGCGCGCTTAGCGAAAATATCGAGAATGATTTCCTCACGGTCAACGACGGTGATATTGCACAGGCGTTCCCACTCGCGCTGTTGCGAAGGGGCGAGCATGTTATCAAAAATCACGCAGTCGGCATCGAGCTCGATGGCGAGCTGATGAATCTCCTCAGCCTTACCGACACCGCAGAGAAACTTTGCGTGCAGCTCACGCGTGAACTCCAAGCGCGTGCCGACAATCCCGATGCCGAGATTGCTGACCAAATCCTCCAACTCCTTGAGCAGAGCCTCACGGTCATAGCGGGACTCACCAGGCAAGCCGATAGCGACCAAGAGGGCGCGTTCGACCATCTCGGGTTTTTCGCGAATTTCAAAAGACATAAAGGGTCAATTAAAGACTTTGGCTCTTGGTGACAGGCACGTCACGCAGGTAGTCATTATTGGTTGCGCCGCAGCCGCAGCCATTTGTGCAGCTAGACAAAGTCAAAGCGAGGGTCGTCATCAAGGTCGTGAACAATAGAGTTCTCATATAAGCTAGTTATGCCCTATATCAGCTCAAAAATCAAGCATAATTGCTGACAGGAGTGAATCTTCACGGCTGGTTTCGGTGGAGGCGAGGCATTTTTAAAGTTAGGAGTGAGGAGTGAGGAGTCTTATAATTAGTACCCTTACGGGCAGAGGAGCAAAGCCCACACCACGGCATTTGCTTAGCATCCCCGCCCATTAGGGCGCAAACTTGATAACTCCAGACTCCTCACTCATCACTCCTCACTGGAGCAAAGCGACTACAGCGCATCGCAAATACCACGGTGCATGGCATCAAAGGCTTGGCGAATCTCATCCTCGCTGATGCAGAGTGGGGGCATGAGCACAATAGTGTCGTGCGTCACGGGGCGCGTCAGCAGCTGATAAGCTCGCATGGCGACACAGGCGCGCTCACCCGCACGCTCATTTTGCGTGTAGGGTCTGCCATCGGGGCGGGCGATGTCAAAGCCCATCACCATGCCCACTTGGCGCATAGCAACAACACAGGGGTTCTTGGCGACTAGCGCCTCACCCAGCTGCTTCATGAGCTCAATCTTGGCGGGCAGCTTCTCAAGCACTTGCTCCTCTTCAAAGACATCCAAGCTCGCCATGGCGGCGGCGCAACCCAGCGGGTGGGCGGTGAAGCTGTGGCCATAATAAAAGCTCTTGTTCTCCATGTACTCACCGAGGAAGCTCTCGTAAACCGCCTCCGTCGTCAAGCAGGCTGCCAGCGGGCTGTAGCCACTCGTCAGACCCTTGGCGCAGCAGAGAAAATCTGGGATGACATCCTCATGCATGCTCGCGAAGAGTTTACCCGTGCGACCAAAGCCTGTCATGACCTCATCACAAATCAGGTAAATGCCCGTGGCCGTGCACCACTCGCGCAGCTGGCGCAGCATGCCCTTTGGCCAAGGCGTCATGCGGTTCACGCCTTGGATGATGGGCTCAATGACGATGGCGGCCGTCTCGGCACAGTCGGCATCGGACAGGGCGTAGAGCTCCTCCATGCCGCCGACGTGCTTGACCTCCATACCAAAGCCCTTAAATTTTTCAAAGAAGGTACCGACGCCACCCAAGCTAGCCGCCCCCATGGTGTCGCCATGGTAGCAGTTGCTAAAAGCGATGAATTTTTTGCGCTGCTCGCTGCCCGCTGTCTGCACGTGGCTTTGGAAGGCCATCTTCAGCGCGGTCTCAAGCGCGGTTGAACCATCGTACGAGAAGAAGACGCGCGTGAGCGTGTTTTCGGGGAAGAACTTGCAGAGCCTCTCCGCCAGCTCACTGGCGAGACCATGCGCAAAGCCCAAGTAGCTACTGTGGCAAATCGTTGCCGCTTGCTGCTGAATGGCCGCTACAATCTTGGGGTGGCTGTGACCGTGGATGTTCACCCAAATCGAGCTGTTACCGTCGATGTAGCTGCGCCCCAAGCTGTAAGTGAGCCAGACCCCCTGCCCCGATTGAATGAAGAGAATTTCCGATTCCTTACCCCAGATGGACTGAGGATTAAAGGGATGCCAGCAATGCTTGAGGTCGCTGGCAAGCCATTGTGCCGT
>JAWXTZ010000203.1:0-2821 GCA_044433085.1 Akkermansia sp.
TTGCAGCGTTCGTGTCGCGAATAGGTACTATTCGCGCCCCTCTCACCGCAATTTCTCCCTCGTTTTTCTTCCCAAACTCGCTAGACCTAATTGCGAGAGGTCCCCTAAAGGCAAGCTTGACAAGGTAAAATTTGTTGCTATGATGATGTGATGTTGTCATTGATTGCTGAAACGACTTCTAGCCCGAGTGGCGCCCTCATCTGTGGCGGCGTTGCGACTGCCTTGGCTGTGGCTGTCGCCTTCGCCCTCTTGCAAAACCACAAGACCAAATGCCTCGACCGCGCAATTCAGGCCGTAGAAGAAAAACACTTTGACGAGGCGCAGCGTCTGCTCAAGTCCGTGACATCGAATCAACAATTCCCCGAGAGCGCCTTGTGCAAGGCCTTCGTGAGCGCCAAAATGGGTGACAAGGCTGGTTGCTTGGAATTGCTTAAGGAGTTCAATGAGACTCAGGATGCGGCCGAATACCCCTATCTGCTGACCCTCATTGCCCAGCTGGAGGGGCAGTCCCCTATTATTCCCCCAGTCGCTGAGCTCGTCGCCCTCGCCAACAAATGCTATGAGGAGGTCGCAGCCGACTTCCCCTATGCCGAGGGCACCGACGAAGGTCTCGCCGAGGCGAACCGTCGTCTGCGCCTCTCCGTCACAGGCAGCTTCTACGAGTGCCAACTCGCCCTGCTCCCATGGTCGCCCGAGATGAAGCAGGGAAGCCCCAGCTCAACGATAGCACCCTTCTTCGACTGGTACCAAGCCATGCTTGATTCGCGCATTGATTAATGGGGAAGGTGTTTTTTTTAATTAGTAATTGAGAGTTTGTGTGCTTACGCATAGGCAAGCAAAGCCTGTTCGATGGCTAGACGAAGAAGCACCGATGCAAGTGCTGCATCGGTGCTTGAGTTTTTCGTGTGGTCTTGGCTTTGCTCAACTCCTCACTCCTGACTCCTCACTGCTTCTGTGGGAGTAGGTCGGCGTTTAGAAACCGAAGCGATAACCCACAGAAGCGTTGACGCTGCTGCGTCCGCTGCGGAATTCGCAGGAGACATCGGCGAAGATGGCGCCGACATCCTCGGTCACGGGGATGGTGAGACCGAGTCCGAGCTCGATGCCGAGGGCTCCGTATTCGGCTCCCTTGATGCTTTCTGTCAGTCCGCTGTTGCTGGTGAGCGTCACATCGGCCTCTGAGGCGCGATCGCCTGCATCAAACTTGAGCATGGCGCGTGCCGAGAGGATGCTGGCGCGGTTGTAGAGGTTTTCTCCAATCACAGTCTCGACGAGCGCACCGGCGGCGATGCTGAGTGTGCTGAGCTCTTGGTCGCCAATGGTCAGGGCGATGTCGCTGTTGCGCTCGCTGTAGCCGCTGATGCTGGCCTTGCTGTAGCTGATGTTGAAGATGGGTTGCATGCAGGTGCTTGCGTCTTCATTCAGGGCGTAGGTGTAGCCTACTTCGTACATGAGGCCCAGTGCGCTGCCATCGGTATCTCCCATGGGGCGGATGCTGCCATCCTTGGTGCTGATGCTGCGCTCAAGGCTGGCATCTACCGAACCGAAGGTCGCGACAAAGCTGTGGGACCAACGCTTGTGGTGCACGCGGGCATAGACCGAACCGTACATGGTGTTGAGGTCTCCATTGGCGGAGTCGAGGCTCTCGACGCTCAGCTCACCGCTCAGGGCGCTGAAGGCAACACCCATGCTGAAGTGGTCGCTGAAGTCGAAGTCCATACCGATGGAGCCGCCTGTGCTGTTGAGGCTGTAGCCGGCTTGGGAGCCATCGGCCGTGAGCTTGGAGCTACCGGCTTCCGCACTCATCCACATGTTGCTGTGGGGCAGGTACTCGTTGACCACGCTGGGGTCTGCCCCCATCATTTGGCTGCGGTTGCGGATGCTGCTCAGCTGGCGTTGCACATCCCCTTGCAGGGCGGCGCCCAAGGCGGTGCTGCCCACACCGGCAACGGCGGCACCCAAGGCATCAGCGGCGGCGTAGGCTCCCGCGTCCTTGTAGCTGTCGAGGCTGTCGAGCACGCTGGCTAAGTCGGGGTTGTTGCTGGCGGAGCTGGTGCTGCTTGTGCTGGCGGCGAAGGTCGTGATGGCCTCAGCCGATGCCTCAGCCTGTGGGTTGAGGGCGATGAGAGCCTTGCTCATGAGGTTGAGACCGGCCAGACCGTTTGCGCTCAGCGCGGCATCATTGTAGCTGTTCATGTTGATGTTGCCGACGATGACTCCGTTGACGATGGCGGCATCGGTGAAGTACTTGCCGAGCAAGCCTCCCGCAAAGCTGACGCTTGCACCGTCCACGCCAGCGGCGTAGGCGGAGTCCACCAGCGTGAGGATGGTGCCGTCGAAGCCGTTGATGTCGAGGCTGCCCGAGCTGCTGGCACTCTCACCGATGAGGATGCTGGTGCCTGTCAGGCTGAGCGAACCCTTGATGATGGCGGCGGTGCTGCCACCCATGAGGGCGTCGGCATCTACATTGAAGCTGAGGCTACCACCAATCATGCTAGAGGCGTTCTCCAAGGTGAGGGATTCACCCTTGGCGATGTCGCCCAGATTGACGGAGGTGCCAGTTGTCGCAATGGCGGTGATGCTGCCCTTGCTCGCGCCTGTCAGGGCGATGAGACCCCCGCTGCCCGAGACCGTCAGGCCACTGCCCGCTTGCAGGAAGGCGATGCCCGAGCTCACGCTGATGTTGGCATCGCTGTAAGTACCGGTGTAGATGCTGCTGGCACTGCCACCTGCCAAGCTGATGTTGCCAGAGAGCAGGGAGTCGCTGTCGCCCATGAGCTGGGTGATGACGATGCAGGAGCCATCTTGAACCGTCAGGCTG
>JAWXTZ010000204.1:0-2779 GCA_044433085.1 Akkermansia sp.
GTATTTGTGCTCATGGCTTGCGCTTAAATCGTAAAACTTGAACAGGTGCATCTGTCACCGTGATGGGCATGTGCGAGCCATCGGGGAAGCGCAGGGTGTAGCCCTGTCCTGTCTTGGGGAGGTAGAGCTTGAGCATTTGGCGCATGTCATCGCTGGGCTTGGGTAGGCTGCCTTCATCAAGCACGGTGCCACTGGCATCACAGAGCTGTACCTTGCGCTCTTTGTCCTGTCGGGGCAGTAAATCAATCATTAGCTCCTGCTTGTTAGCGGGTCTGTCTTGGGTAGCGTACCAGTCACGCGCAAGTTGCATGTAGCGGGCGGAGACGTCCTCTGCGCGCACATCGTGATTGGCGATGTTCCAAGGCAGGGGGAAGAAGTTCATGCTTGCCGCAGGGGCCTCGGGGCAAAGCGCCATGACGCGCTGCGACCATTGGGTGGTGTCGAGCATGCTGATAGCATCCATCACCCAAGGGGTGTTGTATTCGCTTTGGTCGAACTCAATCATGTGCCATGCGCCATCGAACCAAAGTTCTGTCCACGTGTGGTTACCGGGGGTGTGGTTCCAGCTCAGCACACCGACAAGGCGGGCAGGGATGCCCACGGATCGCATGGCTGCGGCAAAGAGGATGCTCAGCCCTGTGCAGGAGGCCTTCTTTTCCCTCAAGCTCTGCTCGGGGTTCAGGCAGGCGGAGCTGCGCTCGACCGAGTAGTACACGCCTGTCAGCTTGCCCATGTTCGGGGCGATGGCTTGCACGGCTTGCTCGGCTGTTGTGCAATCCTTGATGAGGGGTAGGAAGATGGCTTGTACCTGCGCGCGCCAATCGCAGGGCTTTTCGTCGATGAACTGGGTGGGTTCAACAAACTGGCGGGCGATGTCCGCAGGGATGTCCTTGCTCCATGGGAATTCCGTTTGAATCGCTGCCTGTGCGACAGCGCAGCAGGCGATGAGGACGGGCAGGGGAGCAAGCGCATTCATGACTAGGCGATGATTTCTCCGTAGAGGGTGAAGCCTGTGCTCTCCGTAATGCGCACCTTGCAGATTTGCCCGATGGTGGAGCTGTCTGCATCAATAATGATGGGTTTGTTTTGCGAGCTATGCCCTTGCAGTCTGTCCTTGTTGTTCTTGCTGGGGCCTTCGATGAGCACCTCTTGAACAGTGCCAACGAGTGCCTGATTGCGGGCGATGGCGATGCGGTTAACCACTTCGAGCAGGCGTTGATTGCGCTCTTCCTTCACGCGCAGGCAGAGTTGCCCCTCCATCTCGGCGGCGGGGGTGTTCTTGCGTCGTGAATATTGGAAGACGAAGGCATTATCAAATTGAATGCGCTCCACCGCCGCCATGGTTTGCAAAAAGTCCTCCTCGGTCTCGGTCGGGAACCCAACGATGATGTCGGTAGTGATGGAGAGGTCGGGGCGCGCTGCACGCAGGGATTCGAGCAGTTGCAGGTACTTCTCGTTGCGGTAGGGGCGCTTCATGAGTTGCAAAATGCGGTCGCTGCCGCTCTGCATGGGGAAGTGGATGTGGCTGCACAACTTGGGCAGGTAGCCATAGGCCGCAACGAGGTCGGGGCCAAATCCGCTGGGGTGGGGGGAGGTGAAGCGGATGCGCTCCAGCCCCTCAATTTCATGCAGTTTTTCGAGCAGGCGCACAAAGGCCCCCTTGCCGTCAACGGGTTTTTGTTCGCGACCGTAGCGGTTGACGATTTGCCCGAGCAAGGTGACTTCCTTGACGCCACGGCTGACAATCATCTTGACTTCCTCAATGATGTCGGCTTCGGGGCGGCTGCGCTCTTCCCCACGTGTGCTGGGGACGATGCAGTAGGAGCAGTGCATGCTGCAGCCCTGCATGATGGAGACGAAGTCCGTGCTGCTCTTCTTGCCTTGCAAGTGGTCGCAGATGCTGTTTTGCGAGTTGGCTACCTCCCCCACGGCTAAGATGTGCGCACCTTTGCGGGGGCGTTCATCGCGTTGGGGATTGCTGGGCTCAAGTCGCTTGTTGAGGATGCGGTCGCAGTGGGCAAAGACATTTTGGTACTGTTGGGTACCAGCAACGACATCGACGCGGGGGACTTCCTTAAAGATTTGCGCGCCCTTACTCTGGCACATGCAGCCCATGAATCCGTAGACGACATGGGGCTTGGCCTTGGGGCGGGCGCAGAGGATGCCCATTTTGCCAAGGGCTTTCAGCTCGGCCTTTTCGCGAACCGAGCAGGTGTTCATCAGGATGACGTCGGCATCCTTTTCACTGTCTGCAAGGATGTAACCCGCATTGACGAACATGGTTGCGACCTGCTCCGAGTCGCGTTCGTTCATTTGACAACCATAGGTTTTGATGTAAACGCTGCGCATGGGATTAGGAGAGGTAGTTCGTTGGGTCAGTAATTTTGTTGTTGATAAAGGCTTGTTTGCGCTCTTTGCAGGTGGAGCATTGCCCGCAGTGCTCTTCCCCCCCGCAGTAGCAGGAGTAGGTGTGGGCAAGATTGACACCGAGCTTGCTCGCTTCTTGCAGGATTTCGTCCTTGCTCATGGCGATGAAGGGGCGCAGGATTTCCAATTGGGCGTAAGTGCCGCTGCGGATGGCTTGGCTCATGGATTGCATGAACTCCTCTCGACAGTCGGGGTAGATGTCGTGGTCGCCTGCATGGGCTGCAATGACGAGTGCTTGCGCGCCTTTGCTCTCTGCAATGCCCGCTGCGATGGCAAGGAAGATGCCATTGCGGAAGGGAACGACGGTTTGCTTCATGTTTTCCTCGCTGTAGTCATCCCCCGTGGGGATGGC
>JAWXTZ010000205.1:0-2777 GCA_044433085.1 Akkermansia sp.
TGCGCTATAGTGGAATCTGTGAAAACGCTACCCTCTCTTCTCATTACCCTCCTGAGCCTCCTTTGCCTACCACTCATGGCCGATGAACAAGGCTACCGCGACTCCTTCAAACAGGCCAACAAGGAGGTGCTGCACAGCCGCAGCAACAAAGCCAAGCGAAGCATCATCATCGACCCACAACTGAGCAAAGAGACAAGCACCAAGCTCAAAAGCCTGAGCTCCCTCGACCTGCAAGATGGCGACCAAATCCTGCTTAAGGGTGGGCAGCGGCACCAAGGCTGCATCGAAATCGTCGGTAAGAAAAACATCACCATAGGCAGCTACGGCAAAGAAAAGGCGATTCTCGACTGCTCGGGCTACCCACAGGGCATCCTCATCGAAAACTCCAGTGGCGTGCGCATCCACGACCTCACCATCACAGGCGAAGGAGCCGCCATGCAACGCAGCAGCGATGCGGATAAGGTCAACCGCTACGGCATCTACCTCAATGCCAACAACGGCCTTGTCGAAGATGTCGAGATTGATAACATCAACATCAAAAAACTCTACTACTACCACGCCAACGACCCCGCCCTACCCAAGCACGGTCGAGCCTGCCGCCAGTGGAGCACCAATGAGCTTGAGCACTACAGCTTTGGCATTCGCGGCAACAGCTCCGCATGGGGCAACAATCAGGCAGAGGCGGGCATGCGCCAAATCACCATACGCAACTGCCATATCGAAGACGTCAGCCGAACCGGCATCCAAATCAACGGCAGCCCCAAGGCTCCCATCAAGCAGCTGCTCGTCACCGAGTGCAGCATTAAGAACGTGGGTGGCCCCGGCCTGCAATTCTCCAAGGTTCAGGGAGGCGTGCTCTCGCGCACCCTCACCTACCGATCGGGCAGCAGCGATGACAAGCGCAAATGGGGGCGTGGCAGCGGCATCTGGACGCACAGCTGCGACGACTTTCTCATGGAATACTGCCGCTTTGAGCGAGCCGAAGGCATCGCAGACTGCTGCGGGGCGCACATCGACATCGGCAACAGCAAGGTCGTCATCCAATACTGCTTCAGCAAAGACAACGCGGGGGGATTCATCGAAATCCTCGGCAAGAACCAAAACTGCGCCTACCGCTACAACGTCAGCCTCAATGACGGCTGGCGAAACACCAAGGACCCCAAGCAAGAAGAGGTTTGGCGCGACATGAGCCTAGAGAAAGGCAGCAAAATCCTCGGCACAGCAGGTTGCTTACTCACCATCAATGGGCACACCAACGACAATTACGTCGGTCCCTACCACAGCTACATCTACAACAACACCATCGTGTGCGACGAGAAACGCAGCGACGGCTACCAAAACCCCTACATCTTTGAAGTCGCCACCTCGACAGAGGGCACCCTCATCATGAACAACATCTTTTGGATACCAGCCCCGCTGAATAAAGGCTGGTCGCAACATGCGCAGAAGGACGGCCAATTCGTCAACAACGCGGTGGACTTCCGCATCACCTCAGGAGAACTCAACGAGAAGGGTCGCCCCATCGTACGCGACATGAATCAAGCCGAACTCGACAAGATGCAGCTTGTGCTCAGCAACAACCTCTACCAACTCTACGACCCCAAATCACCCATGGCGGAAAACCTGCTTCCCCACAACGAAGACATAGCCGATAGCAAAGCTCGCTACCGCGACAGCAAGGCCATAGGCGGCGACCCACGCTGGCTTAAAAACAAAAACTGGCAGAGCCCACGCGACCTAATCCCACGCAACAGCAAGTTGATGGCGCAGGGCACCTCCGTGAAAAAGCTCAAGGGAGACCCCAGCAAAACAGGACTCAAGCCACAACTGGAGCTGCGCCACGATTTTTACGGCCGCCCGATTAAGAGCCCCATCCTCGGAGCGATTAAGGCCGAAGCCTTATCAAAGTGAGGAGCCACCATTAAAACTCACCACGGCCAGCATCCTTACTCGGCATGCAAGCAAAGACACAAATCAGGACAAATCCCACCAAATTAAGACCGTCCAACACCGAGCAGATAGCACTCAAAGGAGAGCAGCGCAGCGCAAGACTGAGCAGCCCCAAGCAAGGGAACAAAGCCAAATAAGGGCTGTAGCCTGCATCGCGCATGCGGCAAGCCGTCAGCGCATAAGTCGGCACAATCAAGAACAAAGCCAGCACCGCCAAGATAGCCGTGCTCGCGAGCGTCAAGCTATCCGCCGCCCAAAAAGCTGCTGGCAGCTCCGCGAACCATGACTGCATCAGCAGCGGCAAATCCTGATGAACCATCTCATTGATGTATTCTAAATCATCAGCATAATCAAAGAGATTCACCATAAACTGAAGCATGGGCTCATAACGCAACAAATCCATCCACACAAAGATGATGGCAGGGATACACAGCAGCGTCATCAGCAACTGAGAAACAATCATGAAGGTCCAAAACTCCTTGCGGGGGCAGCGACCTCTAAAGTCGGCATAATGAGTGATAAAGTAAGGCATAGCTAAAAAATGCGGATAATCCTCTCTCAATCTAGCATATTGATGACGCGTTGCAAGGTTTTTATCGCTTATTTGCTTGTATTTTCAAGGAACAACATGATATGATGCAGCCATGAAGCAGATTATCTTGGCAGCTTCCGCCCTTACTCTCAGTTTCAGCTCCTGCACGCAAACCATCATCGTTCACCCGAACGAAGTACAGGGCATGAAGCCCTATGGGCAGGTGACGACCAGCAACACGAAGCTCAATCTCTACGCAAACAACCCCGATGCCGCCTTCGACCAACAGGTCGCC
>JAWXTZ010000206.1:0-2777 GCA_044433085.1 Akkermansia sp.
TATACTCCTTTAAAAATGCAAAAAATCCTCCCCAAAATCCTCTCGCGATTTTGGGCTGCGAGAAAATAGAAGCCCCCATATGCTTAAATTTGCCCACAGAATCTGGACAGAAGTGGACCACAGACTGCTCTGGATCTTCCTGAAGAACTTCTGCTTCAAGGGAGCCCGCGCGGTTAAAACTTTTGAAAAACGCAAGAAGCAGGGGAAGCACTTCCCCGCCTTCATGGTGATATCGCTGACCAATAAGTGCAATTTCACCTGCAAGGGCTGCTGGGTCTCCACCCAACAAGCCACGGTGGAAATTGCTCCAGAAAAGCTCAATAAGATTATCACCGAGTGCAAGAAGAACGGTTCCTACTTCTTCGGTCTGCTCGGTGGCGAGACCTTGCTTTATAAGGATCTCTTTGCCGTCATGGCGCAGCACCCTGACTGCTACTTCCAAATCTTCACGAATGGCTCCCTGCTGAGCAGCGATGTGGCGCGTCAGATGAAGGAGCTAGGCAACGTTACCCCCATCATCAGCATTGAGGGCAACGAAGTCGTCTCCGATATCAGGCGCGGGCGCGAGAATGTTTACGAACGCTCCATCAAGGCGCTCGACCACTGTGCCGAGCACAAGCTGCTCACCGGTGTGGCGACCAGTGCCTGCCAGAACAACTTTGATACCCTCGTCACGCAGGAGTTCATCGACGAGCTCGTCAAACGCAAGGTTCACTACCTCTGGTACTACATTTACCGCCCTGTTGGCCCCGCCCCTACGCGAGAGCTCGCGCTGACGGCGGAGCAAATCATCAAGTTGCGCCAATTCATCGTCGATAAGCGGTGCACCGCGCCACTCGCCCTTGTCGATGCCTACTGGGATGGCGAAGGCGCAGCCCTTTGCCCCGCTGCCACTGGCTTTAGCCACCACATCAACATGTTTGGCGACATCGAGTTTTGCCCACCCATGCAGTTCAGCATGGACAATCTCAGCGGAGATGGCAGCGAGCTGACTGAGCTCATGGAGAAATCCCAGTTCATGCAACGCTTCCGCGACTTTGTTGTTAAGGACACTCAGGGCTGCATCCTCCTGAAGGACCCTAAGAAGTTGGAGCAATTCCTCAGGGCCGAGGGCGCACGCGATTCGAGCGGGCGCGGCACCGCCTATGCCGAGTTGGGAAAAATGTCCCCATGCCCCTGCCACCATCAGGCGGGTGCTCCCATTCCAGAAAAGAGTTTGATGTATAAAATCGCCAAGAAGTACTTCTTCTTCGGCTTTGGAGCCTACGGTTAATGGATAGAAGAAAACAGCGCGAGCTCATCGGGCTCATCGAAGAATACGTCGCTCAGGCAGACGTGGTGCCCCCACTCAGCCTTGAGGAGCTGCAGGAGCACGCCCTGCTCATGCAGCTCAACCCGCTGGACTTTGGGGTGAGCCCCGAGTGGCTCATCATCATGCTCAACAACGCGCTTTGGAAGGACACGGTCGCTTCCATCCCCGCAGAGCGCAAGCTCTTTTTGCTGCCCCAATGCCTCAAAAACTCCACGCGCTGTCAGGCTCAGACCGATGAGTTGGGCCTCTTCTGCGAGCAGTGTGGCTCCTGCCACATCGCGGGGCTGACCAATGATGCTGAGGATGTCGGCATGATGTCCATCGTCGCCGAGGGCTCGCCCGTCGTGCGCAGCATGATTGAGCATAACGCTGCCGATGGCATCATAGGCGTTAGCTGCCTCAACTCGCTGAAAAAAGCCTTCCCCCTCATGGTGGACAATGCCGTGCCTGGCATCGCCATTCCGCTGGATAAGGATGGCTGTGTGGACACCACCGTCGATGTCTGCCTCGTGCGCGACTACCTCAAGATGACCGCCCCCAGCGAGCCCAAGCTCCTGCTCGACAGCTGCGCCCTCGAAGAGGAGGGCAAGAGCTACTTTGAGCCCGCCAAGCTAGACGAAATCATGGGTGTGGCGAGCACGCCACCCGTCATCACCTCACGCGACTACCTCGCGGGGCAGGGCAAGCGATTTCGCCCCTTCCTCTGCGCGGCCGTCTACCGCTGCCTGAATGAAGGTAAGCCCCTTTCCCCCGCCGTTGAAAAGCTGCTCATCGCGGTCGAGTGCTTCCACAAGGCCTCGCTCATCCACGATGATATTGAGGACGACGATGCCGAACGCGACGGCGAAGCCGCCCTGCACAGCAAGGCGGGTGTCCCCATCGCCATCAACTGCGGAGACCTGCTACTGGGTGAGGGCTACAGGCTCATTGCCGAGTCCCTGCTGCTGGATGATGGCATCGATAAAGTCGCCCTCCTGCAAGTCGCCAGCCTAGGTCACTTAGCCCTCTGCATCGGGCAGGGCGAAGAGCTGCAACTCGTCGCGCAGCAAGAGTCCTACAGCGTCGAGCAA
The DNA here is from genome assembly GCA_044433085.1 of Akkermansia sp. Classification (GTDB taxonomy): domain Bacteria; phylum Verrucomicrobiota; class Verrucomicrobiia; order Verrucomicrobiales; family Akkermansiaceae; genus Akkermansia. The sequence goes on from JAWXTZ010000206.1 coordinate 2,383, forward strand.
ATTATTTCCATCTTCAAGGGCAAGACCGCGCCCGCCTTCGAGGTCGCGCTGCTCTTCGGTGCGCTCGCCTCCAAGGCTGAGCCCGCGCTGTGCCAAGTGCTCAGCCAATTCAGTGAGAGCTTTGGCATCGCCTACCAAATACGCGATGACATCGAGGATGTCAACAAGAGCGAGGCCTGCACACCCGACCGCCTCTCCATCATCCTAGCCTTGCAGGGCGAAGCGTCCGATAAACCCGCGCTCACCCGCGCCATCGCCCTTTACGAAGAATACCGCCGTGCCGCTTACCGCGAGCTGCGCCAAATCCGCAATGCCGAGCTCAAACGCCTGCTCTTCCGCATCACCACTCGAATACTCAAGGATGTCTGATTCCATCACCAGCAACTCTGAAGAAG
>JAWXTZ010000207.1:0-2757 GCA_044433085.1 Akkermansia sp.
GGCGTAGTGCAACTCAAGCTAAAAGTCGTATAAAGTGCGGGCGTAGCCCGCCGAGCGTAGCGAGTTTATGCCGACTTTTAGCTTGAATTGCACGGAGAGCTGCGGTACTGAGCCGTTGCCACACTAAGAACCTTTCATCTGCCCATCTTTCACGTGGAAGACGGGCAGGGGGGCGGTGGTGCCACCCAGCCAATCAAGCTGGGTCGTGGTGATGATGATTTGCGAATCTTCGGGCAAAGTTTGAAGCAGCGCGCTGCGTCGGTTGGTGTCCAGCTCGCCAAAAATATCATCAATCAGCAGAATGGGGGCGCGTCCTGTCTCATCGCTCAGCAGATTGGCTTGCCCCAGTTGCAGGGCGGTGGCAAGGGTTCGTTGCTGACCTTCGGAGGCGTAGTCACTGGCGGATTTGCCCCCAATTTCGAGCAGAAAATCATCACGCTGAGGTCCCACGGTGGTGTAGCCCATGCGCTCGTCTGCCTTGATGCTTTGTTCAAAGGCTTGCAGCAGGGGGATGTCGCAGCTGGGCTGGTAGCTGATGCGGATTTCCTCCTGCGAGCTGGAAATCTGGTGGTGGCTGCTGCGGATGTAGCTTTGCAGTCGCGTGATGAGGGCGCGCCTCAATTGAATGAGGATTTCGCCATGCTCCGCCAGTACGGTGGAAAAACTTTGTAGTGCGGCTTGCGTGTGCCTTGGGTTTTTGAGCAGCGCATTGCGCGACTTCAGGCTTTTACGATAAATTTGCAGCGCTTGCCTGTAAGCGGGGTGCCATTGGGAACCGAGGAAATCGAGGTAGTTCCTCCGAGCTTCCGCAGGTGTTTGGCAAAGCGCAATATCCTTGTTGCCCAGCCATGCGACTGGGGGCGCACTTTGCAGGTAGTCGGCATAATCACGGCAGATGCTGCCCTGATTTTGGAGTTGCAGGTTCTTGGGCTTCCAGCGGATGCGCCTTTCCTCCTCGCTGGTGTCGAGCGCAATTCCAAAATTGTGCGTGCCATGACTCGCTAGTTTTTCCAGCCGCGAGCATCGGGGGCTGTGCAAGCTCAAGGCAAAACAGAGTGCTTCGAGAATACTCGTTTTGCCTTGGGCGTTATCGCCAATTAAGATGGCACCCTGCGCAGGGATTTCCCAATGCAAGCTTGGGAAACATCGAAAATTGTGCAAGCGCAGGGTGTGGAGCATTTGCTCTAAATGGGAAATTGGGAATGTGAAATTGGGAATTAGAGTTAGCGCCCTAGCGGGCGGGGATGCAAAGCACGTGCGGCGCTATGCGTATTTGCCAACCTGATTCTACCATTCCCACTCTTTAGTACTCGGTGCTCAGGGCGGAGATGGCGCTCATGACCTGTACCCCAACCGCGCGTTGGATGTCGCGGCGTGACTTGCCTGAGAAGGACTTGTAGTCAAGGGTGAAGGGGTCACCAATGGCTAGGGTAATGGGCTTGAGGCGTAGGCGATTGCTGTGGATGGGTAAGCAGTCGTAGGCGCCTTCAATGCGGATGGGTTGGATGGGGATGTCGCCCAAGCGGCTGAGGAGGAGTCCGATACCAGGCATGGCTTCGTGGATTTTACCATCGGGTGTGCGAGCGCCTTCGGGGAAGAGTCCGATGCGTCCGCCCGCCTTCGCAATCTTGATGAGCTTGGTCATGCTTGATGGGTCGGGGCGTGTTTGGTTGAGGGGCGTCACATCGCACTGGTTGAGCATGAAGCCCAAGATGCGGTTGTGCCACAGGTTGTGGCGCGCAAGAAAGTAGACCCCAGTCTCGAAGAGTTGTCCGATGAGGGGGGGATCAAGGAAGCTTTGGTGATTGGCAACAACCAAGGATGGGCCATCTTGGATGAGCTTTTCACGACCAATGATGCGCATGTGAAAGAGAGATTGCGCCGCTGTTTGACCCATGGCGCGGAAGATACGATAACCAGGTGCAGGATACATTTTTTTTAATGGGGAATTGGGAATTGGGAATTGGGAATTAGCAAAGCAGTGAAGGGGGCTTATTTATTGGGCAAGCTTTGTTTTGATGTCGGCGCAGATGAAGGCGACGACTTGCTCGATGTTCATGTCGGAGGTATCGACAAGCATGGCGCCTTCGGCTTGCATCAGGGGGGCGCAGGCGCGTTGGCTGTCCTTGCGGTCGCGTTCGGCAATGGAGTCGGTCAAGCCTTCGGCTGCACGACGGGCGGCACGCACTTCTTCGGATGCGGTGACAAAATACTTGTAGGGGCTGTCGGGGAAGACGACGCTGCCGATGTCGCGCCCCTCCATGACGACGGGCTCGCTGCTGTTGTATTCGCGTTGCTTGGCAACGAGCAGGGCGCGTACCTCGGGGATGGCGGCGACGGTGGACACATTGTCGTTGGTGCTTGTTTCGGTCAGCTCTGTCGTCAATTTTTTGCCATCGCAAAGGACGCAGGAGACATTGCCATCGCGACCAAAGCTTAGGGGGATGGTGGGCAGGGCGGCACAGACGGCTGCATTGTCGTGGGTGTCGATTCCGTTTTGCAGGCAGTACCATGCGACAGCGCGGTACATGGCACCTGTGTTGACGAAGCAGTAGCCTAGTTCGGCCGCAATGAGTTTGGCAACGGTGGATTTTCCAGATGCGGCTGGGCCGTCAATAGCAATGGCAGGGTAGTTCATGAGGGTTTTTATCGGGTGTTGAGGTGTTGCACAATGCCTTCGCCTATGCTTCTCGCAAATTTGATGGCATTCTTGGGTTTGGAGAGGTATTGGACGTGCTCGGGGGTGTTGAGGTAGGC
>JAWXTZ010000208.1:0-2706 GCA_044433085.1 Akkermansia sp.
GCTCTGTTGGTTTGGGCGGGGCTGCGACCTGCGGAGGTGCGTCGTTTGCGCTGGGCTGATGTGGATTTGCGAGAGCGGAGTATCACCGTTCGCTCGGCTTGTAGTAAGACTGGGGGCGTGAGGCAGGTGGATGTTTGCGGAGCTTTGGCAGCTTCGCTAGCGCAGCATTGCGGGCGATTTAAGCCGAATGATGAGGCCTTCATTTGCCCCGCTGATTGGCCACAAAAATGGCGGCAAATCCGTGATACTGCGGGTTTTGCAGGTCGATGGGTGCAGGATGTCCTGCGCCACACCTTCGCGAGCTACCACGCCAAGCACTACAAAGACATGGCCCTGCTGCAATGGAACATGGGGCACCGCGACCAGTCGCTGCTGCGGTCGCGCTATGTGAACATGCAGGGCATCACCCGCAGGACCGCCGCTTGCTATTTTAAGGGGGCCTAGCCAAATTAGGCGTGGCGAGTTTTTGACGCGTAATGGGCGGAATATTGGCGGAATATTGGCGGAATATTGACTGCGTGAGACTTCTGCTTGATTTCTCAAGGGATTTCTGCTAGGATATTCCATGTATGAATAGATATTTTTTGCCTGTTTTATTAAGTTCTCTCTTTCTTTCTCAATCCTTTGCTGCACCTGAGGTGGCTGTTCGTAAGGGGGGGCAGGATGGTGTGAATACTTACCGTATCCCCGGTTTGAATTGTTCGAACAAGGGGACTTTGTTGGCGGTTTGGGATAATCGTATTGATAGTGCTGTCGATTTGCAGGGCAATATTGATATTGGGCTTTGCCGTAGTCTTGATGGTGGGCAAACTTGGTTGCCGCTGCAAACTGTGCTCGATATGGGTGAATGGGGTGATTTGCCTGAAAAATTTAATGGTGTGAGCGATGCTTCTGTCACGGTTGACCGTGTGACGGGTCGTATTTGGGTGGCTGGTCTTTGGATGTATGGTGTGCTGGATGGCAAGGGGCAATGGACGGAAGGTTTGACTGAATCTAGCAAGAATTGGGTTCACCAGTGGCATTCACGTGGCTCTCAAGCGGGCTTTTCGCCCAAGCAGACCTCTCAATTTTTGTTGAGCTACAGTGATGATGATGGTGCGACTTGGTCAGAGCCCATCAATATTACCGAAAAGACGAAGCGCGAGGAATGGTGGCTCTTTGCCCCTGCACCGGGTGCGGGTATTACCATGAAGGATGGTACGCTGGTTCTGCCGACGCAGGGTCGCGATGCTGAAGGTAAACCTTTCTCCAATATCACTTACAGTAAGGATAGGGGCGAAACGTGGGTGACATCCAACCCTGCCCATAGCAACACGACGGAATGTGCTGTGGTGGAGCTGCCTGATGGTAGCCTGATGCTCAACATGCGTGATAATCGCAACAGTAAGGAAAAGGGTGATAAGAATGGTCGCGCGATTTTCACCACAAGTGATTTGGGTCAAACATGGCAGCAGCACGAGACCTCCAACAGCGCGCTGATTGAGCCTGTTTGCATGGCTTCGTTGCATCGTCATGATTACAAAGGGCAAACGATTCTCTTCTTCTGCAACCCCCACTCCAAAAAGGATAGACGTTACATGACTATTCAGTACAGCTTGGATGCAGGCAAGACTTGGAAGGTGGGCCCCATGATTGATGGGGGCTACAGCTATGGTTATAGCTGCATCACTTCCGTGGATGAAGACACCATCGGTGTCCTGTGGGAGGGTAGCCGCAGTCAAATGGCCTTCCGCGCTATCTCCATTGCCGATATTCTTGCAGGTAAGAAGCCCGAAGAGTTATAAGAGATAGTCAGGGTCCATGCCTGAATAGGCGCAAAGGGGCATGTGGTCGATGGATTGCATGTCCCTTTCGTTGAGCTCAAAGTCGAAAATTTGGCGATTGCTTAGGATGCGCTCCGGCGTGATGGATTTAACGACGGGGGTGATTCCGTGTTGCAGGCACCAACGTAGGCAAATTTGGGCGGCTGTTTTACCGTGTTTCTGGGCAATTTTCGCGATGAGTGGCTGGGTGAGCATCTCCCCACAACCCAGCGGTGACCATGCTTGGATGGGGATGTTGACTAGCTTGCAAAATGCGACAAGATCGGGCTGCGCATAGCCCGCGTGAAATTCAATTTGATTGACCGCTGGTTTGATTTTGGCGGTGCCAAAGAGTGTCTCGATGTGATGAATCAAAAAATTGCTCACCCCGATGGATTTTGCTAGCCCTAAGTTGAAGTTATCTTCCATCCCTCGCCATGTGGTGGCGTTGATGTTCTCCCATCGTTCGGGGTCAGCATAAGCATTCGCAGGCCAGTGGACGAGGTAGCGGTCGAGATAATCCAGCCCCAAGCGTTCTAAACTTGCGGCTAGTTCTCGCTTGGCTGTGGCTCGTCCGCGCTTTTTGTAATGAAGCTTGGAGGTGATGAAGATTTCCTCACGTGGGATGCCGCTGCGTCGTATGGCTTCGCCTACGCTGCGCTCGTTATCGTAAATGGCGGCTGTGTCGATGTGGCGGTAGCCTGCTTCCAGCGCGCACAGGACGGCATTGATACAGGCTTCGCCCTCGGGGATTTGCCCAGTGCCAAAGATGAGGGTATTTGTGCTCATGGCTTGCGCTTAAATCGTAAAACTTGAACAGGTGCATCTGTCACCGTGATGGGCATGTGCGAGCCATCGGGGAAGCGCAGGGTGTAGCCCTGTCCTGTCTTGGGGGGTAGAGCTT
>JAWXTZ010000209.1:0-2696 GCA_044433085.1 Akkermansia sp.
AACGTTTGAATGGGGGCTTGATACGAGCAATGCTAAGGAAGCGTACGCGCGCGCGCGGATTTTGCTTAGAATTTTAGTTGCAGCGGGCTTGTCGCGGCACAATAAAATCCACGTGCGAGATGCTGACAATGACGCACTGTATAATCAAGAATATGTAAGCGCGGAAAACATAGAGTGGACGAGGCGCAAGCGCAAAAAAAGAAAAGAGATGGGAAAAAAGAAGGAATATCGTTATAAGGACGTGCCTTTTATTAAGGGCTTAGAACCTAAAAAGACAGATGAAAAACAGGGCTAATTAGGCTATAATGTCTTAAGCTTCATGCCTGAAACACCTATAACTAACTTTGCCCAAAAGGTCGCTGCGCTAGACGTTGATTTAGCGCGGCGACAGCGTGCGCATCACTTTTTTACAGCGCGGGTGGAGGATGTAAAAGTAACGCAAGCATTACAAAAAGTCTTGCTAGAGGTAATGCAACGCGGGGGCAGTGCCGAGGAATTTATACGTGACGCGCAGGAGGCGTTAAAACCGTTCAAACTTGTTGAGTCTTATTTCCCAACGCCCGAAGCAAAGGTAGCTTATCACAAGAATATCAGGAATTTAGATGGGCGCGAGCGTTTGCGCTTGATTTTTAAGACGAATGTCACGCAAGCTCACGCGATGGCGCGTCATCAAGCGGATTTTGAGCCGCGAAATTTGAAGAATTTTCCTTGTTATAAATTTGTGCGCATTGGTGGCGCGAAGGTCAAACGCCCCCGCCATGAAAAACATGAAAACGCGGTTCGGTTCAAGTGGGATTTTGATTATTGGGCAGACTTTCAGAACGCGGAAGAGATAGGCGGCTTCATGGTGCCGTGGGCACCGTTCGGCTATAACTCGTACATGGATGTTCGCGCGGTGATGATTAACAAAGCGCCAGCCCACCAGCAAGCACTTTACAAGGACATGCTGAAAAATTGGGATGAACGCATGGGTAAGATTTTAGAAGAGCATGATTCACGCTTTGGTGGCTCTGCCTCTGAACGTTACGAGCCGACACACGGTAAAGCAAGCGGCAAAAAGATGTCCCCCGAAGAGCGACAAAAGGTGATTGACTCATGCGCGGAGGAGGGTATCAAAGTTGATGATATTGGCGGGCAATTGTCTATTAATTGGCAGTTGAGCGGAAAGGTTAAGCCAACACCAACACTAACACCAACACCAACACCTAAGCCAGAGCCTAAGCCAGAGCCTAAGCCTAAAAAGTGGGATTACAAAAAGACCGAAAAGTCTAAAAAGTCACCAGTGCAGACGCGTGTTGACCGTCTGGCGGCGGTGCTAAAAGGACGCGGAATTGTGGGTGAATTTACGTGGGGGGAATCTATTACGCTTGCGCAAAAGCTAGAAACCCTTGAAACCGTAGCGCGTTTGACGAAAGAATACAAAGTGGGATTTATTGGCAATATCGGCAGCTACAAGGCTGCTAAGAATAGTGTCGGAGCTCACGCGGGACTTGGAACGCGAGGGGGGCTTACTCTCGAACTTAACCACAACGGGGCAACGCAAGGAGTTTATGGCCTAAGCGATTGGCGAGACTACAAAACAAAAGAGCAAATATATCGTGATAAGGGCTGGTTATTAACAGCTCAAGAATACGCTGATAATCCTTACACTCGACACAACGTAGGAGCGACCAAGGACGGCATAGCCTTATCCGACCTTGTGACCCATGAGTTCGGGCACGTGCTACACTTTAGCGCGAATAAAGATGCTTGGGTTTGGAACTCGAAGAAGGATAAATTGATTAACATCGTAGATGAGAACATCAAGAAGATTAAAGCCAAGGCGAAGCGTAGACGAAAAAAACAAAAGCCTGACATTCATAGTATTTCAGAGTACGCGAATAAAAATGAGTACGAATTTTTCGCGGAATGTTTCACAGCTTACAAAAAAGGCGAGACATTACCGCAGTATATCATTGACATGATAAAAGAAATAATCATACTAGCGAAATAATGAAGAGATTAAAAGAATGCGTACATTCTCACTTTGAAAAGAGAGATATTGTAATATTACCGAATGGCGAGGAACCAGAAGAAGAGGCGTCTTGCCACATTTTGCTTGACGACTGGACTCCCGAAAAATGTGCAGAATGTCCGTATTACATTAATATTAAAGACTTAGAGGATGAGCAGAACGCCAAAAAAGAAGGGGACTAACGTCAGCCAGTACACCATTAAAGAAGCAGCTGAAATTTGCGTGCATATTGCAAATGGCGGAACGGCTTTGACCTGCGGACGAAAGTGGGAAACTCTCATGAGGTGGCGAGCCGCTCACCCTGATTTTGATAAGGAGTACGAGAAGGCACTTGACATGCGGGTAAATCGCGAGGTCGAGGCGTTAGAGCTCGAACTTGAAAAGCTTGACGCATTGGCGATGTCGCCAAGTTGTACAAATGTGCAGATATCGGCAATCAAAATTAAAATTGATGCGATAAAGTGGAAAATGTCTAAACTCTTACCAAAATACAGCGACAAGCAGCAAGTGGAATTGTCGGGAGAAGTTGCCACTTTCACGCCAGCTCGGGATTTGACCGATGAGGTTTTACAAGGCGAGCTAGCCCGCAAGATTGCGGAGGCTCAAGCGCAGCTTTTGGATTAACTAGCCCTTTTACAAGTGATTGATTAACTTGTGGCTAGGCCTTATTATAGTGGCATGG
>JAWXTZ010000210.1:0-2693 GCA_044433085.1 Akkermansia sp.
CTCGGCCGATGGCACGACGGTCGATAGCCTGACCATTGGTGGGGATGGCGCCATCACCATTGAAGGCGATGGCGCCCTGACCGCCACCGAAGACATCACCATTGGGACAGATGCCCTTCTCAATGCCGACATCTCGGCTAGTGAAATCATCGTTGAGGATAGCACCTTGACCGTCGGCACAGGCAGCATTAACGCCAACACCAGCCTTAACGAAGGTGCTGTGCTGATTGCAGGTGGCATCACCCTGAACGATGGTGGTAGCCTGACATTTGCCGAAGATGGCAGCCTGAGCTCGGGTGGCCTGAATGGTGCGAGCGCGAACGGCTTCTACATGATTGTGAAGGATGACGCCAATTTGACCGACTTCACCGGCGACAATTCAGTCACCGTAGCTGTTCAATCAGGCACCTTGACCGTGACTGGCAGCAGCAGCCTTGCGGGTGACGTCATCATCACAGGTGGTACGCTTGATGTCGCAGGAACGGCCTTGGACGGCAATGTCTTCTTAGCTGGTGGCGAGCTTAGCCTCAGCGACGGCAGCTTGGGCACAGCTATTAAAGTCAGCGATAGCAGCGCGCTGAGTAGCAGTGCCGCCGGTGGCGCACTTGAGCTCAACAGCAGCATCACGATGGACAGTGGCACCAGCCTCGATTTGAGCGGAGCCTCCTCCGTCAGCCTTGGTGATGACTTTAGCCTCGTGCTCGATTACAGCTTGGCGATGGATAGCAGCTATACCATCTTTACCGGTGTTGCGGGTGCCAGTGATTTGGCTAGCAGCTTGAGCACGGCCTCCATCACAAGCCAGAACAACTTTGATGCATCTGTTTACGAATACACATGGACCTACAATGAGTCTGGCGACATTTCGCTGAGCTTGGAGGTCATTCCTGTCTATGCCGACTGGACCGATCAAGGTGAAGCCAACATTCCGGAAGTAGCAGAGGGTGGTCTGACCATCTTTGATACCACGACGAACGATTCAGGTCAAGATTCCGTCATCAGCACAGGCTCGGCCACTGGCGAAAGCCTTGATGTGGGTGATGTCTTGATTACAGGTGGTGGCGATGTGACCATCTCTGGCGAGAGTGAGCTGAGCGCCTTCAGCCTCACCATTGGTGACCTTGAGACCAATACCAACCTTGTCGTCGAAACGAGTGTGAGCTCGTCCTTGGGCGTTTCGCTGGTGAGCGGCACGATTACCATCGCTGATGATGGTGCTATCGATGACAGCGATGTCGAGCTTGCCGACGGTACCAGCCTGAGCGCAGGTGCCATCACCGTTGAGGCAACGGGCTTAGCCTCGATTAGCAGAGTTTCAGATGATGAGGCAACAAGCAACATCAGCTCCGATGTCATGAGCGCGGTTGAAGTCAGCAACGCTGCCGTCAGCGTCGATGGAACAGGCACTCTGAGTGACTCCGCTATTACCAGCGACTCTAGCTTGACCGTTACGGAGAACAGCACACTCAATCTCACGGGCAAGAGCGTGATTGAATCTGATACCACGGTGGAAAGCGGTGCCAGCATTACGCTTGCAGACAGCAGCGCCATTGACCTTGCAGAGGGCAAGAGCCTGAGCGCAGGTGCCATCACCGTCACCGATGAGGCCAGTGGCTTAGCCGCTATTCGCCGAGTTTCTGATGCGGCTGAGGGTTCAAGTGATATCAGCAGCGATGCGATGAAGTCAGTCGAAGTCAGCAACGCTACCGTCAACGTGGATGGAACAGGCACCTGAGTGACTCGACCATCAGTAGCGGCTCCATTGTCAACATCACCGAGGGTAGTACACTCAATCTCACGGATAGCAGTAATAATACCACAATCATTACAGCTGGAACCGGTGGTGCAAGTATCACCCTGGAGAGCGATGGCACGATGACCAATGATTACATCTGTGGCGCAACGATTCAAGGCGCAAGCATCAGCGTCGGAACGATTGCAACGAGCTCCCTCGCTATGCCTACGGCGCTGATGATGACCCGCGCCAGCGTGAGCTACAGCTTGACCTTCGAGAATACCTCGATTAGCAACACCAGCATCACCCTCGGTGATAATGAGTCCCTCTACATGAACAATGTGAGCATCGGTTCGGGCGTAAGCCTCACGGTGGGTACGGGTGCTTCGGCCTATGTTACAAATTCTAGTTTGGATTTAGCGTATGCCGATGTCGCCCAATACATTTCATATACGAGCGATACCGTCACCATCACCATCAACCTGTTTGATGGGCTTGATGTCACCTTAGATGGTGCCATCTCGGTGAATCTGGACTTGAGCTTCGAACAATATGCGCTTCTTCAAACCCTGCTGAGTTCGAAAGAGTTAGAGGTCTTACTTGAAGGTGACTTCACCATGAATGCAGGCACGAGCATGAGCTTCACCATTGATACAGTAGATGCTTCAGGTGCTGCGATTGAGGATGCGCTGTCGATTGAGACATCGATTGGTAGCGATGGCAGCATGTTGCTCACCATCATCCCTGAGCCAAGCACCGCGACGCTCAGCCTGCTGGCACTGGCCGGTCTGCTGGCTCGCCGCCGCCGCAAAGCGTAAAAAATACCTTTGCGTGATTAGGAAATGGGGAACTTTTGAAAAGAAGTTCCCCATTTCTCTTTCTTGAGAGAAGGGCTCTTTGAAGGGGGGCGTATGTTTTCGCTATCGCGTTTGCGACGGTGGAAGAGTGCCTCGCTACG
>JAWXTZ010000211.1:0-2648 GCA_044433085.1 Akkermansia sp.
TGGGGCTTTTTATTGCCTCGGGCCCCCAGACGCAAGCGCGTCTGCAACAAGTGGCGGGGCTGAGCCAAACGCTTTTAAGCCCCATCATCGCGGTGCGCGAGGATGAGATTGCCAAGCCCCACCACCATGAAGATGCCACCGAGCCTTACCTGATTTATGCGGGTGGTTTACGCCCCGAGAAGGGACCCTTCGTGATGTTGCGAGCCCTTGCCAAGCTTTGGGCTCGTGGCTGCCGCATCCCCCTTAAGATGGCGGCCGTACCTGCTGCGGCCATCGAGGGACTTCGGGCAGACATTGCCGCGCTGGGGCTGCCTGCCGAGGCGGTGCAAATCCTGCCCTTCATGCCGCGCCATGAGCTGATGGACTTGATGCGGTCCTCTCGCGCCTTCCTCTGCTTCAATTTTCGGGACTCGGGCTGCATGGCCCTGCTAGAGGCGGTCGCACTGGGCGTTCCCTCCATCTGCTTTGATAATGAGGAGCAGTTTTGGCTGCCCCACGAGTTCTCATGCAAGTTGGCGGTGCGGGGGCAGAGCATGGCGCAGCTTGAGGATGCCTTGGCTGAGGCGATGCGCTCAGCCTGCGAGTCGCCCCGCCCCGATGGGGCTTGGCATGCCCGCCGCATGGCGTGGCTGCGCCGCTGCATGACTTGGGATGCTCGCTTGCGCTACCTTGAGGCCTGCTACCACTTGGTCTGTACCTGCGACTCGCAGCTGCTGGAGCCGCCTATCCTGCCTTCCTTTGATTGCTCCCTCTAAGTGTTATTTTAATCTCGCTCATGAAGTTTTACATCGTCACCCCCACCTTTAACAGCTGGTCTTGGTTGCAGGCTTGCATCAAATCGGTAGCCGACCAAGCCACTGGGGATTTAGAGGTGCACCACCACGTGCAAGATGGCGGCTCATCAGATGGCACGCCTGAACGACTCGCGCAGTGGCAGCAGCAAAGCGCAGGGCTGAAGGGCTACAGCTTCACCTACGTGAGTGCTCAGGATGCCGGCATGTATGATGCCATCAACCTCGCATGGGCGCAAATGCCCAAGGATGCCGATTTTACCGCCCACCTCAACAGCGATGAGCAGTACCTGCCCGAGGCCTTGGCTCAGGTCGCCCGCTATTTCGAAAGGTACAAGCGGGCAGAGATTTTGCTGGGCTCCTACATCATTCTCGATGCAGATTTGCGTTACATTGCCCATCGTCGCCCGGTGACTCCGCAGTATTGGTCTTCGGTGCTGCACTGCAACTGCATCACCAACTCGACCTTTTACCGAGCGGAGCTGTTCCCGAAGCATAAGATTGCCTATAACACGCGCTGGCGCATTGTGGGCGACATGGTGCTTTACCGCGAGCTGCTAGAGAAAAAGCTGCGTTTCAAGACCATCCCGCTGATGAGCTCGACCTTCGTTTGCACGGGAGAGAACCTCGCTTGGTCGCGCAAATGCTGGGAGGAGTGGTCGAGCCTTGTTGCCGAGGCACCGCGCCTCTACCAACGCTTGGATAAAATCCCCCATTACTGGGTGAACATCTGCCGACGTGTGAGTAATTGCTTTTTACCGACACCAACGAGTTACAGCCTCTTTTGTGCGGGTGAGGACGTGCGCCGTCAGGTGAACATTTTAAAGCCAACCTGCCGATGGAAGGCGAGGCGCACCGCCCATGAGGGCTCTTGCGATTTGTAAAGTGCGGGGCAGTAGCGATGGTGCTTCACAGCGGCTGCTTCATCTCCGAGAGCTGCGCCTCACTATCAGGCTCGCGGCCCATGAAGTCGCGGTAGAGCTCGCTGGCGGGCAAGCTTGCCCCCTTCTCTAAAATGCGCTCCCTGTACTCCTTGCCCAGTTTGGCGTTCAGCAGCCCCTCCTTTTGGAATCGGCTGAAGACATCGGCCGCCATCACCCGACCCCATGAGTAGGTGTAGAGCATGCCAGGGTAGGCATTATCGACAAATTGCCCCTGCTTGAGGAACATGTTAGGTTTTTCACCCATGTCACTCAGCGGGTAGGGGCAGGGGCAGAGGGCTTGCACGCGCTGGGTGCCGCCTTCTCCACAAAATTGCTGCCACTCACTGCCGTGGATTCCAAGGTCACTCATGCCCAATTGCAGGGTGAGGTAGTGGTCCATGATGCTTTTGGCGTAGCGGCTGGCGATGAGTTTGGCTAGCAGCTCATCAGGAATCTCGGCCCCCGTCTGGTAGTGCTTGGCAAATTTTTTGATGATGCTGGGCTCCCACGCCCAGTTTTCGAGCAGCTGGCTGGGCATCTCGATAAAATCCATGGCGCAGAGGTGGCTGCCACTGCTATGCAGCTCAGTCTCGCTACACATCAGGTGCATGACGTGCCCAAACTCGTGGAAGAGAGTTGGTACATCGGCAAATTGTAGCAGGGCGGCTTGCCCCTCTACGGCGGCGGGGAAGCTGCAAAAGAGGATGGCGAGCGCGGGCTCACTGCTGTTTTTAACGCGGCAGCGCAGCGGTCGCATCATGGTGCCATTGCCCTGTTTGCCATCTTGAAAGATGTCCATGTAGAAGTACCCGAGCAGTTTGCCGCCCTCGCTGTTGCTCACCGAGTAGCAGCGGACTCCCTGCTTCCAGACATCGACTTCGCCTTCGACCTCTTGAATGCGCACGCCAAAGAGCTGCTCGTAGCATTCAAACAT
>JAWXTZ010000212.1:0-2646 GCA_044433085.1 Akkermansia sp.
ATCAATACAAGCATTGGTAATCAGTTTATTAGTGAGTTAGCTGAATTAACAAAATTACCCTTGACCGATTATTACCTTACAGACACAAATATTTCAAAGATACTAAATCACGAGCTTCAGTACAAGCGCCCTAAAAGCAACCGTAAGTAACTTGAGCTGTGCTATTTAAATGGCATTATTAACACCATTTTTAATGCGGAATCCTAAAGTCAGGTATTATACATAAGCCACCCCACCGACTCAAGCCGAAAGATTTCATTAGCGGTGAGCATGCACACATATCGCTGATTTAAAGATTACCCCCCATGGCTTTTATGAGGGCAGCCTTCGCCAACTCAACTTTTTCGGTCACGACCTGCAAGAAAACCCAAATTTATTTGACGATGCCAATGGATACGACTACCGCGCCTTTCTCACCTTTAGAGAAGAGATGTTTATCAAGAACGAGCAAATCATGCTTCATTCCGATTTACCCCAAGTGCATCAAGATTACATCCGCGAACGCATCACCATCAGAGAAGCTTCGCACCATGCCTGCACCAGCAATGCGTCACTCAAGGAGCTTGAGTGCACCTTGAGCCAAAATAACAAACGACTCGAAAGCCTCCACCTGAAAAACCGCTATAGGGCACCTTGCAAATTTACGCTCGATTCGCTTCCAAAACTCATCACGCCTAATTTTGCAAGGTACCCTTATGACGAGTATGCTCAAATCTACCTGTTGATTGACGCATCAATTGATGCTATCATCCTTCCATGAACGCTATTGCCCGAGAGTTGATTGATGCTGCTAAGGAATTGAACGCCCAGCTGGCAAGCTGCTGCTTTGGGGAGCCTGTTGCCTACACCTACAACCCGCTGGAGTATGCTTGGAATGGTAATGAGGCCTACATCACCCGCTACGTTCAGGGGGAAGTGGATGTGCTTTACCTCGGCATGAACCCTGGTCCCTTTGGCATGGCGCAGACGGGAGTTCCCTTTGGGGAGACGCATGCGGTGACGGAATGGCTGGGGCTGCATGCCCTTATCGGACAACCTGCTAAAATTCACCCGAAGCGACCCATTGATGGCTTTGGCTGTGCTCGGTCGGAGGTTTCAGGCCGTCGGCTCTGGGGGCTGATGGCAGAGCTTTATGGCACGGCCGACTTGTTCTTTCAACAGAGCTATGTCGCCAACTTTTGCCCGCTGATTTGGATGAAGGATAGTGCCGCCAACATCACGCCCGATAAAATCGCCAAGGCAGAGATGATTGTGGTCAATGCCGCCTGCCAACAACACCTGCAGCGCAGCATTGCCGCGCTAAAGCCCAAGGTACTTGTAGGCATCGGTGGGTACGCCAAGCAACAGCTAGAACTTGCAGCCAACGCACTGCCCCATATGAAGCTTATCGTCACCAGCATCCTACACCCCAGCCCTGCTAGCCCCATGGCCAACAAGCAGTGGCCAGAGAAGCCACGTGAGCAGCTGCGCGAGATTTTTACGGAAGCGGGGCTCCGCTTACCACCCCAATTGTAGTTTCTATAATTGCGCGGTCAGCTTGAAGTGCAGCTTGGCGACATCGGGGAGCTTTTCGCGACCGTGGGTCGCCACAAAAGATTTGGCAGCCTTCAGCACATGCGGGGCGCAGCCAAGCGGGATTTTTTGCCCTGCCGCCTTGGTGGCATCGTTCATCCAACGCACAAAGCGTGCGCGTGCTAAGATGGAGGCGGCAGCCACCGCGATATCACTTTCGCCCTTGGTTCGTTGCTCCAACAAAACGGGGATGTTACGTGCTTTCAAAGCTGATTGAAGCACCCACTCTTTCGCAAACTGGTCACTGAGCGCACGCGGGCAGCTTGGCACCTTTTCATGCAGGCTAGCAATCACGCGGGCATGTCCCCAAGCGAGCAGCTTGTTGAGATTGCCCATCTTGGCGTAAAGTTCATTGTAGCGCGCAGGTCCAATGCACACCACCTCGTAAGCGACCCCCTTTGTCGCCACAATTTTTCGGGCGAGTTCTTGCATCTTCACCTCGCTCTTGATGACCTTGCTATCGGTGCAGCCGATTTTAGCCAATGCCTTGGCGGATTCACCCTCGCAAAAGACGCCCGCGATGACCAGCGGGCCAAAGTAGTCGCCCTTGCCACTTTCATCAATACCAAAGTGCGGGCTCAAATCGAGCCCCTTGGGAATACGCGCTTTCTCCACATAGGCTTTCTCTTCCCCCTCCACAATGCAGTCAGGTAAAGCCATAAGCCCAGTAATTTTGGGTTCCAGCACAAATTCGACAAACTCATCGGTGCCAGAGCCTTGCACCAGCAGCTTGTTGCGCTTGGGGTAAAAGGCAATGGCAAGACCGGGCTTCTCAAAACAGTAGGAGGCGTACTGACGCTCACCCGCTGCAAAACCGGGGGCATCACTCAAATAGGATTCTAGCTTTTTTGCATGCTCGGAACTCAACTCAACACTGTATTGGCTTGCCATAGGCACACTAGCTTGGCGCAGGATGGGCTTTTGGTCAATCCTATTTTCACTCTGCTGACAAAATGAAAGCTGTAATATTAAATGCGACAAGCTAAGCACCCATAAAATGCCCTGGTTCCTATGCCAAAGTACAGTTGGTGGAGGAAAGGACATGAAATGTTCTTTTCCACCATCAACTGTTAC
>JAWXTZ010000213.1:0-2613 GCA_044433085.1 Akkermansia sp.
GGGTACCGTTAAGGAAGCCTTTTACTCCCCAGCGGGTATCACACTGGCAATGCTCTGGAACGTCCATATGCAGCATGTATGAGCAAAAATAGGGCAGTTCTGACTGAGCCATGGAAGCGGCATTCGCATCATCTAGCACTTTCTTGCTGGTTCGGTACATGCTGATTTTATCGCGGTTGTTGATGTCTAGCTCTGGTAGAAGACCAAGTGAGATTGGGTCAGTGTTTAGCGTGATAAAGACACGGCCACACCAGTTGATGGTAGCAGCATTCTTGAACTTGCCTTCAACGTTATGGGTCATGTTGGCACTCATCTTTTTGAGCATCTTGGTGAAGTAGGAACGTTCCTTCCAGTCACCTCTGCCAACCGTATCATTGAGCACCCATACGCCAGTGTTAAATAGGTGTTCATTGAAGCGGGTTGCACCAAGGAGGTAGTCGGAAGCATCTCCATATCCACCCATAGAAGGACCAATTAGTACTTCGGTGATGAAGTTTTTACCAACACCTGGTTCGCCAGCAATGAAGATGGTGCGTCCATTTTTCGGCTTCCCTGCATAGGCGTTCCGATAGGCATAAGCCCACTCATTGACGAAGCGTTCGCGCTCGATGATATCTGGGAAGAGCCCTTCTAGGAAGGAGGCAATCCAAGGGAACTTTTCTCCCCATTCTTGGCAAATTTCTTCTGCTGGAGGCATCACACGGACTGTGCTTGTGTTAAGGTAGTAGCTATTATTGAGCTGTACCACCTCATTGAAATTGTAGATAAATGGAGAGGTTCCAGTCAGGCTCTTATTCCTGATAATTAATCCGATAGCTCGCTTGACTTCGCTTTCATCCTCCCCTGAGTTCTTGTCACAGCGTGTCCTCAAGCCGTAGGTGGAGGCAAGGTAACTTTCTGTGTTTTGACGATTCATGGCAGACCAATTCCCGCCTTGCTCGCACTTCGCATAGAACTTGTTCCCAATGAAGTAGCAATCTCGCAGAGCTGCGCCTACCGTCTCTTGCTCAAATTCTGAGATGAACTCAGTCCCAAAGATTTGCTTCCAGCTGCGGAATGAGTGTGGTCCAGTGAAACACACCATACCATGCTCCGTAACGATGGCTGCGGAGTGATTATCTGCTTGAGCATCCCAGAAGCGGCATCCGCGCGATCCAAGATTAAACTCCCCATGCCAGCGGTTCGGGAAGCGCTTTTCAAGCTCCTGAGCCACGCGCTCAATCGGGATGAGTATACCATCTTCACCAGAAGATGCCTTCTTCCGAGCCTCCGTCAGCCAAAGCAGAGCACGAGCTGCTGGAATAGGAGAACCGCCTCCATCTTCCCAATTCCAGCCCACGTGGTAGACCTGAGAGGTGTTGTAGAATGCCGTCTCGTCCAGAACACCAAAGGCATTTTTGAGCTTAAGCTCCTTGGCAATCTGCTTGAGCAGGGCTTGCTGTGCAGAGCTATCAGGAAGCAAAGGAAGCGGCTCTTCTAGCAGCCAGATAGCGTGGGTGCCTCCTGAATATGAGCTGGAGATGAAGGATGGCTTTACTGGCAGCTTCTCAAGCAGCTTGAGGCGTTTGTCGTCCTTGATGGATGTGTCGTAGTCAGCCACGATGGCGTGGAGACGTGTAGGCGGGTTATTGCGGCTGACTCGCTGATTGGGGTTCAATCCCGCAATACCTGAGTAGAGACAAGACTGACTTGAATCCGATTGGATGTAAGCCTTGTAATCGGCTTTTGCTGCGAAGGTGATTTTGGGCTTCTCTGCAAAAGTCCAAGGTGAGAGCCATTCGGCATCATCTGTCTTGAGGTTCTTAATGCAGGGGAGTTGAGCGGTGTGTTTGGATGAATGTTCCATACTTATTAGGTGGATGTCAAATTTTTATGAAATGGGGGTGCGGACGCTCCTCTTTGATTAAAGGAGCGTCCTGTTGGTGTTACTTGGTATAATGCGTTGAAATGAAGGACTCAGCAGATAGTGGTAAGCCTTCAAGCCAAGCTGGCGGTGTCGTCATGAGCTTATCAATCTCAGCTAGAGCTGTTTCAGCTTGGTCGGCATCGACCTCAACTATCACTTCATCATGGACGTGCATCACTACTGGGTAGCCCGCATTTTCGATGCGTAGGATGGCTTCACCTAGTACATCACGTGCCGTGGCTGAGGTGAGATTTTCAGCAAGTTTTCCACCAAAGAATGGAACTCTACGCCCTTGTACCGATGCTCCAAAGCCTTTGGGGGAGCTCAGCACCTTGCGGTAGCGCACGGCTCGCCCTGAGGGCAGTGGTAGAGTGAAGTCACGCCCTGCATTAGCCTTGAAGGCGCGTTCCAGCCTAGACCATAAGGCTGTGATGAGGGGATTGGACTTACGGAAGTCACTCACAATGCGGTTGGCATCCGTAGGGGTGATATCAAGCCCCGCCATCGTCTTTGCAATCTGCACGAACACCGTAGCTCCCGCTCCATAGCCCAGCCCCAGTACACGTGCCTTGGCGAGGCGGTAGAGGTCAGGGTTAGCGTGCTTGAGCTCTTCGGGCTTATCCCAGCCCATCGTAGCGCGGGCGTGAGCTTCATAGACCGAGATTCCTGTAGAGAGTTGTTCCATCATGGCGTTATCGCCAGCAAGC
>JAWXTZ010000214.1:0-2605 GCA_044433085.1 Akkermansia sp.
CTGGGGCGATAGCTACCACCACTTGGGCGATAATAGCTAGGTCCCTTGTAGTAGCGACGGCCATAGCGATCGTAGTAATAGTAGGGGTTAACGACTGGTGGAGCATAGACCACAGGTGGCACGACAGGGGCGACAACAACTGGGGCGTAGCCACCACTTACATAGACAGCGGCTTCACTGACGGAGGAGCTTGCAAAGAAGCAAGCGACGGCGGATGCACATAAGAACAGATTTTTCATGATATGTTTGTTGGGTGGGGGATTGAGGGTTTCAGAATCTCTCTACACTAGTAAGGCGCACGAGAAGAGGAATTTATTTAAAAAAAGTGAAAAAATTATTTACGGTGATGTTTTTTTACAGGTGAAACAGGCTTTTTCACGATGACTGGCTTGGGCTTGACGACGACAACTGGCTTGGGTTTGACCACGACGACAGGAGCGGGCTTAAGGACCACCACGGGAGCGGGCTTGACCACCACGGCAGGCTTCTTGACAACGACAACATTGGCGTGAGCAGAGACACTGAAGAGCAGCGCGGCGAGGACGGAAAGGACAAGGGATGATTTTTTCATGATCTTATTTTTTCTATTGTTTGGATGTTTGGGTAAAGAATGAGCAAAATTGCTTGCTACACTCATGAGGCGCACTGGGAGGAAGATTTATTTAAAAAAATCTAAAATAAATAGAAAAAATGACAGGCAGTGCCCAGAGACGGAAAAACCCGCATTAGTTAAAATGCGGGTTTTAAAGACTTTAGACTAAAATTTAGCAAAATTTATTTTTTTACAGGAGCCGCAGGAACAGTTACAGTTGGCTTGGTGATGACCGGAGCCGCAGGAACAGTTACAGTTGGCTTGGTGATGACTGGAGCCGCAGGAACAACGACGGCTGGCTTGCTCACAACGGGAGCGGCAGGAACGGTAACAGCTGGCTTAGTCACAACGACAGCTGGCTTGGTGATCACAACATTAGCTTGAGCGGAGGCTGCGAGGAAGAGTGCGGTCAGAGAGGCAACAAAAAGGGATGTTTTTTTCATGAGGGGATTATTGTTAGATAACTCGGTCAATCATATCATGCAAGCCCCAAAAAAACAAGAAAAAAGCCAGCCACACTGCTGCGACTGACTTGCTGATAAACGGGTCATCTTACCACATTAACGACGTCCATGATGCGGACGACTGGGCTGCGGACGGTGATGGGGGCGGCTATAGTGAGGGCGTCCATAATAAGGACGGCTATAGCGGTAGCCATAGTAGGGAACAGGTCGCACGACAGGTGGCGCGTAGACGACAGGTGGCACATAGGCAGGGCGCACCACAACGGGGCGGTAGCCACCAACATAGCTGACGACAGGGGCGGCTGGAGCCTCAGAGGCGGCAAAGCCGCAAACGAGGACGGATACACTCAATAGGAGATTTTTCATGGGAATGTTTTCTAGTTGTTATGCAACCGATTCGGAGCGGTTACATTTAAGGGTGCATCTATTCATTAGTACTTGAACGAAGGCTAAACTGCTGCTATCGCCCATCATGCGACTTTAGTCGCAAATCGGTGATAAATCGCAGCGTTCGACTCGCCAATAGGTACTATTGACGAGTCTCTCACCGCAATTTATCTCTCGATTTTCTTCCTAAATTCGCGATGCCTAATGAATAGATACACCCTTTAGGCGCACGAGAATAGAGATTTATTTAATTTTTCTTAATTTTTTTCATTTTTCTGTCCAGATTGAGCTCAAGCTGCTATGATAAAGCAGCTTTATGACCTCCTGCCTACGACTCATACTCTTCCTTTGCCTCGCCACGCTATCACTGGGCGATAGCTATCATCAAGCTTGGACGGAGTGCCTACGCCAGTCCGTCAATGAGATTCAGGCTCAGGGCGCGGGGCAGTACAGCGTGAAGGATGACGCGCACGAGGCCTTGGCTCGCAGCTTCAGCTGGCGGGGGCAAGTGATTTATAACAGGGCAGAACCGCGCCCCTCATTCTGCTCGGGTGCGGTCTACGTGGCGGTGCTCAATGCCCTCAACAAGTGGGAGAAGGCTCAGGGCAAGCGCGTCTTTACCCAATCCACATGGGAGGAGCTCTTCCCCCTGCGCTGTCAGGATGGCGAGCGCGTCTGGGGCTGGGCCAACGCCAATGGCCCTGGTTTCGCCCTGCTCATCCACGAGCTGGGGGCTGGCTATAGCTTTACCGACTGGGACAAAGCGCGCCCCTTAGACATCATCAAGATGTGGTGGACGGAGGAACTCGGCGCTAAGGAGCGCGGGCATATCGCCATCCTCGTGAAGGATGAGGGCGACAAGGTGCGCATCTGGTCCTCCAACCAAGCGGCAGAGGGGCAAACGGGCGGCTTTGGCATACGCACTTACCCCAAGAGCAGCATTAAGCGCGTGCTCTTCACCCGCATCACTCGACCTGCTGCCTTCATGGGCGCGGAGCGTATACCATTCAACCCATGGCTCAACGGCTTGTTACGCCAGTCGAGCTCATGGGCTGAGTGCTTAAATAAGTTAGGACTCTAAGTTAACGCCCTGGCACCATCTCGTAGGTCATGCCCTTGAGGTATTCGGTCTCGGGCAGGTTGAGCAAGACGGGGTGATCGG
>JAWXTZ010000215.1:0-2598 GCA_044433085.1 Akkermansia sp.
ATTTGCTGCCAACATCCAGCGATGATGACGACTGCGCCAAGATTGAAGTTGTACGCCGATTCATGTACCCAAGCCTCTATCTGCAACCAGAAGTAGGTGGTACAAGTGGCACGAACAACGATAACAACAATGGCTACAGTTCCACCAGCTTCCCCGTTGCAACACCTGCAACACCTGATGAATGGGCTGTTGAAGAAGTGGGTATCATCCTTCGCTTCCGCGTTGCTGATGAGCTTGAAAGCAGTGATGTGATCAAGTTTGAACACTTTGAAATCCGCGTTGTGGACTTTGAGGGCTTCATCAACTATGGCTCACCCATTACATCGGCTGTCTCCAACCAAGACTCCATCGAGCAAGTTCTGTTGACGGAAAACCGCATCGACATGCCAATCTTCCACCGTCGTTACATCAACTCCAACCCATGCATCTATGATGGTCACACCATCGCCATCGGTGGTTTGATTGAAGACGAAGTGCAGAAGGTTGAAGACAAGGTTCCAGTATTGGGTGATATCCCATTCATCGGCCGACTCTTCCGCAGCGATGCTGAATCCCACATCCAAAAGAACCTCATGGTATTTGTCACCGCTGAAAAGATTGACCCAACAGGTACCCCAATCCGCAAGCGTGATGAAGGCTCCAGCGATGCGCCTACCTCTGGTACAAGCATCCCAAGCCTCTTCCCTGAAGATGGTCTTGCCAACCCATAAGGGGACCTTGCAAAATTAGCACTGAATCAAAGTACAATCCAGAATGATAGCTAATCGTGCGATTTTTGTCGCGAATTGGCACCAATTTGTAGCTTTCGTGTCCCAAATATTTAATATTTGTGCCCCTCAAGCCCCAAATTAGCGCTCAATTCGCTTCCAAAACTCATCACGCCTAATTTTGCAAGGTCCCCATAAGCAAGATTTGACAACTTGATTCAGAAGCCCTAGTTCATTGCGAGCTAGGGCTTCTTGTCTGTTGACGCTTCTCGTAAATGCTTCATGCAAATGCATTCTTTCTTGTTGCAAATGCTTGGGGTTTTGCTATAATTCTAGTGGAAACCTTGCAAAATTAGCACTAAATCAAAGTGTAATCTAGAATGATAGCTAATCGTGCGAATTTTGTCGCAAATGGGCACCAAAACTCATCACGCCTAAATGTGCAAGGTCCCCAGTGCAAACAAATTGGAATTGTCTCGTCATGTCGCTACTCAAACCCTCTCAAAAAAAAGCTAAACCCCAATCGGCTGGACGTGCTGGTAAAAAATCGGCTTCATCATCCCGAGCTAAGTCGAAGGGGAAAAAGGCTTCCGCTGACAAGACGGCTAAGGCCTTAGCGTATTCTATCCCCCCTGTGATTCTGCTAGCTATTTTTGGCTATTGCGCCACGCACACCTTTGTCCCAGCCCCCAAACCCAAGGCGGCACCTGTTGTTGCAGCCGCAAGCAGCGCCCACGCAAGTGCCGAGCCTGACGACCTCAACAACAACTTGCCCAATTATACTTGGTCTGCGCCCCAGAGCAACCTGCTTTCGTCCAGCAGTGCCAAAGTGAGCCAAAGTGCAGGTGGCAATCAGTACGCGGCATCCTATGCCATTGATGGTTCGACCAATAATGATGCCAAAGTAGCTCAGTCCATTCCCAGCAATGGGCAATCGTGGTGGAAGGCCGAGTTCATCAATGGTTCCTCCAGGGGCGCCATTGCGACACTGGTTATCTATGGTGGTGGCTCTGCTAGCCCCGTGGGTAAGCTTAAGGGTGGTTTTGAAGTGACCGTTGAGGGCGCAAATGGTCAAAACTACACCCGTCGATTTTGTGAAGAGGGATTTGCCCTTGAAGGCTACGAAGCATGGACACTAGACGTGCCCACCAAGCTGCGCAGCATCACCATCACCTCACTCAAGACCGATGCGCCCTTGGTTCTTCGCGAAGTCCAAGCCATCGGCACCCTGTAAATTTTATGAATGAAGCAACTGCTATTACCATGTCGGCTGAGGGGCTGCAAGTCCCCAACTTCCCCATCATCCCCTTTATCATCGGTGACGGATCGGGACCTGATATCTGGAATGCTGCCTCCCGCGTGATTGAGGCAGCGGTCAAATCCGCCTACGGCGACAGCCGCGCCATCTGCTGGCAGGAAGTGCTGGCTGGACAAAAGGCCTTTGATACCTTGGGTACTTGGCTGCCAGATGAAACGATGGAAGCCTTCCGAAACGGACTCATCGGCATCAAGGGACCACTCACGACACCCGTTGGTGGTGGTATTCGTTCCCTCAACGTCGCCCTGCGTCAAGGACTCGACCTCTACTGCTGCGTGCGCCCCGTGCGTTACTTCAACGGCATCGAAACACCAGTCAAATCCCCTGAAAAGGTGGATATGGTCATCTTCCGCGAAAATACAGAAGACATTTACGCTGGTATCGAGTTTGAAAGTGCTAGCGATGAAGCAGCCGAATTCTTCGCTTGGTTGCAAGAGAAACACCCCGAGCGCGCCAAGAAAGTACGCTTCCCCGCCACATCTGGTTTCGGCATCAAGCCCGTCTCCAAAGAAGGCACCGAACGCCTCGTTCGCTCAGCCATCCAATACGCCATTGATAACAACCAGCCCACGG
>JAWXTZ010000216.1:0-2598 GCA_044433085.1 Akkermansia sp.
GGCGAAGTAATACGCCCAATGGGGCGCAGCACCGCTAACAATCAGATTTATAGATTGTCTACCCCGCCTCGGTGACTATACTGAAGGTGGGTATGAGCGAGCAAGCAAAGACAGAGCGGTGGAAATCGAAGATTGGAGTCATTCTCGCGGTCTCAGGCGCTGCGGTGGGCTTTGGTAACTTTTTGCGCTTCCCCGGTTTGGCGGCTGACTATGGTGGTGCCGCCTTCATGCTCGCTTACTTTGCGTCCTTTTGCCTCTTGGGAATTCCCCTCGCGTGGTTGGAGTGGAGCCTCGGTCGCCACGGTGGGCAGCTCGGAGCCCACAGCGCGGTGGGGATTTACCATCGCCTCACGCGCAACAGGACGAGCTTGAAATTATTGGGCATTGTCAGTGTCTTGGTGACGCTCAGCATCGCCATGTACTACATCTACCTTGAGGCTTGGGTGCTGGGCTATGCCTACCACACCCTTATGGGGAATTTGAAGCTGAGCAGCTCAGCCGAATTTGTGCAGTTCTTTGATCGCTTTACCGGCATGGGCACGAATGGTGCCGCCTTTCATTTGAGTCAGACCTCCGTCCTCATCTTTCTGCTCATTTCCGTCATGCTTAACGTGGTGGTCATCACCCGTGGTTTGAGTCGGGGCATTGAGCTTTTCAGCAAGCTTTGTGTGCCTCTGCTGATTTTCTGCGCCTTCATCATCTTGCTGCGTGTGCTGACGCTGGGAACACCCAATGCACATTACCCTAACCGCAACATCGACCAAGCCTTGGGCTATATGTGGAACCCCGACCGCGTGATGCTGCAAGCGCACATCGATGGCCAAGAGAAAAGCTTGGACATGATACCCGCTGGCAGCACGCCCGCGCAAGAGGCTGCGCTCATCCAAGCGACTCAGGCACGATACCCCGAGGCACAGATTCACCGCGTGCGCATCAGCTTTTGGCAGGGGCTGGCCAACCCCGAGTTGTGGCTGGCGGCTGCGGGGCAGGTCTTCTACACGCTCTCATTCGGGCAGGCTGTCATTTTAGGCTACGCCAGCTACCTGCGCAGGGAGCAAGATATTGCGCTGAGCGGCCTCACGGCCGCCTCCATCAATGAGTTGGTCGAAGTGGGCTTGGCGGGGATGATTATCGTGCCCGCCGCTGCCGCCTTTCTCGGAGTTGCTGCCGCAGCGGGCTGCTCGACCTTTGGCTTGGGCTTTAACGTGCTGCCTCAGGTCTTTGCCAGCATGCCCGGTGGGCAAATCTTTGGCTTTCTCTTCTTTAGCCTGCTCTTTATCGCGGCAATCAGCTCCTCGATTTCCTTCTTCATCCCCAGCATGACGCTGCTGTCGGACTACATCAAGATTCCGCGCCTGCTGAACATCGCGGTGACTTTAGGCATCATCCTCGTCGGTACGGTCTTGGTCATCTGGTTTACGGAGGACGGCTTCATCGCAATCGACACTCTCGACTCGGTCGTGGTGACACTGGGGCTCTTTATCTCCACCGCTGGCATGCTCTACATCGGGAACTGCGTTTGGGGCACAGACAATGTCTTGAAGGAGCTGCGCCAGAATGCCCTCATGCGCGTTCCTCATTCCCTGTACTACATCCTGCGTTACGTGAGTCCGAGCATTCTCTTCATCATCGTGGCGTCGTGGCTGTACAAGAATATCTTTATTCAGGTGAGTGCGCCCATTCAAAAGCTGCTCGATTTGAACTTGGGAGCCGTTCTTCCGCTGCTCTGGGTCGTGCTTGTCTTTCTTGCCTTCGTTTTTATTTCTTGCCGCAGGTCGCTATGAAGCCAATAAAAAAGCCTATCTCAATGAGATAGGCTTTTTACGAAGCGGACGGGGCTCGAACCCGCGACCCCCAGCGTGACAGGCTGGTGCTCTAACCAAACTGAGCTACCACTCCTTTGCAGGTGTAAGCGTTCTCCATTCGTTGAACTGTGCCCTTCCTAAGTTGGGCGGCTTACTGAGTGCGGGGAGATTATACAGGATGTTTTGAGGAAATGCAAGCAGTCTTTTGAATTTTTTTACAAATCTTCCCATCGTGCGGTCGGTAGGCAGCCGTAATGCGCATGTGACCAAAGTCTTCTGCGCATCATGGCGGGGGAGGACATGCCCAGCAAAAAGCGTTTGCGCTGCCCTTCGCGGGCAAACTCGGGCATTTCGCTCGCCGGTGGGAGGATGAGTTCCTCGGCAGAAGCCAGCTCGGGGATGATGGCGGGAGCCTCGCCCATGCAGCTGCCACAGTGGCGACACGCGTGACCGCTGGGGGAGCCCATGAAGTAGGCATTGAGCTGCTCGTTGAGGCAGCTCGGGGCGGCTAACATGGCGCGCAACTGCTCCCAACGCTCTAAAGACCCCTCGCGCCTTTGCTGGTAGTAGGCCATCATCTCCTGCGCGAGTGCTCGTGCATCCACATCGCCCACGCGTTTGATTTGCAGGGCTTGCTGTCGGAAGGTTAGCCGCCATTCCTGCGACTCCTCACAAGCTTGAATCTGCTGCATCGCCTCTTCATAGCTGCATTGCCACGCTGCGGCTGCCTCTTCGACCTCCGCCTCGCGGTTTTGGTCTCGCCAGCAGCGGCGGTAGACCTCTTGCTCCTCGC
>JAWXTZ010000217.1:0-2586 GCA_044433085.1 Akkermansia sp.
AATTTTGTGATAAATGTCGCATTTTCGCTTCAGATGCTTAGCATCTTCAGCTCAAAAGCTTCCATTTCTCATCAAAATCCCGTTTAAAAATCTGGGGCATCGAATTTTGCAAGGTGCCCTCAAGGCGATGCTTAGAAGGGCATGCCCATGCCGCCTGTCAGCTTCTTCATTTCCTTTTCTGCCATGGCCTTGGCACCAGCAATGGCGTCTTGGGCGGCTTTGAGGACGAGGGATTGAAGGAATTCGGCATCCTCTGGGTCGATGACCGAGGGGTCGATTGTCAAATCAGTCAGGTCACCTGTGCCATTGGCGGTGGCTTTGATTTTGCCACCTGCGGCTTCTGCCGTGAAGTAGCGTGTGGCAAGTTGCTCCTGTGCTTGTGCCATGCCTGCTTGCATGGCTTGGGCTTGCTTCATGAGTTTTTGGATGTTCATAGAGGGGGGGATATTATATTAGGGGGGGATTAGGATTGAATGATGCGGGCATGGAATTTTTCCAGTGCCAGTTCAATGAGGGGGTCTTTGTAGAAGGCTTCTTCACGTTCCTTTTGGGCTTGCTCCTGCGCGCTGTTATCGGGGGCAGGGGCGGGGGCTGCTTTTTTAGGAGCGGCCGATGGGGCAGGGCGTGGGGTCGGCTCGGGGGCGATGATTTTTTCGTCCTCAGCTGGGGCGGGCAAGCTGTCATCGGTAATGAGGCGCAGGCGCAGTTGCTTGCCGCAGCGTTGTTCGCCAAATGTTCGGATGAAGTCGGCAATATCCTCCTCCATCAGGGTCTCCATGGCAAAATTATCCTTCGGGTGAATGGCGATGGTGATGAGGCCCTCATCATCGCTGATGAAGAGGCAATGTTGAATCGCCATGGACTTGAGCGGCAGCTCGCGCGCAATTTGCGCCATGCAGTCATCCCAAAGAGCTGCCGTCATCGGCTGGGGTTCTAAAATCACGCTGGAGAAGCTGGATGCGGCTTCAGCGGGCGTAGGTGCGGCAAAGGAATCAAAACTGGGCACATCATCGTCAATGATGTCTAGACCCGCATCCTGCATGATGACAGTCGCTTCGCCTTCGGCTTCGCCTGTGCTGGGGATGGGTTCTGGCGTGGGTTCTGGGATGACGACAGGGGCGGGCGTTGCGTCGCTATGCTCCAATTGGGAATTGGGAATTGGGAATTGGGAATGATTAATTTCGCGGGCTTCGCCCGTGCTGGGGGAAGGTTCTGCGGGTGGGATGGTCGCAGGCGCAGGAGTTGGCGCAGGCACTGGTTCAAGAACTGGCGCAGATGCTGCAGCTACAGGTGCCGAGCTTGGGTAGGCCACAGGGGGTAAGAGCTCGGTCGCAATAGGTGTCTCGGGGATAGGCGCACCGTTGAGGGCACGAATCACATCGCTAATATTAGCCTCGGCAAGGGAATGCACCGCTTGAATAAGCCCCATCTCCAAATGAAGACGCTTGTTAGTGCTCCAACGCAAGCGCTCCTCGGTATCGGCAAGCACCTCCATCAGGCGAATGATTTTGTCGGAAGGCGTGCGGGCGAGCAGCCCCTCCAGCGTCTCCTTCCACTGGGCAGGAATCATCGTGTTCGCTTGGGCGGGGGCAACCTTGCTGACAAGCAACTCGCGAACCGAGCTCATGATTTCAGAAAGTAGCTGACCCATATCACGACCAGCCTCGGCAAGCTCATGAATCACATGAAGCAGACTAGGCAGCTGGCGATCGAGTAAATAACAAAGCATCTGGGCGACCGTATCGCTACTCGTCACACCAAAAATTTCGTTGACATTTGATTCCTCAATCGAATTACCGCAGAAGGAAACCAACTGATCCAGCATCGACTGCGCATCACGCATCCCGCCATCAGCAACACGCGCAATACCCATCGCAGCGGTGGGGGACAGGGAAACACCCTCCTCCTCCGCAATATGGACAAGATGCTTGGCAATGATATCAGCAGGGATAGGGCGCAAGTCAAAACGTTGGCAGCGAGAAAGAATCGTGGGAAGAATCTTGTGAGGCTCCGTAGTTGCGAAAATGAATTTTACATGAGCTGGGGGTTCTTCAAGCGTTTTGAGGAGGGCATTGAAGGACTCCTTAGTCAGCATGTGGACCTCATCAATATAAATAATGCGGAACTGACCCCGAGCTGGGGCAAACTGAACATTATCGCGGAGGTCGCGGATATTGTCGATACCACGGTTGGACGCACCATCAATCTCTAGCACATCGAGACTACGGCCATCAGCAATCTCCTGACAGATATCTTCATTGGGGTCAAAATTGACACTTGGGCCATTGGTACAATTGAGCGCCTTAGCAAAAATGCGGGCGGTGGAAGTCTTGCCAGTACCGCGTGGGCCGACGAAGAGGTAAGCGTGAGCGAGGCGTTTTTGTTCAATGGCATTGCACAGGGTCTGGACGACGTGATCCTGACCGAGGACATCTTGGAAACGGGTGGGGCGATATTTTCTAGCGAAGACCTGATAACTCACGCGTATATTATAGCTTAGGGGGCAAAGGGGAAGCAAGAGAAAAAAGAAAACAAAGAGGTGGAACAAAGAGGCGAAGCTGCGCAGTAAAAAAACGAAGGGTGTGC
>JAWXTZ010000218.1:0-2566 GCA_044433085.1 Akkermansia sp.
CAGCGATTGCTCCGCCGCCATTGCCGAGGGTGCAACCATCGTCCGCGGTGGTAGTGCCATCTTCGGGAAACGTTAGTCGCTGCGCTCCTGTTAGGAGTGAGGAGTGAGGAGTGAGGAGTTTTAAAATGAGCGGGCTATCGCCCGTAGGGAGGGAGCAAAGCATATGCCGAAGCTCAAATTAAAAGGCACCGATGCATCTGATGCATCGGTGCCTGAATTTTTACGGTGAAATCGGCTTTGCTTCTTCGCCCGCTAGGGCGCTTACTTTTAACTCTTAACTCCAGACTCCTAACTGCGTAAGGCGTTTACGCCTTACGCCTACGGCGTGCCAGCAAGCCAGCAAGCGCGAGCAGGCTGAGGGTAGCTGTGCTTGGTTCTGGGATGATGGCTGATGTTGCGGCCGAGATGACGAGGTTGCCAGTCGCGAAGTCGGCACTCGTCAAGCCCGAAGCACTGTAGCCGAGGCTATCACCACTTTCCGAATTGATGACCAGATTAATGATGCTGCTATCATCCATTCCTGTGAAGTTATTCAGGGTGAAGCTAAGCTCGTTTTCTGTACCCAGCTGTGTCAGGAAGGTAGACCATTCCGTGTCACTAAGTACGAGGTTGACGGTCAAGGTGCCATCAAGGCTGACGCTAAGACCGCTACCAAAGGTTGAGATGGAGTAGTCAGTATCGTCAATGTTCAGGCTGCCACCTAAGGTGCTTGCTTCAAGCACATTGACGCCAGTCATGCTGATCATGCCTTGGGTGCCAACCATCATTCTTGTTGACGTCAAGGAGTAGCTGGTGCTGCTGGTAAAGATGGTGTCTGCGCCAAGGGTGACTCCATTGAGGGTCATCATCGCGTAGTTACTCAGCTGAACCGTGGTCGCGGTAAGTGAGCTATCGTTCATCTCAAAGGTGTAGCCATTGTTGATGCTAATCAACATGCTATCTACCTTGGCCTTGCTCATGCCTGAGGTAGTCAAGCTACCGCCATCTTCGATGTTTAGCGTGCCGCCCTCACCTTGACCCACGATGTAACCCGAGTAGAGCATAATCTGCGCACCTGAGGCAATCTTGGTTTCGCTGGCCTTCAGGGAGCTGCTATCATCAATGCTAAGCGTACCACTTTGAATATCGACCTTAGAGTCGGCCTCAATTGTGCTTCCGTAGATGAAGGATGTACCATTGACTGTGACTTGAGCATTGCTCACCGTTGCAGCATTGGCGTAGCCATAAGAGTCTACATAGCCACCTTCACCCAAGGTAATGGAGGCATCCGCGCTATCAGCAGCCGTGATGCTCATGGCCTTAGTGCTCAGGCTGGCACCTTCGCTGACCGTTGTATAGCTGTTGATGGAACCATCAGTTTCAAGAGCGAGCGTGCCTTGCTCAATCGCGATTTCGCCCGTAGCTGTCAAGCCAGCTGTAACCGTTGTGGTGGTCTCGCCAGTCTTGGTGATGCTCTTGACCGAGAGGTCTTCATCAACGATAGTACCCGCCGTGGTATCGCTGTTGCTGTTGAAGGCAACTTCCGATTCCGTACCTGGGGTGACGGTGGCTCCGCTTGCATCGGTGTACTCACCGGTGGTGGCATTGTAGTAGATTTCACCACTGCTAGGTTCGCTGCCAGCTGCGGCAACGGTCAGGATGATGTCGCCTGCTTCATTGGTGCCCCATTCGTAGCTGTAGTCAGAGGAGAAACCACCCTCAATGCTGTAGTTAGTGATATCACCACTAAAGTCGGTAGCGGAGTTGGTGAAGATGGTGTAGGCACCTTCGCTCAAGCTGTAATCGAGCACGAGGCTGAAGTCAGTACCCAAGCTCACATCGCCAACGCCACTGAGGTTGAGGGTAGCCCCTTCGCTCATGGTGATGATGCTGTTGAGTTCCAAGGCGACGCCATCAGCGGTATTTAAGCTGCTGCTTGCGGTGAGCTTAAGATTGTTGCTCAAGCTGGTGTCGCCCACTTGTAAGGTACCACCGCTCAGGGTGATGCCACCGGCTACGCTTGTGCCAGACATGTACAAGATATTGCCTGTAGCAACGCTGACCGAAGCAGAGGTGCTGCTGTTGCTCAGGGATACCTCACCATTGATGCTCAGGCTATCTGCCGAGATGGCAGCATGTTGAATGTTGGCGTTGGTCAAGGCACCATCGGCAATGCTGCCCGTTGTGCCAAGGTAGAACCCAGCGGTCGAACCTTCAACTGCGGCAACAGTGGTGTTACCCACCGTCAAGCTGCCATCGGCCGTGATTGCCATGCTGCCACCGCTGACGCCATTGGTCGAGCTGACGGCACTGCTCAGGGTGAGCGTTGCATCCTCTGCAATGCTGACGCTGGCCAGTGTGGCTCCGCCGGCAAATTCAACCGTGCCTTCGCCGTCAATCTTAGCGGTGACATTGTTGTTCACGGCCTTGTCCATGACAAGTGTTTGACCTTCGCCAGATGTTGCAAAGGTGACTTCGGCATCGGTGGCGTAGTTGATGCTTTGGTAAACCGTGGTGGTAGCCTCAGCTCCGTTGTCGGTGATGGTGGAACCGCTAGCCATGTTCACTTCAACGCTGGCGACGTAGG
>JAWXTZ010000219.1:0-2545 GCA_044433085.1 Akkermansia sp.
TTTAAAAGAACAGGGCAAGATTAAACTGACAAGCACAGGTGCTTTACCTGTAAAATGGGTGAAGCATCTCTATGCGCTCGGTTTACCAGACAAGCTTATCGAAGAAGGCATATCAAAAATAACACGTGAGGATTATTGCCCCTCGGCACGAAGGTCTCGACTTGTCGCTTCGTTTGCTGGTTTAGTTAAGGTAAAATCAGGCTCTCTAGAATTGACACGAAAAGGCGAACGACTTTTTCTCGATAAGCAGGCTTTATTAAAAAGCACCATCGAAACTTTTAGCACCCAAATCAATTTCGCTTATTTTGATGGCTTTACAAGTGAAGAAATCGCACTCGTTGCGCCTATGTATGGTCTCATCCTCTTATCCAGATATGGTCATATTTATCGACCCACTAAATTTTATGCTGATATGTATTTTACTGCTTTCCCCGAATTACGTGACAACTATCCACGTCACCCCTTCGATGATGAGCATGTTGCTGAACATTGCTATACTGTTCGCTACATTATGCGTTTTCTCGATGAACTTGGTTTTATTGAATGGTTGGACAAAAACAAACACCCCAGTTGGAGCTCTTCCATCAAATTTAAAGCGAGCCCCTTCTTTCATCAAGCACTTCGCATCGAAGTTCCTTGTCCCTCATCATGCAGCACTACTTAATGAAATCCTTCATGATGATGTGCATCACTCTTCCTCTTTTGCTCGGCTTGAACGCCTGCCAAAATGAGGAAGAATATTTCTATAGCAGCAAAAAAGAATTAGGCGCGAAGCTTTTTCATTTGTCGGCCGATGACATCAAGCAAGTCTCATGCCGACTCCATGATGAATCCCTTAACAGCCGAGTCTCGCCCCCGGTGCTAGACCCGACTTATAAGTTTGTTGGCATCATTGAGCTCAATGGCGGCTACCAAGTGGCGAACGCGAGCGAATCTCAACAAAAGAACATTCAAGTGCTCTATCCCGCTTCGATTTCAGCTCAAGATTGGCGCACAAGCCCGCAATGGAATCAAGAGCTGATGCAAGATGGTATCAGCGGAGAAATCTATTACAGCCCATCTTTACATGCCTTTTATGTTGAGCTGATGTACCAGAAATCTAACACATCATTCAGCACTTAGAGTCTAAAGATTCATTTTTTTTTTGCTTTTTTTAAATCAAAATTGATTCTCGTGCGCCTATTAGGTATCGTTAAAAATGAATCTCTGATTCATTTCGCAATCACTACCTCATAAGCACATGAAAACGACAGCAAAAAAAGCATTACTACTCCTCGCCTTAAGCATCTCAACTCTCAGCCCAACAGCCTTGGCAGAAGCATCGACCTTCCATGCCGACGGCTCCCGTACGGTCTACGGTTCAAGCGAACTGTTTAATTGTCTCTTCACCCTTTGGTACTTAAATCGTGGCGAAGAGCTGAATCGCCAAGCCTTAGTGATTCTGGGCAAGAGCGCGGATGAACTACGCGCCCGTGCCAAAGAGCTTATTCTTGAAAACAAAAATCAGTGCGTGCAAGATGTGACCCATGAGTGCGGCTATGAGTTCCACGCCATCGAGCAGGCCATTGAAGCGGGCGAGGTGGAGTTGATGATGCTCATGCTGGCCAAATGCCCCGATTTGCTGAACATCAAGATTAGAGCCCATGGCTTCAACTGCCTTGACAAAGACCGAATTTCCCCACGCACCGAAGAGGCCTTGCGCTTGTTTGAGTACTTGCAACAATCGGGGCTGTTGAATACCACGCCCAAGGCCAAGCCCGATTATTCCGCCTGCACGCGCAGCGACGATGAATTCTGGGCCGACCGCCTTGAGACACATTACGGTCGCATCGGTAAGAATGTCGCCTTGGTGCGCATCATAGCCCTCAAGGTCTTTTACCCCGCAGATGGCGCCCCCATGGACAAGAAAAAAAGCCGAGGATACGTCCTCTTAGAGGCAGAAGTTCAGCGTCCCTACACGGGCGAATACACCAAGGGGCATCGCTTCCATATCAAACTCGCCATCACGAGCATACTCGGGGAGGATGAGCTCGAAACAGAGGGGATGAATACATTCATCGTGCCGAGCTACGCCATCGGCAGCGAGCATGTGCTCAATATCACCCCAACGGTTGACCCCGACTACCTGCCCGATGAGGGAGAGATTGTCCCGCTCGATTTTGGTACCGAGTGGCATTTAGCCTTTGGCAAAGCAGGCCTGCAGAAGGAAGCCACCGAGTACGTCTTAGCCGATATTTACAAGAACCAGCCCGAGCTTAAGCCAGCCCATGGCGATGCCCTACTGGCAGAAATCGCGCAAGAAAAACTCAATCCCCCCCGCGCAACCCACCAGCGCACCACTGGCAGAGCCCGCTGCTGGCCGAGATGAATACTTAACCGGACTGCAAGCGGTGGACATGATGGCGGCAGACAGGTACCGCTTCATGCAGCAGCTCTTTGAGACCATGCCGCATCACATGAATGTCTACGTCCATTCCTACAGCTATCTTGCCGGTCAGGGCGACCAGCCCGACTACTACCTGCTCCGCGCCAGTGCCCGCGGCAC
>JAWXTZ010000220.1:0-2539 GCA_044433085.1 Akkermansia sp.
CTCCTCCAAATGGGCACCCCTGCGCAGCATGCTGCTCATGGACCTCTACGTCATCGGCATCATCCCCGTCAACCTTTACCTCGGCACCAACTACGGCTACACCCAAGCCAGCCCTGTGGAGGGTTGCATCCTCGACTACCTCGGGGCCGCCCCCTACTACTACCTCTGGTTGCAGCTGCCTGTACTCGCCCTCTTCTACTTCATGCACCTCTTTGTGCGAAAAAAAGGCTAATATAAAGGGGACTTCCAATTTCTCGTCTTAAAACTATAGCACATTAGAAGCCATAGCACATTAGAAGCCCCCTAAACAAACACAAAAACTATCTACGAGATGAAAAAAGACACAACTCACGATGCATTTGGCGAAATCAATAAGGCGAAGGAGTCCATGTATGATGATATCAAGAATCTCATGATGCATTTTTGCGGCTTAGCTTTACTACCCGTAGAACTCAAACATCTGGAAGCACTTTGTAAAAGCTTCAAACTACCAGCAAAGCAAATCAAGCTACTAGTAGATGAACTCCTACACGAAAAACGCCTCGTGGAGATGCAGAGATACCAAAAAATAGCCTACGCCCTCAACTACTACGATTACCCTAGCTATTTCATCCCTCCATCGCAGACGCAAAAGTCTCTCTTTGCTCAGGTCATTCGTAGCAACTCGTCTTATTACAATGATGTAAATAAAATACGCAACTTTTTGCTTGATTATCATCACAATAAATCGGCAGATATCACGCTCCAGTTTTTGAATGACGCCAATCACATCGTCCCCATTCTGGCGAACATGCTTTCCGTTGCCCCTTGGTCTTTTAAGTTCAACGCCCTCCACATCTTTCGTTCAACTGCATTGCTGTATGAATTAGCCTACACACTAGAGAGCGGTTTCGACATAAAGCTTGCCAAGACCCGCCTCATGCGCCTGATGAAGGAGAAGAGCTTCCCCAATGAGCTACGCTCAGTCGTCAAGCCCATGCAATACCTCTTCATGGGTGCCATGCAAGGCAAAATTGACAGCGTCTCTGAGCTAAATGACTGCGAGGGATCCACCTACCTCTTCTACGCCAAGGCCCTGAATCATCAATATCAGGGAGAAATTAGCAAAGCTCTCACCTACTACCAAAAGGGGATTAAAGCCGCTTACGATTTACCTGAGTTTAGCTTCAACTATCTCCACCCAAAACACGTTCCCAAAAGCCCCTTCTACTGCTTGATGTATCTTGCCGCCCTTGCGGAGGATACTAGGCAGAGTGCAGGCAAAAAGCTCGACCAAATTTTCAATAATGAGTTTAATAAATTAACACCATCCTCAGGCGTGTTTCTCCTCCACCTTTTAAATAAGAGAGAGCTAATCAACTCGCTAGACGACATCATAGCCTGTGCTCCGGACATGGAATTTGTTTTGCTTGTCTTCATCTTAAGCCACTACAAATTTAAAGATGCCACGCAAGCCCACCAAGAGCGGGCAGCAGCCATCATCAAAGAGCACGGCTGGGAACTGCTGCAACTCGAAACGAGCCTGACCTTTGCAGAATTCACCCCTAAACGCGATGAGCTAGCGGCAAAATTGGGAGTAACCCCCATCTTTAAACCCTACAAAGTCCTTGAAAAGTGGGAGCAGCAACTCGCCTCCATCGGCAAACTCTTAAAATCGCAGCCATCCGCCAAAGCTAAAGCCAGTGGCAGCGCAGCGGCGCAAGATTTAGGGCGCATCATTTACCTCATTGATAACAAAAAGAATATTCATCCTATCTTACAAAAGAGCAAGGATGGACAAATATGGACAAAGGGTAGAAATGTCGCCCTAAGCAGCATGGCAAAGGGCAAAACAGAATTCATGAGCGATGTGGACAAAGCCGTCGCACTCACCATTACATGCGACGATGACTGGTACGGAAGAAGTGAATACAAGCTTAATAGCCCCAAGAGTTTCGAGGCCCTAATCAACCACCCCCACCTCTACCACTACAACAACGCGAACATCTCAGTCCAAGTGCTTGAGGAAGAACCCTACCTCGAAATTAAGAGCACGGCGAAAGAGTTTAAAATTAAGAGCAATGTTCAGTCAGAAAACAATGAAACACTGGTTCTGAAACGCGAGAGCGACGTACTCTATAAAGTATGCAAACTCAGCAAAATGCAACGCGACATCATCAAACTCTTCAATCAATCAAAAAGCTACCCCCTCGCTGCAAAAGCACAACTCACCGAGCTTATTAACAGCATAGGCAGCATCATTACCATTCACTCCGACCTGCTGAAAGACAACAAAGAAATACGCAATAAAAAAGGCAGCGCAAGGGTGACCGTACAAATCATCCCCATGGCCGACGGCGTTAAGGTTGAGCTTTTTAGTAAACCGTTGGAGGAGCAACCGCCCTACTTCAAAGCAGGTAAGGGCATGGAAATCTGCCTTGCCAACGATGATAAGGGGCAAGTAAACGTCACGCGTGACCTTAAAAAAGAGCGTACAAACTTCAACAAAGCACGTAAAATCTTACGCGAAGTCTCCGAGGATAAAGATGTGGAAGACACC
>JAWXTZ010000221.1:0-2527 GCA_044433085.1 Akkermansia sp.
GCAAAGTTCTCAGAAGGAGCTGGTGACGGTGGGTAAGATTGGTGTGCTGTTCTGCGCGGCAATCGCTCTTGGTCTGGCCATTTGGCTCGCGGATGAGCTTGGTAGTATCTTTAGCTACATTCAGGAGTTCCAAGGTTTCTTGAGCCCTGGTGCTCTGGCGGTCTTCCTCTTCGGTTTCTTTGTTCCTAAGTGCCCTCGTTTCTTCGGTTGGTTGGGTATTGCGATCAATGTGGTTGAGTACAGTTTGATTAAGGTTTGCTTCCCCGAGGTTGCTTTCCTGAACCGTATGGCGATTTGCCTCATCACGATTGTTGCCATCGGTGCCATCCTCACGGCGATCAATTCCGCTCGCGGTGCTGAGCCTATCATCCTCAAGGATAAGGGTATCATTGCTATGGATTCCTCTAAGGGTGCCAAGTTCGCCGGTATCATTGTCTGCATCGCTACCGTCGCCCTCTACATCCTCTTCTGGTAAACGTTCCGTTTAATCAGTCTTGCTTGCATGCGTGCAGAACATGCGGGTGGCTTAGACTGGTAATTGTATCAAAGGTCCGTATTCTAAGGAATACGGGCCTTTCGGTATTCTGTGCAGCCCGTATCCTGTTAAGTCGAGCGGCAGTTGTGGTGGAGTGGGGCTCGCAGAGCCTCTTCCACCACAACTGATAGCGGCGATTACCACAGAACGGAGTGCAACTCAAGAAGAAAGTCGTATAAATAGCGCAGCGGTTTATGCCGACTTTCTTCTTGAATTGCACGGAGTCTGTGGTACCACCGTTGCCGCAGAATTAGCCGACGGAAAAGCAGCGTCGCTACCGATAAATGCTATAAATAAAAATTGTAATTACCGTTCTATCTGTTATGCTTAAGCGATGATGAAGAGAGATGCTCAACTCGCTGACACCATGCGGCACCGCTGGTACCACATCTATGAGATTGTGGCTTGCTCGCTTGCCTTCTGTGCCTTTGTTCTCGCCCTAATCAACTTCTCTGGGCTTGGTAATCGCTCTACTTATTGGGCATCCTTGCTGCTTTATCTCTACTTTCTCGCAGATTTTAGTATGGCGCTTGTTCTTTGCCACTCGTGGGCGGCTCGCAAGCAGTATGTGCGGGAACACCTCTGGGAGCTCATTGCCCTCATCCCAGCCAATTATTTTGTGCAGGATGTCGACATGAAGCATCTCCTCCAGCTGCTGCGCAGCATCGCCTACCTGATGCGTTTGATGAACCGCGCTCGCAGTTTCTTTGACACTTGTGGATTTAAGTATGCCATTGCTTTTTTTCTCATGCTCATCGCCATGGGTACATGGAGCTTCAGTAAGCATGAGGGGCTAGACATGCTCAACTCGGGCTGGTGGGCGATCACGACGGTTACGACGGTTGGTTATGGTGATATTGTCCCCACAACGGCTTTAGGTAGGCTCATCGGCATGGGGCTGATGCTGGTAGGCGTCATTTTCTTTGGGCTCATCACAAGTACGATTACGGCCTATATCACGCGTGGGCAGCTCAGGCACGAGTCGCGTAAAAAGGCGCTCAAGCGCAAGCGCAAGCATGAGACCGAGCCTAACCATGAGACCGAGCCCCAGCTGATTCGCCAGCGCATCTTGCAAAACATCAAGGCTGATATTGACCGCCTAGACGAGTTATCTGATGCTGATATTGCCGATATCGCTCGTGTTTTGCGCAGCCTGCGTTCACCGTCCGTCAATCAAGGTATTGAGTGATGATGGATGACCTTTTACTTTTCATCATCGGAGATGCGGCTACCATCTTCATTCCAACCACGTTTGTGGAGTTCATCGATGAGCTCTGCTTCTGTCCAAAATCGCTGTTCTTGAAGTGATTTAGCCAAGAGTGAGCTAAAGTGCTTGGCTCCGGCTGAACGTAGGTGGACATGTATATCACCCATCCAGTCATGGTTGGTATAGTACCCAAAATCAGGCGTGTAAACGACAGGGATTCCCATACGCGTCAGTTCAAGAGCTTGCCACGCTGAGCGGGCTGCCATTTTTGGATGCGCATAGATAGGCGATTGTGAGGCGATGATTCGAATCTTCTTTTCCTTAGCTTTTTGTTTTAAGTGCTGATAATATTGCTTTGTATCATCGCTGATGCCTTCCTCGGTGAGGTTTTTCGGGGGCGAAATTAAGCCGAGATAGTTTTGAAAGCTAGGTAAGCCAAAGATTTCCAACCAACCAGTTTCATGTAATGTCGTACCATAGAGGTAGCGATAAAGATTGTTCGGGAAAAAGATGCTTTTAAAAATGTTAAAGTAGATAATTTTGGACTCCAGTTGCACGCTGCGACGGAAATGGTCATAGTTGAAGGGGATGACGCCATCTTGAAACATGCTAAGCCCGAGTCGGCTTGCTACTTGAGTGAGCCCAGCATTCGTGCAAGTAGTGGTATCGTCGCCTTTAAGAAGACTTTCTTCAAAGGCTAAAATGAGGGTGTCACCCTCGCGTAAATACTTCCAAGCGAGGGCAACATTAGGGCAGAGCCCAAAGCCCGCCACCCCACTAGCGAC
>JAWXTZ010000222.1:0-2509 GCA_044433085.1 Akkermansia sp.
AGTCATCCAACCATCGCGGGTGGAGTCGCTGTCGCGAAAGACATTGCGGATGTTCTGCATGTCCTTGATGATGGCGCGGGCATCCGTCCCCTCAGGCGCAGCTGCTAGCTGAGCCTTGATGTTGCGCGTGTAGGCAGCGATAACAGCACGCTGCTCATCACTCAGCTGCACGGGGCGCGTCTCCTGATTCTTGGCAACAATCTCTGAGGCCTTCTCGGCAGCGGCCTTGCTGTCGAGCTCAGGCTTTTGCTCGCTGTAATTTTGGCGCGGCGCCTCAATGGTAACCACCTGCCCCGCTCGCAAGAGCTCAAGCCGAATCATACCATCGGCAGTGATTTTCGCTAAAATGGGGGCAATCTCACTGCATTGGCTCACGGCACTGCCGTTCACCCCGATGAGGTAATCGCCCGTGCGCAGCCCTCGCTTATAGGCGGGGCCATCGGTCTCGACATCCACAATAAGCACCGCATGCGCCATCGTATGACCAGTCGCAGGGTGCGCCAGCTGGCAGTCCACATCCTGAGCAAGCGCCCCGATAGCCCCCTTATTGCTCGCTTGAGCTTGGGTGCTAGCAGGTGCAGCCGCTGTCACGGCATCCTTAGCGAGCACCCCGTGGGGTACAAGCAGGAGAATGACAGCAAAGATGTGTGGACTAAGGCGCATGGGTAGATTTAGATACTCGTCACTTCCATGGAAACGGTGGTTCGATTGGGGACGGTGACGATGATGGTAACATCATCATCTCCACTATAGACGAAGGAGTCCTCATAAAGAACCTCATACTCGCCTCGGGATTGAACG
Source organism: Akkermansia sp. (assembly GCA_044433085.1). Lineage (GTDB taxonomy): Bacteria > Verrucomicrobiota > Verrucomicrobiia > Verrucomicrobiales > Akkermansiaceae > Akkermansia. The sequence continues at coordinate 802 of JAWXTZ010000222.1, forward strand.
CCATCCCACTTAATATCACGAACAGGCTTGGCGTTAAAGACGCGGCGACTCGCTAAGCCAAAGCCGGCCAAGTTGTTCGCAGCGGGGTTAAGATTGAGTTCAAAGTGTTGAACGATGAAGCCGATGCACAGGCAGAAGAGCACGATTAAAGCCGCAGCCTTTTGCCACACGGCAACGCTCGCATAGGCGGACTTACGGCGGAAGCGAGCCTTAGGCAAGACCTTGGCATCGATGAGCGCAACATCCAATCGGGCTTGTTGTGGCACCGTCAGCGGCGCAGGAGCGAGGCGGTGCAAGGCAGCCTCGACTTCGGCATCTCGGTTAACCTCAGTCTTAGCCGCCATCATAGCACCGAGCAACTTGTTATGCAAAGCCGCCGAAATGGGAGCGGCCTTGCAGGTGCCGGTCAGTTTGTCGTCTTGTGTCTTCATGAGGGTTATTTTTCTATCAGTTTGCTTGGGGTGAAAGGTCAATATTAAGTTCGTCAAAGGCTCGTCGAAGAGCCTGAATGCCGTAACGGTAGCGCGAGCCGACCGTCGATGGAGGAAGCCCGAGAATGTCGGCAATGTCGCTAAAGGTGCGCTCGCCCCAAATCTTGAGGACGATGACCTCGGCATGGTCGGGGTTAATTTCCTTAAGCAGCTCCTCCGCCTTAGCGCGAATGAGCTCATCGTCGGGGGATGAAACAAGCCATGGGTCGCAGTAGCCCTCTGCTTGCTCCACCTCGTACATGCGCGACACGTAGTTGCGGCGCACCTCAGCACGCCTACCCCTATCCATCGCGCGGTGGCGAATCGTCGTATAGACATAGCTGAGCCACTGCTCAGGCACACCCTTAAACTCGCCAGCCTCGACCGTTTGAACCAGCTGAACCAGCGATTCCTGAAGCACGTCTTCAGCATCGGCTTCACTACGGCACTGTTGACGTGCGTAGAGCATCAGACGAGCGCTATTTTCGCCCAACCAATGGTTCCAATCTATTTCCTGTTTCATGCCGGTGATGTGTCTTGATTACGATGCTTGAGAATTCCTCCTACAAACGAGGCGCACAAGTTGCTCAATTTATTTAAACTTTCGTAATAAAAAACGATTTTTTTGATAAAAAACCACGTTTTCTTGTAAAAAACGTGGTTTTGAAAAAATAAGCCCGACTTGGGGCGAAGCCGTGATTAAGCTTCTTCGCTTGCAGCGGCTGCCTCAGCCTCCATCTTTTGACGGAGCTTTTCAGGCAACTTCACTTGAATGTGAATGTCGCGCAGCTGAGTAGGCTCAGCAGCAGCTGGGGATTCACTCATCAAGTCAGCACCACGGTTATTCTTAGGGAAGGCAATCACCTCGCGAATCGAATCGCATCCACTAATCAGCATCACCACACGGTCCAGACCAAGGGCGAGACCACCATGAGGAGGTGCGCCAAAGGAGAAGGCACTCAGCAAGTGACCGAATTGCTCTTCAATCGTTGCGTCATCTAAACCAAGGGCGCGGAAGGCGGCATCTTGCAAGTCCTTTTCGTGAATACGAATCGAACCACCACCGAGCTCATTACCATTGAGAATCACGTCGTAGGCCTCAGCGCAGATGTCTGTGCTGATTTCGCCCTTGAGCAGCTTTTCAACGTCCTCTGCAACGGGGCGGGTGAAGGGATGGTGAACAGCGCAGAAACGCTCTTCTTCCTTATCGTAACCGAACAATGGGAAGCGGTTGACCC
>JAWXTZ010000223.1:0-2507 GCA_044433085.1 Akkermansia sp.
ATTATTGACAATTAGTTGGTTATATGGTCACTAAAGAAACGCTCTTCTATTATAGGAGAATAATTTAAGAAATAACAAACTGAAAATGAGTCTTATCTGCTCCCTGTCACCGGTCATTCTCGGAGGTGCTTGACCTTTGTGAAATTCTCGGCATCGAGCTTCAAGACTTGCTGCAGGTCTTGGCTGATGCACGTGACACGGTGCCATTCAGTATAAAAGAATAAGAATAGCTTAATTAACTGACACCGGTCACCGGTCACCGGTACTTTGGCATAGAAACCAGGGCATCTTATGGGTGATTAGCTTGTCGCATTTAATATTACAACTTTCAAATAATTGTTTTGTGCTTGTTTTATTTGATGCTTAGGTGTATTATCAAGAATATGAAAGCTATATTTTTCCCAATTTGTGCGGCTTCTGTTGTTTTGGTCTCTGGAGCTATGGCTGAAAGCGCAGTGTCTGATGTCCAAACTTGCCGTGATGTGATGGTGGCTCAGCTTGAAAATTTAGAGGCATTGCTACCTGTTTTTGCTAAAATTATTGATGCAGAGAGTGCTGATTTGAATGCCCCTGTAGTGAAAAAACATTGTGAGATTTTTGTTAAGTATGCAATGAAACTCGATGAGTTACGAGAGAAAATAGATGCAGATGATTGGTCTGCTCTTAGTAAGGAGTTTGATGAAAGAAAGCGTAAGGTTTTTGAAGAGCTAATGCCTGTCTTCGACCGATTGGAGAAGAACGATTGTTATGATTCTGATATGCTTCAAGAGGCTCTGGATTCTACCCGTTAAGTCCTAAAAAAAGCATCCCGCACCTTATATGAGATGCGGGATATTTTTTTGCACGTGTCAGAAATGGTGTCAGTCAGAAATGGTGTCAGGGAGCAGAAAAAGCTAAGTATCGTGCTATTAACTGTTAAATTATTCTCTAGATGTAGCGATGGCGAGACAATTATTGACAATTAGTTGGTTATATGGTCACTAAAGAAACGCTCTTCTATTATAGGAGAATAATTTAAGAAATAACAAACTGAAAATGAGTCTTATCTGCTCCCTGTCACCGGTCATTCTTGTTGAGGTCTCAAGCATCAATCTTCATCATCAATGAAGGCATTAAGGGATGACGCGGTGCGTTCAGTATAAAAGAATAAGAATAGCTTAATTAACTGCTATATGATGGATTTTTATGATGCTATTTCTATCCATTGTGTGGTATGCGTAAATGAGGCGCACGGTGATAAAAATTCATGTTTCATATGCATTGTCTCATGGTATCTAAGGATATAGAACAAGTCAACCTTAAATTTCAACGACAAGAATACCCCAAATAAAAAAGGTCACCTCATTGAGGTGACCTTTTTACGAAGCGGACGGGGCTCGAACCCGCGACCCCCAGCGTGACAGGCTGGTGCTCTAACCAAACTGAGCTACCACTCCTTTGCAGGTGTAAGGTGTTTCGCTTTCGCTTGACTCCTTACTGAGTGCGGGGAGATTATACAGGATGATTGAGAGGAATGCAAGCAGTCTTTTGCTTTTTATTGAAAAAATATTGCTGTTCACGGCTGCTTTGTGGTGATTGGCTTTGTTTTGTTGCGTCAGGTGATGCGCTAACGCGTCATTTAGGTGGATGTGAACGGTAACAAAAAATCACAATTCTTCCCACTTCATGCCGCTGCATGCCCCGTAGTGACGGTGTGCCCACAGGCGGCGGCGCATGAGCGCGGGGGAGGCGATGCCCAGTAAAAAGCGTTTTCTTTGCCCCTCTCGGCTTAGGTCGGGTAGCTCGGTGCTGGGTGGTGGGTCGGTCGCTGGCTCTTGAGTGGCTGTTGGTCGTTTGATGGGCTGTCCTTGGCAGATGCTGCAATGATGGCAGGCGCTGCCCGCTGTGCCCATGAAGTAGCGGTGCAGTTGTTCGTTGAGGCAGCACCCCCCGCAGAGCATGCCGAGAAATTGTTCCCAGCGCAGCAAGTTGCTGTCTCGGCGTTGGGCGTAGTAGTCGCCCATCTCTTGGTCGAGGGCGCGGGTGTCTACCTCGCTGATTCGGTGCACTTGCATGGCTTGCTGCCGGAAGGTGAGGCTCCATTCCTGCGCGTCCTCGCCCTCTTGAAGTTGTTCCATGGCCTCTTGGTAGCTGCAATCCCATGCTTCGGCGGCTGCTTCGACCTCTCCTTCGCGGTGGGTATCGAGCCATTGAAGTCTCGCGCACTCTACCTCATCCCGCCCATCGCAAATGCTGGCGATGGGGAAGAGGGGGCGCACTTTATAATATTTGTAGCCGCGTGCCACGATTTCTACTTGTCCCTGTAAGTTATCGAGGATGCGCTGGGGTACGTCATCGGCTAGGTCGCATTCCGTCCCCAGCTCCCAGTGGGAGATGACGCGGTAAGTTGGTGGAACGAGCCAGCGGACGCAGCGCGCGATTCCTTCGGCATCTGGTTCTTCCGCCCAGATGCGGTTGCGGATGGCTATGTCATCCTGCGCATCCAAGAGCAGAAGGCTGCGCAGGAT
>JAWXTZ010000224.1:0-2493 GCA_044433085.1 Akkermansia sp.
CAGCCCCGAGCCCCCAGCAGAACCCGCGCCCAAGGTCGAGCCTCAAGAGCAAGCCCAGCCCGAGTCCGCCCTGCCCGAAATGACAGGTCGTCAAGGTGCCAACACCCTCGCCCAAACAATCCATGGAGCCCTTGCCGGTGATGCGGAAGAGTGCCTTGCCACCATCGCCAAGTTGGAAGAGCAAGGCCTGTTGAGCAAGGAGGATGCCCAAGCCCTGCGCAACTGGGTTAAGGAAAACAAGGCCACACGCGTGGAGGCCGTAGGCTCCATGACCAAGGATGGTAAAAAAATCACCCGCTACCGCATCGTCGGTGACAAGGGTAAGGATTTGCTGCTCGATTTGGAAGAGCCTGCCGACAAGGCTACACCTTGGAAACTCGCCCAACTGACCCCCGTTGCCAGCAACAAGGAAGGGCTGGTTGTGGATGATCACGACTCCCTGCAAGTGGCCGAGGGATTTATTGATGCCGTCAAACGTGGCGACATGGTCAAGGCACGCAGCTACGTGACGGGCAAAAATGTCTCTGATGTCACCGTCGCGGGTCTCTGCATGGTCTTTGCCGAAGGCGGCTACCAGCTGCGCGACCGACAACCCATCCGCAACAGCTTTGAAAATGAACAATCCTCTGCCTACCTCATCTTCCTGCAAGCCGATGGGCAAAAGCAGTACGCCAACGTTGGGGTGGAGATGCAAAAGAGTGCCGCAGACGCATGGCAGGTTTCCGCCGTGGCCTTGGGCTCCCTGCTCAGCAACTATGAGCAAACGGCCGATGCCGAAGGCGGACGCTACTTCCCCCTCGTCAAAAACCCACAGGGTGGCGACTCCTTGGCCCTCTTCTTCGCCTTTGATGATTCTAGCTTGACGCCTCGCTCCCTGCGCCAATTGGGCATCGTGGCCGCCCTGCTTAAGGATGGTCAACGCAAGCTTGATATCTCGGGTCACACAGATGATATCGGCAATGCGGGATACAATGAAAAGCTTTCCCTGCGTCGTGCAGAGGCGGTCAAAGCCGCCCTCATCGACTTGGGCGTCGCGCCCGAGCAAATCAGCACCACAGGTATGGGCATGCGCCAACCCCGCCGCAGCTATGCCGACACGGCAGAGCCCACCGCCCCCACCAACGAAGAGCAGCTCGAAACCATGCGCGCCGAAAACCGCCGTGCCGAAATTTACCTCGACTTTAAGTGAGCAGCGAAGCTGCTCACAATGGGGAATTGGGAATGGGGAATGGGGAATTAAAATAGAGCGCCCTTACGGGCGGGGAGCAAAGCAAGTTCATCGTTGCATTTGCTTAGCTACCTACCATCGTGCGAAGCACGCTAATTTTATAATTCCCAATTCCCAATTCCCAATTCCCCATTGTGAGCGAAGCGACTAAAAAAAGCTCCCTTTTTTTAACAATGAAGTATCAACTCAATCCGCAAGTGTCGCGTCGTGATTACGCGGCGGAGCTGAATGAACAGCAATATGCGGCCGTTACAACAAATGCGCGCCATGCCCTCGTCATCGCGGGGGCGGGCAGTGGTAAGACACGCACGCTGACCTACCGCGTATCATGGTTGGTGGAGCATGGAGTTGCACCATGGCGCATCCTGCTGCTCACCTTCACCAACAAGGCGGCTAAGGAGATGCTCAAACGCGTCAGCGATCTGGCAGCACTCGATACCAGCTCCATCTGGGGCGGGACCTTCCACTCCGTCGCTAATCGCATGCTGCGACGCAACCCCGAGCGGCTGGGCTACTCCGCCAATTTTAGCATCTTGGACAGCGATGACCAAAATGCCCTGATGAAGGCCATCTACAAGCAGCACGCCCCCAAGGATGCGGCTAGCCCCGCTAAAAACAAGGGTCGGGCTAAGGGTAAAATCTTCCCCAAGCCCAAGATGCTGCTCTCCCTGCACAGCCTTGCGGCCAGCACGGGCGAGCCATGGCAACAAGTTCTCATTGAACGCTACCCCGAGTGGGAGGAGTACGAAGAGGCCATCACCACCATCTACCAAGAGTACGCCACACGTAAGAAGGCAGCAAACGCCATGGACTTTGACGACCTGCTGACCCATGCCGTCGCGCTACTCGAAGAAAATAAGGACCTGCGCGAACACTACCAAAATCGGTTTGAGCACGTCCTCGTCGATGAGTACCAAGACACCAACAGCCCCCAAGACCGCTTCATCGCCCTGATGGCTGGGGGAGCGCATAGCTGCCTGATGGCGGTTGGGGATGATGCCCAAAGCATCTACTCGTGGCGTGGTGCCAGCGTGGAGCACATCTTCCAATTTGAGCAACTTTACCCCGACGCGCAGATTTTTAAAATTGAAATCAACTACCGCAGCGTCCCCGCGATTTTAGAACTCTCCAACGCAGCCATCGCCATGAACACGCGGCAGTTTGCCAAGGAGCTCAAATCCCACCGCCCAAGTGGGGGACTGCGACCCGCGCTCGTCCCCGTGGCGGACACGCGCATGGAGGCGCGCTTTGTCGCCCAGCGCATT
>JAWXTZ010000225.1:0-2465 GCA_044433085.1 Akkermansia sp.
CCCATTGAATCGCGAGAAAGTTGAAAAAGCCTTGAATACCGAGTTTAATATGGAGTACCCCAATGGCTACCGTCACAACAGGCATGGGGAAATCGTATCGACTATCATGGGCTTGAATGATGATTTAAAAAACTGGGCATAAACAGCTTGCATATTATTTACGGATGTATTATAATGAAAAACATGACTACCATTAAGAGCATCACCGTTAGCGCACCGATGAAGTACATTTGGCTCAAATATGTCACAGGCGTTGACCTGAGTACACACTGCGCCAAATGCCTCAAGGGAGCCTTTAGCAAACGCCTCGATGCCACGACCGCCCATGCTGAGGGCATCAAGCTGGACGAAGCCAAGGCGAATATCTTCTACCTCTGCGGAGTAAGCCAACCTTTCCGATGGGTCAAGAACTTCCATTTAGCATTCAGACACAAGGAAGGCGAGACGCTAGAATTCAAGAGCAACGGCATTCACATCATCATCGAAAACGCGGAACGGATTAAGTTCAGCAGTGATGACATCGCACCCGATGACCCCAACATAGAGAAGAAAGCCTACAGCACCTGCCGTAATTGGCAATTTGCACATAAGGTAGCCAGTGAGCTATCCTAAAAGTTGATTCCGCAATCCACCTATTCAAGCCCTCTTTGGAGGGCTTTTTTCGTATCTAGGCACTGCGCATCGCTGAAAATTTGACGCGAGCCTTATAGATATGAACTACATCATTAACCGCCTCAAAGAGAGGTCTACATGGCTCGGGATTATTTCCCTCGCAACAGGAATTGGTCTTAGCGTCAACCCAGCTTGGGTCGAAGCTATCATTGCAGCTGGCGTTGGTCTAGCTGGTCTGGTTAGCATCGCTACTCCTGATACTGAAACTTCCACTGAAAGCACGACCAATGACTCTCAGTGAACTCAAGAAGGAACGCAAGTTTTGGCAACGCATGTTGCGACTTGCGGGCTACTACCACGGTGCCATTGATGGCGTGATTGGTAAGCAATCCAAGGCGGCTGAAGCAGCATGGGATGCAGACGTAGAAAAGGCTCTCAACGAATATGGTCGCTTTGACGACCGCACAGAACAAAACCTCGCTACGCTCATCCCTGCCGCTCAAATGCTCGCCCGAAAATGGTTCATGCAAGCCGCAGGGCTTGCCGTTCAAGAAGGGCTTTCCATTCGCCTAATTTGTGGCACTCGAACCTACGCAGAACAAGATGCGCTCTACCGCAAGCGTCCACGTGTCACAAAAGCCAAAGGCGGCTACTCATGGCACAACTTCGGGCTCGCATGGGACTTCTGCGTCTTTGAAGACAAGCAACCCATCTGGGAGCACAATCTCTATAACACCGCTGGTGCGCTAGCTCGCGACATTGACGGCTTGGAATGGGGTGGCGACTGGAAGAGCTTTGTGGATAAACCTCACATTCAACTCAACCGCTTCTCAAGCACAGCTGCCGCTCGCAGCTGCTTTGAAGCTTAAACGAAAGCATGGCAAAAGGACTATTTGTAACAGGCTTTTCAACCAATGACGTACTGACGATTTTGGCGAAAGCTAAGAACCTCCTCAAGGAGGGTAAGACGGTCATGTCTTGGAGCGAAGGTGGGACATCAGCTTCTCGCGAAATGGTCATGCCAATCACGGAAGTGCTGGAGGAATGCGCCTATGCGCTCAAGAAGCTCGACCCTGACACTTATGGCTCAGCCCGAAGAACTCAATTGACATCAACACCCCCGCACTTCCCACTATGAATATGCTGCAACGCTGGGCTTCAAGATTCTTCTTTGGCTCATACAGTCCATACGAAAACGCGAATGTCAGCCCCCGTCGCCACGTAGCGGCAGGGGCAAGCCCGCAGGACGCACGCCTCGACCTTACGGCTGGCGTGCGTACTGAACTCGTGAGACGTTCACGTTATCTCGTCAAGAACTCGGGTTTCCTTCGCGAAATCGTCAGCTCCATGGCATTGTACAGCGTTGGTGATGGCATCCGCCCTCAAGCTCAGAGTTCTGACACTAATTGGAACCGCGAAGCCGAAGCCTTCTTTGCCCGATGGGCTCGCCATGCCGAGCTCACTGGGCAATTTTCGCTCACGGAAAGCCAACACCTCATCTGCAAGGCGATTGATGTCGATGGCGAGATGTTCATCCTCAAGACTGAACTGAACGGCATTCCCAAGATTCAGCTCATTGAATCTCACCGCATCGGGAACAGCACTGATGAGGAAAATATGATTGATGGCATCAAGCTCAGTGCAAATGGTACGCCTTTGTCATATCGTCTCCTACTTGATGATGGCTCACACCGCGACCTTCCCGCCCACAGCGTGATGCACGTCTTTGAGCCCGATTCTCCTTCCCAGTTGCGTGGCTGCCCAAGTCTTCAGCATAGCATCAATCACCTTATTGATGAACAAGAGCTATTGGCTCTTGAAAAGCACGCAGTGAAAGCCAACGCTGACATCGC
>JAWXTZ010000226.1:0-2461 GCA_044433085.1 Akkermansia sp.
GCCTGAGGACGCAGCCCGCATCGCCAAGCTCGACAAAGCCATGGATTTGAAGGTGCTCATCTCGCTCTCCTGCACCATGTGCCCCGAGGTCGTGACCTCCACCCAAAAGATGGCATCGCTCAACCCGAACATCTCGGCCTGCGCGATAGACATCGGTCACTTCCCCGACATCAAGCAACAGTACAAGGTCATGAGCGTGCCATGCTTAGTCATCAATGGAGAGCAGGTGCACTTCGGCAAGAAGAACATCAGCCAAATCCTCGATATTTTAGAGGCCTGATTAGCTAGCTGCCTCATCAAAAACAGAGCCCCTTAGGATGTGTTTGCGTTGCATCCTGAGGGGTTCTTTCTATTTAGGGGACGCCCATAAAAAAGGGAGCCTAAAAGCTCCCTCTCTTCATTCATGACATAGCATACAGCATTATAAGCCCATTGGGTGCAGCTCAAAATAAGTGAGCAAAGCGTGCTGGGCAAGCAGGCTGAGGAATAAAACAAAAAGGGCAAGCGTCAGGGACTGAGGTGAGATGGAATCAATAGACATATCGTTATCTTTCATGTGAAATGAGTGAACCAAAAATTGGGTCGGCAAGATAGTACCACAACTTTTCCAGATAGCTACGATTTTTTGCGCCCCGCATGCTGAAACTTGTGTCATACGAGACTCGTTGATTATCAATATCCCAAAGAAACCCAAACCCTGCAAATTTCTGGATTTTTTTGGGATAAAGTCACGCTTTTACGGGGGGGCTCATAGCAGCCCACACGCTGCTGACAATCAGAAACGCCTCACCCTCGAATGGCAGTAGGGTAGCGTACCCTTGCGCTCGTAGTAATCTTGGTGCTCGGCCTCTGCTGGGAAGAAGGTCGTGGCAGGGCGCAGCTTTGTAGCGAGCTGATAGCCGCGTGCGCGCAGCGTATCCATCAACTGCTGCGCGACGAGCTTTTGGCGCTCATCGGCATAAAAGACTTCGGAGAGATACTGCGGGCCCAAATCGGGACCCTGACCATCCTGCTGAGTCGGGTCATGAATTTCAAAGAAAAGCTTGGCGAGCGTCTCATAACTCACCTTCGAGGGGTCATAGGTGACGCGTACCGCCTCCACATGACCCGTTGTCTTCGAACAAACCTGCCTGTAGCTGGGGTTTTCCACATACCCGCCCGTGTAGCCCGACTCAACCGAGATGACCCCCTCTTGCTGCTGCATGAGGTGCTCCACCCCCCAAAAGCAACCACCGGCAAAGATAGCCGTCTCGAGCTGAGGCACAAAAGCCAGCGAAAGCGAGTTAACGCAGTGGCGCGTATTCTTATCCGTCAAGTGCTCACCGACGAAGACATGCCCGAGGTGCCCACCGCAAGCCGAGCAAGTAATTTCCACCCGCTGCCCATCAGCATCGACACTGCGAGAGACAGCACCTGCAATTTCATCATCAAAGGCTGGCCAACCACAGCCCGAATCAAACTTATCCTCTGAGCGATAAAGTGGCACGCCACAGCGGCGGCAGGTGTAAGTCCCAGCCGCCTCATGCTGATTAAATTCTCCCGAGAAGGGGCGTTCCGTTCCCTTCTCGACAATGACATGGTATTCCTCAGGTGTTAATTCTTTCATGATATGAGCATAGCTTGGTAATGGTGTCAATAAACTGGCAAGAGCCAGTAATGCCGACAAGGCACGAATGTTCATCCTGTCAATCTACGCCCTAACCCAAGCTAAGTCAATAGGGAACCTTGCAAAATTCGTTTTAAAAGTTACCATTCACGGTCGTGCTACTAAAAAAGGCACCTACGATACGCAGTATCGTGAATGGGGTCTGGGGTGCTGGCACCCCAGCGGGGTCGAGGGGCAGAGCCCCCGCGGGTTTGGGCAGAGCCCAAGCCGTCGGCAGACCCGCCGGAGGCTAGCGTAGTGAGCGTAGCGAAGGGAGCGCAGGGGCACCAACTTACCCTCACCATGTGCCACCTGCATGCACGCGCTGCAAATGCTGCATGGTATTTAAATCCAAGTTGGTGCCCCCCCATCCTCCGAGCGAAGCGAGGCTCTATTCGACCGACGCAAACGCGTTAGCGCAGCCCCGCTTAGCACGAAAATAGAGCATCGCTCCACAAAACAGCCGTGAATGGTAACAAGTTTTGTTACCATTCACGGCTATTCCTCTGCTGCTGCATTCATTATCCTTGACAAGTTAGTGCTAGTAATGGCATAATCACCGTGGCACTCATGCCATTATTATCCATTTTTTATGCTTCTTTCTATCTCCCAATATGGTGACTCCGTTCTTCGTGCCAAAAGTGCTCCCGTCGAGCACATTGATGAAGATTTACACAACCTAGCCGCCAATATGCTTGAGACCATGTATGCCGCTAACGGCATTGGCTTGGCAGCCCCTCAGGTCGGTCTCAATATCCGCATGGTTGTCATCGATATCCCCAAGGATGAGGTAGAGGAGGGCGAAGAGTCAGAAGA
>JAWXTZ010000227.1:0-2404 GCA_044433085.1 Akkermansia sp.
CTCTTAGGCAAGACCGTATTGGCTGAGCAGCTGCTTGAGGGCGGCATGCTTCTCTTCGGCCAAGGGGGAGAGGGGGAGGCGCAGCTCCCAGCTGATGTCGCCGCGCAGGGCGAGGGCAGCCTTGATGGGGATGGGGTTGGAGTCAAAGCCCATGAGTCCGCTCATGAGGGGGTAGGCCTTGATTTGAAGCTCCAGTGCCTTTTTGGCATCGCCCGAGTTGGCGGTGTCAACCAGCTCCTTCATGAGGGCGGGGGCGATGTTGGAGGTCACCGAGATGAGGCCGCAAGCACCGCAGGAGATGAAGGGGACGGTCAGGGCATCATCACCGCTGAGGATGGCGAAGTCGGCAGGGACGACTTGCTTGATTTTGTTGACGCGTTCGACGCTGCCGCCAGCTTCTTTAATGGCGACGACCGTTGGGCAGTCTTTAGCGAGGCGTGCGACCACCTCGACGGGGATTTCAATACCGCTGCGACCAGGTACGCTGTAGAGGATGATGGGCAGGGGGCTGCACTCGGCAATGGCCTTAAAGTGCTGGTAGAGACCCTCGGCATTGGGCTTGTTGTAGTAGGGGCAAACTTGCAGGGTGCCGTCTGCTCCCATGGCGGCTGCCTCTTGGGTGAGCATGATGGCTTCATCCGTCGCGTTGGAGCCTGTGCCAGCGATGACTTGGCAGCGACCAGCGACGTATTCGATGCAGAGGCGAATGACCTCGTGGTGTTCTTCGTAGCTCAAGGTTGGCGATTCACCTGTGGTACCGACGGGGACGATACCGTCTACCCCTGCAGCGATTTGTGCCTCAACGAGGTCACGAAAGGCAGCGGTGTCGATTTGATTATCCTTGAAAGGGGTAACAATGGCAGTATAGAGACCGTGGATTTTCATAAAGTTTACGTACTGAGTATATCAAATGAGTGTTTTTTGTCACGCAAATTCTGCGTTATAACCCTAGATTTAAGAGAGCGTTCATTCGCCTAGAGTGTTGGGATTTCGCGCAGGGCTGGGACTTGGGATTCGCTCTTTGCGTCATCAGCGGGCGCGCTGCTCTCTTGGGGTGTTGTGACTGGGGTAGGCTGCATGTTAGTTGGCAGCTTGGCGAGGGATTGAATGTAGCTGTTGATTTTGGCTTGGAAGTTGAAGTCGGGGTAGCCGAGGTAGAGCAGCTGGCTCTTGTCGCTGACGAGGGCGACGGTGGGCACGGTGTTGATGCGGTATTCATCAAAGGCTGTGCCTGTGGCATCGACGTAGGTGGGCATTTCGATGCCTTCGTTTTGGTAGGTCATGTCGATGACATCGCGCTCCGTCTGGGCACAAATGGGGATGATGTCAATGCTGGGGTATTTTTCAGCAAGCTCTTGCGCACGAAGCATGAGCGCGATGCTGTCGTTATCGAGGGGGGACCAGAAGAGCAGGATTTGTGCCTGATAGGGCTTGGGGAAGGTGAAGGTTCTTGCTTTATTCACACTGTTCTCTTTGACCTGAATTTGCGGCGGGATGCGACCGGTTGAAAGTTTGTTGATGAGGTGAAGTTGATTGATGGCGACCTCTTCAATGCGTAGCTTGCCAAACATGCAACCCTCTGGTGCGATGTTGAGTGCACTCTTGATGTAGAAAACTCGCTTGGCATCGGCCATTTGCTCACTGCCTTCAACATTGCGAATTTGAGGCTTGTCGAGCATAATGCTCAGACCGATGGCCGCGTTGGCACGTGCGCTGGCCTCAGGGTTGTTGTTGTAGATTTTTTTGAGGCATTCGTAGGCCTGCAGGCTAGAGAGTGTCGCGAGTGGGGCGCAGACGTCCCCCATGGAGGGGTGGCTGTAGTGGGTTTTCTCAACCGTGCCGAGCAGGGCGGTTGCCACCTTGCTGATTTGTTCTCGGGCGACGAGAGCGTCGAATGTCTCTGGCTTGTTGAGTAGCCATGCCACCGCTGGGGCGGCCCAAGGCTCTTCGTAGGCGTAGACCGAGATTTTTTTGACCTTGGGTTTATCGAAGCGGCTTGTCGCCTCGGTGGTGGCCTCGGTCACCTCGCGTGTGCCGGTCTTGTAGAAGATGGACTTCCAGAGCTTTTTGGCGGTATCGTTACCATCGGGTGCATTGGCGAGCAGTTTGTTGCGCTGTGCCTCATCCGTCGCGTATTGGACGGCGGCACGGTATTCATCGAGTTCTTGTTGCCATGCGCTCAAGGCTGCGTTCATGCTGGTCTCATCCGCTTGCAGCGGGCTGGGCATCAGGGTGATTAAGGCGAGGCTGAGTGAGAGTAGGTGGGGTGTTTTCATGGGCTTGTGGGAAGGGGCGTGGTGTCGGGTTCTGGGGCTTGTTCAGGAGTGCTGGCAGGGGGCGTTTTAAGGCGGAAGTTCTTGAGCCGGGTCGCCTCCTTCACCTTTTGTTTGAAGGCGAAGGCCGC
>JAWXTZ010000228.1:0-2389 GCA_044433085.1 Akkermansia sp.
GAAACCACGCGCCAGCTCACCAAAGATAGCCTTCCAATCCAAGCCCTCTTTCTCGGGCTCGTTGGGTTTGGTGGCAAAGACTTGGGTGTGGCGCATCTTCTTGCCCATGAAGTAGGCCTCGTTGAGGTCGTTTTCGGCACGTTCGAGCTTAGGCAAAGACTCGCGCAGGCGTTCATTGAGCCCCTCGGTGCTCCAAGTCTCGGGCTGCAGGGCAGAGAGGACGCGCAAATGCTGTTGCAGGCATTCGCGCACGTGCTCCAACTCGTGGTACTCCCTGTCCATGGAGAGCATCTCTTGCTCGATGCGCCTCTGCGCGTTATGGATGCTGAGCCCAATCTCATTGAGCCCTGAGGTAAAGAGAGCCTTCTTTTGATTGACCTGCTCAAGCTCGTGGCGTTGCTCCTCCCACTGGCGGCGTTGCTGCTCGTAGAACTGAGCCTGAGCCTTGGCGGCCTCCATCTGGTTGTTGACGTTGGCGGGGCTATGCAGCTCACCATCACCGTACTTGGGGTCGAGCTCCATCTGGCGATAGTGCTCGCGCTCATTGCTGTTGGGGGAGACTTGCATAGGCAATTGGAAGGGACTTCGTGAACACACGCATGCTCCTACATCTGACAGAGTGCAGGAGCGGCGTGCATTGTAAGAAGATAGTGCTGCAAGACCTTAGCAAAGGCAGAGCAGAACGAGCTTCTTAGGGAAAAAGGGGGGGGAAGCGCTTAGCGGACTTCGTAGTTACCTGGTTCACGTGGAGCTTCGGGCTCACGTTCACAAGCTGGGAGCATGTTGTTGAGGGTACGCTTTTGGATGGTCTTCTTCATGCCAGCGTTATTGTCAGCGGTAACCTTCTTGATTTCAGCAATCTCCGTTTCGCGTTCAGAATTGGCCTTAGCCTTGGCTTCATCATGAAGCTTCATGCTAGCCTTTTGCTTATCCGTAGCAACACCCTTGAGGGTCGCAGGGGAAATATCTTGAACCGAAATAGCAGGAGCAGCCGAAGCGAGAGTTGCGCTTGCAGCAAGAATGATCAGGGGGAGGATGTGAGAAGTTTTCATAGTATGACTTCCAATCATTATAACTTTACGAGGCGGCATGTCAAGGTGATTTTTGACTGCTTGCTTTTTCTCTCGCTTTTATTCCAAAAAAGTCGGGTAAAAATGGGGCAATTTTCACATTTTTTCTAACAAGATGCCATTTTCGCACTTTTTTTACGTTTTATTAAATAAAAGGAAGCGGCTTAAACGCCTATTTTTACGATGACAGCTCAACAAGACAAGACAAGGACTCTCACACCCCTCCACAACGCAGCGCAGGAGGGGCGCCTTGATTTGCTTCAGCAAAGCATTGCAGCGGGAACCTCCGTCAACACCATGAACGAGCAAGGGCTGACGGCCCTCATGCTCGCGGCTGCCCACCATCAAAGCTCGACCGCGAAGGAGCTCATTCGCCTCGGTGCCGATTTAGAGAGCTGCACCCCCGTAGGATGCACCGCGCTGAGCTTCGCCATCATGGCGGGGCATTTGGATATCGTCGAAATCCTCGTCGAGGCAGGTGCCAACCTCCAGCACCATGATGTGGATGGCATCAGCTACTGCATGTACGCACGCACCAATGTGCAGCCCGCTATCTTAAGGCTGCTGCAAACTCAGGCGGCACAGGCGGTGTGATTTTTTGTGGCGGTGGGCTTGCTTTTACGCTGACGCGTTTGCGACGGGGAAGAGAGCCTCGCTTCGCTCACTACGCTGCCTCCGGCGGGCCTGCCGGCGGCTTGGGCTTTCAGCCCAAACCCGACCAAGGGCTCTGCCCTTGGATCCCGCTGGGGGCGAGCCCCCAGACCCATTCTCGCTGCTGCGCAGCTTGAGGTACCCTTTTTCATGGCACGCCTCATCGTTAAAACCCAGCTGTCTTCATGCTGCGGTCTCCGGTCTTGACCTCGCCTCCTCCACGTGCTAGAATCATTCTAGCAATGCTAGATATATGTCTCATCGGCACTGGAGGAACAATGCCCCTTGTCAACAGATGGCTCACCTCACTAATGGTGCGCTATCAAGGTCATTATCTCCTCATCGACTGCGGTGAGGGCACCCAAATTGCCGCCCAACGCGCGGGGCTCTCCCTCAAATCGATTGAGACTCTGCTTTTAACCCACCTGCATGCCGACCACATCAGCGGTCTGCCTGGTCTACTGCTCACCATGGGCAACATGGGTAAGACAGAAACCCTCAAGATCTACGGCCCCCGAGGCACTAAAGATGCGGTCAAAGCTCTGACCATCATCGCCCAAGGCTTACCCTTCCCCATCGAAATCACCGAGCTTGAAGGCGACACCAGCCAATTCTCCTTTTACGAGTGCCAAGTCAATGCCTTCCGCGTGCAGCACCGCGTCAGCTGC
>JAWXTZ010000229.1:0-2377 GCA_044433085.1 Akkermansia sp.
AGAGTAAGGGTT
Source organism: Akkermansia sp. (assembly GCA_044433085.1). GTDB lineage: Bacteria > Verrucomicrobiota > Verrucomicrobiia > Verrucomicrobiales > Akkermansiaceae > Akkermansia. The sequence goes on from JAWXTZ010000229.1 coordinate 13, forward strand.
GAAAGCAGCGCAGGCTGCCCTTAGTTAAGGGCAGCTTGTGCTTGGGAGATGAGCTGGCTGAGCTCTTCGCGCTGCTTACCAGAGCCACGAGCCATGTCAGCCTTGCCACCACCCTTACCACCGACGATGGGGGCGAGGGTGCGGATGAGCTCACCAGCCTTGAGACCGGCGGCTTGAGCCTCGTCACCACAGGTGGCACCGAGGGAAAGGGAGGTGCCATCATCAACGATGAGGAAGGCGGCACCTGCAAATTGACGCTTGCGCAGGCCGTTGAAGAGCTCGGTGAGTAGCTCGTTGCTGCCCTCGGCACTCAGGACGATGCGTGAGGCACCCTCATGGGCGGCAAAGTAGTCGCTCAGCAGGGCATCAGCCATGGAGGCGGCAGCGGCAGCCATGTTCTTCTTGAGGCGTTTTTCACCATCCAGCAGCAGGGACTTGAGCTGAGCGGCATAGGCAAAGAAGTCGTCCATGTACTTGTTGACGTTTTGGATGGACTTGGCCTTCATCGCCATTTGGACTGGGTGGGCATCGAGCGTAGGCAGGGCGATGGTATCCAAGGAGGCGGCTTCCAACTTGTGGTTGAGCTCCTTAATCTTTTCGAGCGTGTCGCCAAGCTCAGGCATGGCGGCCTCTAGCTGCTCTCGAACGCTGTCGTAGGCGGCTTGACCCGTCAGGGCCTCGATGCGGCGCACGCCACTGGCGATAGCACCCTCAGACTTAATGCGGAAGAACTTGAGTTGACCTGTGCGGGCAGCATGCGTGCCACCGCAGAGCTCCATGGAAACACCATCGAAGCAGCCAGAGCTGCCACCGACCTGAACCAAGCGAACCACATCACCGTACTTATCACCAAAGAATTGGCAAATCTCGGGGTGTTGCTTGATGGTGCTCATGGCGTACTCATCGCAGCAGAGGGGGAGATCCTCCTCAATCCACTGGTTGACCAGCTCTTCAACACGGCGCAAATCAGCCTTAGAGATGGCACCACTGCTCACGTCAAAGCGCAGGCGGTCGGCCTCGACCAACGAGCCCTGTTGGGCGATGTCGCTGCTCACCAGTGCGCTCAAGGCCTTGTGCAGCAAGTGAGTCGCGGTGTGGTGTGATTCAATCGCGCGGCGGCGTTGGGTATCCAAGGTCAAGACGACCTCGTCACCTGCGGCAACGGAGAAGGAGTCATCAGCCCTTACCATGTGGGCGCGGGCATTGCCAATTTGTTGAACGCCAATGACGGGGTGCGTTTCACCCGCAATGGTGATGCTGCCGCCATCGCTCACCTGACCACCCATCTCGGCATAGAAGGGGCTCTTTTCGGTGATGATGTAAAGGCTGTCCTCATCCTTGTGGACCTCTAGCACCTTGCTGGTGCCGAGGTCGTCGGTGTAGCCCGTGAATTGGGTTTGGGCATCGGTCTTGAGGTCGAGGGCGCGAACGACGGTCTTGCGTTGAGCAGCACGGGCGCGGGCGCGTTGTTGCTCCATGAGCTCTTCGAAGCCGGCTTCATCAATCTTGATGCCTTGCTCGCGAGCCATGAGGGCGGTCAAGTCGATGGGGAAGCCGTAGGTGTCATAAAGCTTGAAGGCGAAGGCACCACTGATTTCGCCAGTGGCTGCCACTTCCTTATCAAAGAGCTCTAGACCGCGGTCGAGGGTTTCGTTAAAGCTGTTTTCTTCGCGTTGAAGCACCTCTTTGATGCTGGCGGAACGACCCACGAGCTCGGGGAAGACGCGACCCATCTCAGAGGCGAGCGAGTCCACCAGCTTGTAGAGGAAGGCGCTGTCCTTCAGACCCAGCGTGCGACCATAGCGCACGGCACGACGCAGGATGCGGCGCAGCACGTAGTTGCGACCCGCGTTGCCAGGCAGAATGCCATCAGCAATCGAGAAGCTCAGCGTGCGGATGTGGTCCGCAATCACGCGGAAGGCAACGCTCTCACGCAGCGTTTCTTGCTGCTCAGGTGTTGCTTCGGCGGCGTAGAGGTCAACATAGCTGCGACCAGAAATTTCCTCCAGCTTGCGGAAGATGGGGTGGAAGACGTCTGTGTTGTAGTTGGAGATGCGCTGGTTGAAATCGGTGAATCCCTTGGTGCATTGCATCATGGCAGCGGCACGTTCAAAGCCCATGCCTGTGTCGACGTGGCAAGCGGGGAGGTTGCGGAAGGTGCCATCACTCTCTGCATTGTATTGAATGAAGACGAGGTTCCAAATCTCCATGCATTGGTCGCTGTCGCCATTGACGAGCTTACCTTGGGTGTCGCCAGCGGGGCTGAGGTCAACGTGCAGTTCAGAGCAAGGACCGCAGGGTCCGGTCTCACCCATCATCCAAAAGTTATCCTTCACATTACCATGGACAATGTGAACCTTGGGGT
>JAWXTZ010000230.1:0-2362 GCA_044433085.1 Akkermansia sp.
CGCGACACCCTCATCAGCCAAGCCAAGCAGGGCGTTGACTACGTGACCATTCACGCCGCCCTGCTGCACCGCTTTGTGCCCCACACGGCACGCCGCATGACGGGCATTGTCTCGCGCGGCGGCTCTATCATGGCCAAGTGGATGATGGTGAATAATGAAGAAAATTTTCTTTATACCCACTGGTCTGAGATTTGCGACATCCTTGCTAGATACGACGTCGCCATCTCCATCGGCGACGGTCTGCGCCCCGGTAGCATTGCGGATGCCAACGACTTCTCCCAACTCGCGGAGTTGGAAATCCAAGGCGAACTCACCAAGGCAGCTTGGGACAAGGGCGTTCAGGTCATGAACGAAGGTCCCGGTCACGTGCCTCTTCACCTCGTGCCTGAGAACATGCACAAGCAACTGGAATGGTGCTTCGAGGCCCCCTTCTACACCCTCGGGCCTCTGGCGACCGACATCGCCCCCGGTTACGACCACATCACCGGTGCGCTCGGTGGTGGCATCATCGCCCAGAATGGCTGCGCCATGCTCTGCTACGTCACCCGCAAGGAGCACCTTGGCTTACCAGATAAAGAGGACGTTCGCGAAGGTGTCGTGACCTACAAGCTCGCTGCCCACGCGGCCGACTTGGCGAAGGGCTTACCCGGTGCCCAGATTCGTGATAACGCGCTTTCCAAGGCTCGCTTCGAGTTCCGATGGGAGGACCAATTCAATCTCTCGCTCGACCCACACCGCGCCCGCGCCTACCACGACTTGACCCTGCCCCACACCGGTCACAAGAAGTCTCACTTCTGCTCCATGTGTGGTCCTAACTTCTGCTCCATGAAGCTGACGCAAGACATACGCGAGCAAGAACGCCAAGCAGAGTTGGCAGAAAAAGCCCAGCAGGAAGAGGGCTAAAGAGAGCTAAAGCCCCTCTTTCTCCATTGCCAAGGCATGGTCGCTATGCTAAAATAGTGCCATGCCTTCTTACTCAGCACTGCCCGAAGTTCGCCAACTGACCGCCCTCCTACTTGCCCATGGGGTGAGGCGTTGCGTCCTTTGCCCCGGTAGTCGCAACTCCCCCTTGGTGAACACCTTGGTGCTCATGCCTGAGATGGAGTGCCGTGGAGCGACGGACGAGCGCAGTGCGGGTTTTATGGCCATTGGGTGGATGCTCCAGAGTGGCGCGGCTGTTGCCGTGGTGGTCACCTCGGGCTCTGCTGCGCTCAATTTGCACCCAGCTGTGGCCGAGGCGCATTACCAAGCTTTACCCCTGCTGGTGATTAGTGCCGACAGGCCCGCCGCTTGGATTGGTCAGCAGGATGGTCAAACCCTCCCCCAGGCGAACATTTATGGCTCATTCTGCCGCTTCTCTTGCTCGCTGCCCGAAGGTCGCGGGGGCGAACATGACTGGCACCGCGCCCGCCTCATCAACGAGGCTTGCCTCGCCCTACGCCACCATGGCGAAGGACCAGCGCACATCAATCTTCCGCTTGCGGAACCGCTCTTCAAAACCAGCGATGAGGAGCTAGAGCCCCAGCCCATCATCGAGCGCATCGAGTTTGCCAGCATGGGTGGTGATGAGGAGGAAATGCTCATCAATCAGGTGAAGGCTAGCCCGCGTCGCATGATTCTCGTGGGGCAGCTGCCCCTCCCCCCCGCATTGAGCGAGGACTTGCACAAGAAGGGCTTTGTCATCATTGCCGAACACCTCGGCAACTGCGCCCCGCTCGAAGGCGTCATCACCCAAGCCGACCAAGTCATCGGTCGCGATTGTGACGAGGCCTTCTCGCCCGACTTGCTCATCACCGTTGGGGGCTGCATCGTCTCCAAGCGAATCAAGCGCCTGCTGCGCAAGAACCCACCGAGCCAGCACTGGCACATGAGCCGCGATGGTGCGCTCATCGACACCTTCTGTTGCCTGTCCCACTGCCTTGAAGGCGAGCCCGAAGAGCTCTGGGACTTGCTCGCGGTCTTTGCCGATGACATGGATGAAAATCAGGACTGCGAAGAATTCTACGCCCTCTGGCACAGCACGAATGCGCAGATTGGCGCCATTGACTGCTCTGCCCTACCCTTTGGTTCCCCCCGCATCGTAGGCGAAGTGATTGAAGGTCTGCCCGCACCTTCCGTCCTACACCTCGCCAACAGCTCGGCAGTGCGCTACGCCCAGCTATTCGCCTTGCACCCAACGGTGCAGGTCTGCTGCAACCGAGGCACCAACGGCATCGAGGGCTCGCTCTCCGCCGCCGTGGGCTTTGCCGCAGGTGATGACAGGCTCAATGTGCTGCTCATCGGCGCCTTGAGCTTCTTCTACGACATGAATGCGCTCTCGCTGCCCGCGCTGAGCCCCAACCTGCGCATCGTCCTGCTGAAT
>JAWXTZ010000231.1:0-2340 GCA_044433085.1 Akkermansia sp.
GCCTCTTTGCGCTGCAAGTCATCTCCGGCGCCTTCCGCAGCATCAAAACGAAGTTTAATCTCGGGCTGCTGACGAGCACCCTGTTGCTCGTTGCCCTGTGGGTGCTGCTGCTCGTGGCTCACCTCGCTTGGGGTAAGACTTCTCCCGAGTGCCATAAGCCCTTGGAATGGCTCACGAACGCCTACCTGTACTACCCCAGCTTCTTTGCGGGCATCTTGCTGGCTGAATTCAAGCAGCTGCGCGACTTTCTCCTCTGCAAGCCCGCCTGCATCACCGTGGGGCTCATTGCGAGTTTGCTGTTGATTGGCAAAATCCCCACCATGCCGCAAGAGATGTATGTGCAGCAGTTCCTCGGCATTGTCATCGGGCTGCTGCTCATTCGCTTTGTGTGCAGTTACCAAATCGTGCCCGCCATCTACAAGCAAATGATTTTTATTGGTAAAAATACGCTGATTATCTATGTGGTGGGCGGCATCTTCCAAAGCCGTCATTTGACCATGTTTCCAGACTTTAATGGCTGCGAGACTCTCGCCATCTTCAGCGTGATTTCGCTGCTTATCTGCTACGCCTGCATTCTGCTGGGTAAATTCATCGAGCTCTCGCCCTTGCTGAGTACCCTGTTGCTGGGTAGGAAGTACAAGAGGATGAAGTCCCCAAATGTTAGATAAGTCGAAATCAAGCTTTAGGCTTGCGGTGCGTGTAGTACTTTGTTATAGTAAAGTAACTTCATCTTATTACGCTCATTCCTTTGCTACTTCACTCTACCTAATTATCTTTCATGTCTGCTCAATCTCGTAAGCACCTCACCGATGGCGATATTGCCGCTCGTATTGCCCGCATTAGCGACCAGTTCGCCATCTCTGGCGAGTTCCTCTATGGTGAGGAAATCAACACTGGTCATATTAACACGACTTATTTAGCCTGCTACCGCAATGAGGAGGGGATAGAAGAGCGATTTATCTTACAGCGCATCAACGACTACGTCTTCCCCGACCCCGAGGGTGTGATGAAGAATGTCGAGAAGGTGACCCGCCACATCCGTTGGAAAAGCCTGCGCCGCAACAAGAGCCACGCAGGGCAGGTGCTGACCCTTTACCCCGCTCGTGGTGGGCGCAACTACATCAACCTGCCCGAGGAGGGGGGCATGTGGCGTTGCTACAACAACATCGAGTGCACGCACACCTATGACGTGGTCGAGAATAAGACTCAGGCCTACCAAGCTGGTTACGCCTTCGGCTCCTTCCAAGAGCTGGTCTCGGATATGAACCCAGATGATTTGCGTGAGTCCATCCCCAACTTCCACCATACGCCTTCGCGCTACGAGGCATTCTGCCACAGTGCAGAGGCCGACACCTTGGGGCGAGCCGCTAAGTGCCAAGCCGAGATTGCCGCCGTTAAGGCATGCGCTGCCGACTTGAGCCGACTCGTCGAGATGCAGGCTGCTGGCAGCTTGCCCACGCGCATTACGCACAATGACACCAAAATCAACAACGTCATGCTGCATGAGGATACCGATGAGGCTGTCTGCGTTATCGACCTCGATACCGTTATGCCTGGGCTCTCACTCTACGATTTTGGCGATATGGTGCGCACGGCTACCTGCCAAGCCGAGGAGGATGAAGAGGATTTAAGCAAGGTTGTCGTTCAGATGGATTTGTTTAAGTCCCTGTCCCAAGGATATTTGGATGCCGCGCACGAGTTCCTGACTCAGGAGGAAATCGACCAGATGGCTTTCTCTGGCTGGTTGATCACCACCGAGATTGGGATTCGGTTCTTGACCGACTATCTGGATGGTGACAAGTACTTCCGCACGCACAAGCCTGAGCATAATCTCATCCGCGCCCGCAATCAGTTTGCGCTGGCCGCGAGCATTAAGGCGCATATCCCCGAGATGGAGGCGCATATCGCGCAGGTTTTAAAACAGTACTGATGAGTACTCTCAATGGTAAAAAAATCCCCGCTGTTTCTATTAAACAGCGGGGATTTTTTTATCGCTTGGGGCGAGCTAAATTAAAACAGGTGATTAGGTACGCCTGAGTAGTCCTTCTTTTCAAGCAGAGGACCATCGACGATAGCCTGAACGGCAGCATCGGGGTCTGCCTTTTTAGGTAGGTCGTTGATTGTCTTTGTTGCAAAGATGGGGAAGTCTTCTTCTGGCTTGATGTCGCCACCGCAGGCTAAGGAGAAGTAGCCGAGTTGAGGATTCATGCGGCAGTTGATTTCCATGTTGGGGTTGCCATCCTTGCTGAATCGGAATTGGTTGGCTTGGTACCAAGAGCCCTCGTAGTAGCGGAAGGCAGGACCATATGTTGCACGACGCTCCAGCTCCTTGCTCTTGAC
>JAWXTZ010000232.1:0-2309 GCA_044433085.1 Akkermansia sp.
CTTCCACCGCGTCCAGACCCTGCCCCTGTCCTTCTTAGAGAGGCAGCGCAAGGGCGACATCATCAGCCGACTGATGTCTGACACGGGTAATGTACAATCCCTCATCACCAACGTCTCCAACGACATCATCAAGCAGCCCATCACCTGCATTTTTGCCATTTGCGCCTTCTTCTTCCTCGTCTTCAATCAGGGGGCTGACTGGAGCTTTATCGTCAACCTCATCTTCATTGCGATTGCCGCCTACCCCATCATTGTCTTTGGCAAGCGCATCGCCCAAAAGTCCTTGCAGGCCATGGAGGGCTTGGGCGAACTCAACACCATCGTGCAGCAAAACCTCGCCACCCAACGTGAGGTACGAGCCTACGCCATGGAGGACAAGCAAATTGACGACTTTCGCGAGGCCTCAGTCCGCTACAGCATCCACAACATCAAGCTCGTCAAGTACCAGAAGGGGCTCGTGCCCATCATGGAGACTGTGACATCGCTCGCGCTCGCCTTCATGCTGGTCAAGGGCAAGTTGGAGGGTATGACGCTCAGTGACTTCCTTGCACTCGCGGCCGCGCTCTTCATGTGCTTTGACGCCATGAAACGAACGGGGCGTGCCTTCAACAAATTCAACCAAGCACAGGGCTCGCTGCTGCGCTTGACCGAAATTTTGGATGTTGAAGACAGCATACCCGATGCGGAGCACCCCAAGCCCTTCGAAGGCATTAAGGGAGACATCACCTTTAAAGAGGTCGGCTTTAGTTACCTAGAAGGCAAGCCCGTGCTCAGCAAGATTGACCTGCACATCCCCGCAGGGCAAATCGTGGGGCTGGTCGGGGCCAGCGGCGCGGGCAAGACGACCTTCGCGAGCCTGATTCCGCGATTCTACGAAGTGAGCGAGGGCTCGCTGCTCATCGATGGTATTGATGTGCGCGACGTGCGCAAGAGTGATTTATGCGACAGCATCGCGCTGGTCGGGCAGCACGCCATGCTCTTTGCAGGCAGCATACGCGAGAACATCGGCTTAGGTAAAAAGGGCTGCAGCAATGATGAAATCGAGCAAGCCGCCGCGCGTGCACAGGTCAACAGCTTCTTGAACACCCAAGCTCAGGGGCTCGACACCGTGCTGGGCGAATCGGGTTCAGGGCTCTCTGGTGGTCAAGCCCAGCGCGTTGCCATTGCACGAGCCTTTGCGAAGGATGCGCCCATCCTCATCCTCGATGAGGCGACAGCCTCGCTTGATGCCGAGAGCGAAAAGGCCATTCAAGCCTCGCTCGAAGCCCTCAGCCAAGGGCGCACGACCCTCATCGTCGCGCACCGCTTTAGCACCATACGCCATGCTCAGCGCATCCTCGTCTTTGACGGTGGTCTCATCATCGGCGATGGCAGCCACGAAGAGCTTTACGCCACCTGCCCCACCTACAAGGAGCTCTACGACAGGCAAGGGGTTGAGTAATTAGTAGTGAGTAATTAATGTCTACTGAATAACTGCTCGTTTTTCAGAAATCCAGATAGCGGCAATATAGCACCAGAGCTGGTAGAGCAATTCGCTAGATTGAATTCTCCTTGATTGTGCCGTTTTTTGGTTATTTTGCCACCATTCTATCAGGGCACAGAAAACCTTCTTGAGGTTTTGTACAAATATTGACAAGGCGATGCAATGAAGAGTTGTTTCTTTAAGACGTTTGGTGATGAGTCCTAAGCCGCATTTTCTCTTGAGCTGCGAAAATGCTCGTTCTACTTCCACTCTCTCTGTTTGTTCCTGATAGTTGCGCTTCTTATCGGCTTGTTGCAGTTCCATATCTTTCTTTGGTCTTCCTAATGGTTTGCCTGATAGATGGATGTCTCGTTCTTTGCAGTATTTGCGATTCTCTCTTGTTGAGTAGATTTGGTCAGCTAAAATTCGCTCTGGATAATGCCCTGTTCGTTGAAAATAAGCATCTATTACCTCTTGGAGCTTAGTCGATTCATTGTAAGCATCAAAGGATACATACTCTAATCGCGTGAAGTTATTCTCATCTACGCTGGCATCCAGTTTGGCTCCTATTTCTATTTTTTTGCCTGCCTTACCTCTCACAATCGGGCGAAGCCAAGGTTGATGGAAACTTATGATTCGGTTATCTACTCGGTGCGTGCGTTTGACGTACATTTCCCGCTGCTGCTCGTAAATGCTTTTAACTGTTTGGAATTCTTGTTGCTCTTTTGGCGTAAGAACGCCGCCTTTAGCAATCATTGTGTTTATGTGCCCAATATTACGTTTTATGTAAGCTAGTTGCTGCTTAATGGCTTTGCGTATTTCTTTCCGCTTGGGTTTGCGTTTCCGA
>JAWXTZ010000233.1:0-2299 GCA_044433085.1 Akkermansia sp.
GATGAGGAGGACGTTTGTGTTTCCTGCTTCGAGCTCGGTGTAGATTTTGATTTGCTCACCTGTAGCGTCGTTGTAGTGTACGCTGATGATGGTGCCTTTTTGGGCTTGGACGGCTGCGTTATTGATGGCGGCTTGGTACTTGCTAACGTCGCCCCAGCAGCCGTTAAGGTGCTCGTTAATGAAGTATTGCTTGTCTTCAGCACTCAGCTGATTAGCTCCGCATGCGTAGTTGATGTCACCTGCATTGAATTTCTTAGTGGATGTGGTCATGTTTTTGTCGGTATTGGTATTCATATTATTTATAAGGTATTGCCCCTCTTTCTGTTATATACTATAACATAATCTTGGGCAATGTCCAGCTTTTTCTGTATTATTTTTAAAAATAATTCATTTATTTTCAACTTCTTACGAATAATTCTCGCCATCGAAGTTTTCGTGAAGTTCCTTGACGTTCGGGGTGTCCTCGATGACGAATTTGCAGGTTTGCTCACCGTCAGCGGCTTCATCGTATTCAAAGTATCCCTTGATGCAGCGGATGCTGCGGTCTTTGAGGTGGACGCAGTAGAGGTATTCAATGTCACCGTGACGTTTAAAGTCGAATTCGTATTGCTTCCCACCTTCCAAATTCATCAAGCCTCGGATGAAGGTATTGAGTTCGATGTCGATGTTTGGCTCAGGACTCAAGTTGGACGGTTTGTTTATCGGGAAGCTGTTGAGTAGTTCAAGGAGCTCGAATCCAACTCCCTCAGGATATCCGTCCCAGTGGTGGTAAAACTCGATATATTTATCGGTGGTGTCGATGATGCGGACTTTGCAACGTGTGCTCATAATGTGTATTCTTTTTATGTTTGGTTTAGTATTCTTCAGGAAGTAGGATGGTGGTGACGCTTCGGTCTCGCTCGGTGATAATCCAGCAGGTGTGCTTGGGGTGATTGTAGACGCTCATGATGCGATTACCTAGCGTTAGGGCTTCTTCATTAGTCTGCGAGTCTTCAGCTCCGCAATCGCCCCAGTCACCGCGTACGTGACGATGCAGCATTTCCAGTCGCTCTTCATGGGTGAAGGTCGTATTCGCATTGGCGGTGATGACGACTTGACCTAGACTGAATTTACTACCTTTGACTTCGGGGCGGGGCATGATGGAGGTGAATGTATCGGTGAGCTCTTCCCACGTAGCGCAGAGTTCAAAGCTCTTCACCAGCTCGCTTTCCTTGGCGAGGCTTCTACCGTCCTTGATGAATTGCAGCACGCGCATGTCATCGGGGAAGGCGGAGACGATGACCTCAGTGATGCCTCCGTCGATGAGGTTTGGCTCGATGGTGAACATCAGCCCTCCAATCGGGTTATCAAGCGGCTTGGTCTTCTTGCTTTCTTCGCTTCGCAGGAAGGCGTTAACGTCCTTGATGTGTTGTGCTGTCATGTAGCGGAAGTTATTTGCACCTGTTGCCGACATAAGCTCCATGACGTTTGAAGATAATTCAGTGATAATCTTCTCAGCTAGTTGGCTGTATTCTTGTGGAATTTGTTCTGTATTCATATCGTGTAATATCTAATCGGTTGACGTTTAAGGTTTAGTGTCATCTTTACTATAACACATTCAGGCTCAAGGTCACGCAGTTTTTTAAAGTTTTTCCCGAAGCGGGAAGGAAGGCAAAGAGTGGGAATTGTGGTTTACTTGTGTATGGGAAAAAATCTGAGAATTGAAGTGTGCCCTTCACGCCCTTTGACTAGAGCCGCCCTATGTGGCGGGAGAACGCAGATAGCTCTCTACGTCAATCAGTTCAGCGTGCCTTGAAGGGGGCGTGAAGGTCGAAGAAAGAAGTAAAAAAGTGGGAACGCGGAAAAATGATTCACGCGAGAACTGCGGGCGGACAAGCTGGGCCAAGTTAAGCCATTGATACTAAATAGATTCCTTAGGTTAGATTTTCGACCCAATTTGTCTTTTTCGTGATTTTGGCGCATACAAAGTCTGTTTTTCGAGCTTTTTTGAAGCAAAACACCCCACGATATCTAAGGCAGTTCAGATATCGTGGGGTGCTAGAAACATGGAACTTGCTCCATCAACCCGCATCTGCAAACGGCACCGAGCGTTCTTGTAGGGGCTCAACCTTGAAGGGTAAGTCCCAACTCGCATCGGGGTTTGATTTGAGTTCCATTTGATAAAGCGTGTAGATGTCCTTGAGTAATGGGGCGAGGTCAGCGAGCATGAATCGACGTTGTTTGGATGGGAGGCGCTTGAGGTTGCGGTCTTCAAACCATGCGGATACGCGGGTGATTTCAATGGACATCGGATAGTCGG
>JAWXTZ010000234.1:0-2291 GCA_044433085.1 Akkermansia sp.
AACAGTTGATGGTGGAAAAGAACATTTCATGTCCTTTCCTCCACCAACTGTACTTTGGCATAGGAACCAGGGCATTTTATGGGTGCTTAGCTTGTCGCATTTAATATTACAGCTTTCAGATTCCTTTTCTGACTGGCTCTAATCTTGACAAAAGAGCTGTTTAGTAATAGTCTATTGGTCGCATGTTAAAACTTTACGATACACAGTCGGGGGCGGTTCAGCCCGTACAAGCAGCGGATGGCAAACAACTTGGTTTCTACTGTTGTGGTCCCACTGTGTATGCGGCCGCTCATATTGGTAACTTCCGTACCTTCGTGGTGCAAGATGTCTTCCGCCGCGTGGTGGAGCTGGGCGGCCTGCGCACCAAGCATGTTCGCAACATCACCGACGTTGACGATAAGACCATTAAGAACTCGGTTGCCCAAAATATTCCGCTGAATGATTACACCGCCATCTGGACGAAGAAGTTCCACGATGACTGTGCCGCACTCAACTGCTTAGCCCCTCACGTAGAACCCTCTGCCGTGGGTCACATCAAGGAGCAGATTGAGCTCATTCAATTGCTGATGGACAAGGGACACGCCTACCAAAGTGGTGATGCTTCCATCTACTTCCAAATTTCCTCCTATGCCGATTACGGTCGCTTGGCTCACCTCGACCGCCAAAGCCTCGACCTCGGTAAAACCGCTAACGAGCGCGCTGACACCGACGAATATGAAAAGGACAGCGTCGCTGACTTCGTTCTCTGGAAGGCACGTCGTGAGGAGGATGGTGACAACTACTGGCCATCCCCATGGGGTGAAGGTCGCCCCGGGTGGCACTTAGAATGCTCGGCCATGAGCCACAAGTACCTCGGTGATACCTTCGATTTGCACTCTGGTGGCGTTGACCTCATCTTCCCCCACCACGAAAACGAAATCGCCCAGAGCCGCTGCGCCTGCGGTGGCGAAAGCGCCCGCCTCTGGTTTCACATCACCCACCTTTTGGTTGATGGCGCCAAGATGAGCAAGAGCCTCGGCAACATGTACACACTCGACCAATTGGTTGAAATGGGCTACACCCCAGCCGCGCTGCGCTACCTGCTCGCCAGTGCCTACTACCGTCGCCCCCTCAATTTCACCCTGACAGGCATGAAGGACGCCATGAGCGCCCTCAACAAGCTCGGTCGCTACGACAAGGAACTCGCCAAGGTGAGCGGAGCCAAAGAACCCACCTACAAAGAGCTTTGCAAGAAGCGCCCCGATGCAGGCATCTTTGCCGCCGCATGGGCAAGCTTGGAAGACGACCTCAACCTGCCCGAAGCCCTCGGTCACGTCTTTAGCGGCATGAAGGCTCACAAGGCAGCGGACATGAGCAGCGAGGAAGCCACAGCCGCATGGTACGCCCTGCGACTCATTACCGAATCCCTCGGTCTGCAACTGCCCGACCCCGATGCCAACGTCGAAGCTCCTGCCGAAATCACCGCCATTGCCGAAGAACGCTGGGCAGCACGCTGCGCCAAGGACTGGGGCAAGGCTGACGAACTGCGCGGCAAACTCACCGAACTCGGCTGGTCCATGAAGGACGGCAAGGAGGGCTACCAACTCAGCAAAATCTAATCTCTGACCATCATGAGCAACGATACAACAGCCGACCTCAGCCTACTGGGCAAGCACAGCGACTTCTACACCTCCCCCGATGATGCCAAGTTGGAGGGCTTCCCCAACCGCAGCCCCCAACGCGCCTACACCATTGTACTGGACACGCACGAGTTCTCCTCCCTCTGCCCCGTCACGGGTCAGCCCGACAGCTGCCATTTGACCATCACCTACTGCCCTGCAGAAAAAATTGTGGAGACCAAGAGCTTGAAGTACTACCTCGCCTCCTTCCGCAACTACCCTGCCTTTAACGAGCAAATCGTCAACCGCATTTTAGATGACCTGATTGCTACCATCGCCCCTGCATGGATGAAGGTCGAAGGTCGCTTCGGTGCCCGTGGTGGCATTCAGCTCACTTGTGTGGCGGAGCATCAGCCCGAACAACGCCCCCTCTGATTGACCCCATGAAGGTAGCTGTACTTCTCTCCGGTGGGCTCGATTCCACCACCGCGCTTCATTGGGCCGCATCCCAGCATGAGCTCTGTGTTGCCCTGTCCTTCCACTACGGCAGCAACCATGCTGAGCAAGAGCTGGCAGCAGCCCGCTGGCAAGCCGAGCAACTGGGTGTCGAGCACCATGTCATCGATATTTCCAGCATCGCCAAGCACCTCAGCTCCGCCCTTTTAGATGGGGCGGATGCCATCCCCACGGGGG
>JAWXTZ010000235.1:0-2288 GCA_044433085.1 Akkermansia sp.
AACGTAGCAGGCGCCTACCACAGCCGCTTCATGAAGACGGCGCAGGACAAGCTCGTCAGCGAACTTCAAGCGGTGGAGATGCAAATGCCCCCCGTCCCAGTCTACTGCAACTACGAGGCACGCCCCGTGACCAGCACCGATGACATACGCGCGATGTTAGGGGAGCAGGTCTGTGGCTCCGTCCGCTGGGCGGCATCGATGGAACAGCTCATCGAACAGGGAGAACGCCTCTTCATCGAGATGGGACCTGGCAGCAGCTTAGCTGGCATGATGAGCCGCATCTGTAAAGAGGCCACCGTCATCTCCATCGAAGACGTACCAAGCCTGCTTGCCGCTGTAGAAAAACTCAAGGCCATGCAGTAAAAGAAACGGCGCATGCACCATCAACAAGGCGCATACACCATCCATAGAGCCCATAGGGAGCCCCCCCCTATGGGCTCTCCTAGTTTAAACGGCTTCAATAAGCGAGCCAATACATGGCCTCGCTCCAAGACGCCTCGCAGCCAAGGCCCGAAGCCCAGCACAAAGCCACCATCAGCCGCGCCTTGGGGTGCCCAGCTGCGGCGGCATCCATGAGGTAAATCAGGGCAAGCTCAGCATTGGCCTCAACCCCATACGCGAGCAAGTAGCACAGGCCTAGCTCATAAACCGCCGCTTGCTCACCATCCATACTCGCTTGCTTGAATCGCTCAAAGGCCAGTTGGCGGTTACTCTCTAAAAATTGCTCTGGGTAGCGGTAACTCATGCCCAGCCAGTAGGTGGCCTCGGGGCTACCGAGTTGGGCCGCCTTAGCCGTCATCTGCAAGGCCTTGAGCTCATTGGCCTTCACATGCTGCCCCTCGCGATAACAATAAGCTAAAAGCAGCAGGGCGGGCAGCTGGTCTTGGGCAGCAGCCTGCTCAAGCAGAGCGAGCCCTCGGGTAGAATCCTGAGAAACACCTGAGCCCTTCAAGCAGCAGTTGCCTAAAAGAAACTGAGCATCGGCATCGCCCGCTGAAGCCAACTCATCTAAAAGCTGACAGGCGAGCAGCGCATTGGGCTCAAAACCCCAGCCACCACGCAGGTAAAGGGTGGCAAGCAGCAACTTGGCCTCGGTGAGCTGGGCGGCAGCCAAGCTCAAATAATGGCGTGCCGCAGGTAAATCAATCTCCGTCATCAGCCCACTGGTCAGCAAGAGAGCCATCGTGTACTGGGCCTCGGCATGGCCAGCATCCGCAGCCTGCTGGTAAAGGCGCAGGGCGAGCTGCAGCTGGGCGAGTTTGCCCTTGGCATCATTAAAGCAGAACTCGGCCTGCTCGTAGAGCTCCTCAGGGCTCTGAACGGCCGCTGCGGGGGTAGCAGCAGGCTGAGCACCCACGAGCGGCGACAAGAGCGTGACCGCTAACAGGGGGGCTTGTGCGAGCCATCTGAAGGAGTGGGCAAACATCATCAAACCACCATGATGGTGAAAGGTGGGTGCATCATGCACATCGCGCGTAACTCGACGCGAGGTACCTCTAAAACGAGGCAGTGCCAAGCCAGCATGCGCAAGCGCGTGTTAACGAAGCCGAGGGCGCGGTAAGAGGCCTCAACCTGACGAATCTGCATCAAATCGCGCTCTGTGATGGGGATTGAGCAAGCAAAGCGAGACAGGAGGCAGGAGTCAGCCGAGCCGCGAAGGAAGGCCTCATCCAGCTGGTAAATGCGACCTTCATGGCGAATAGCATCCAAATCGAGCCCACAATTTAAGAAGGGGCTCATAATGCCAAACTCTTGGCGAGCTCGCTCATTGTCCTGAGCCTCATAGCTTTCAATCAGCTGGGGCTCGGCGTTGCTGGCATCGAGGATGTGGCTGATACCCTGAAGGTCGGCGACCTCTCTGAGGCGGCTATAAATGTAAGCCTTGTAGCGGTAGAACCGCTCGGGGCGTTCGGAGAGCATGCTAGGGGGCATGCTACCAAAGTCGCAAGAGATGACAATATGCTCTAATTGGAGGTGGGCTGCAATCTGAGCGCAACGCTCGCGGGCACCTTGGGGGACAAAGGGAGTTTCAATCGAAACCGCGAGCACATTGTTAGCACCGAGAAC
The DNA here is from genome assembly GCA_044433085.1 of Akkermansia sp. Taxonomy (GTDB): domain Bacteria; phylum Verrucomicrobiota; class Verrucomicrobiia; order Verrucomicrobiales; family Akkermansiaceae; genus Akkermansia. Next base: position 2,068 of record JAWXTZ010000235.1, read on the forward strand.
TTGTTGAGCGATGGCGGCGAGCACGCAGCTGCTCATCCCCGCACTGAGGCAAAGGGCGACACGTCCGTAGGATTGAATTTCATCGCGAAGGGTAGTATTCATAGAGGCAAGGGGTTGAAGGTTCCTTGAATTATAGCAAATTTTTGTGGGGGCGTCAATGTTACGCGCGTGGGGGGGGGAGCACAGTGGCACCTATTTTTATGCTTTTTCTCTATCTCCAC
>JAWXTZ010000236.1:0-2273 GCA_044433085.1 Akkermansia sp.
ATGAAGAGGGCGAATTTGGCGCCGAGTGGGGCGAGGTTGTCGAGCTCGCTGAAGAAAACTGGTACTTCAATCTCAGCCAGCATGCCGCTTGGTTGAAGGGTTTTGTGGAGCAAAGCCCCGATGTGGTCACGCCTGCCTTCCGTAAGGTGGAGCTGCTGCAAGCTATTGAGCGTGCATTTGATAATGACCTTTGCATCTCCCGCCCCAAGGAGCGTCTCAGCTGGGGTATTCCCCTTCCATTCGATGAGAACTTTGTGACTTACGTCTGGTTTGATGCGCTCATTAACTACATCTCCTTCGCTGGTTACTTGGCTGAGGAAGGTAGCGATTTGCCTGAGTTTAACAAGCTCTGGCCCGCTGCCTGTGAGGTGATTGGTAAGGACATTCTCGTCCCGGCCCACGGTGTTTACTGGCTCGCGATGCTGCATGCCATGGGCTTTGAGGATGCGCAGATGCCTAAGTTGCTCGTTCACGGCTGGCTCAACATCAATGGTGAAAAGATGTCCAAGACCCTCGGCAACATCGTTGACCCCATGGATCTTTGTGAGGCCTTTGGTGCCGACCCTCTGCGCTACTACTTGGTTCGTGATACGCGCACGGGCTATGACAGCGATTTCGATTTTGACCGCCTTAAGATGCTTTATAACACAGAGCTGGGTAATGATTTGGGCAATTTGCTCAACCGCTCCATCAACATGTGCGTGCGCTACAATGAAGGTCGCGTGACCATCGTTGAGGGTGACGATGAGCTCTCAGCCAACTTGCGCGAAAGCCTTGCCACCAGCACGGCTCGCTTCGGCGAGTGCATGAATGCCTATAACCCATCCGAGGCCTTGGCTGCCTTGAATGCTCACGTTACTGCTTGTAATGCCTACATTGAGCAAACCAAGCCTTGGGTTCTCGTGAAGGAAGAGGGAGCCATGCCTCAGCTCCAGCGTGTCTTGCAGCACCTTGTTGAGAGCTGCGCTCACGTGGGCTTCCTCCTCGGCTGCGTGATTCCTGATTCCTCCGCTAAGATTCTGGAACAGGTTCAGCTCGATATGAGCGGCAAGTTTGTTCAAGATCTTCACTGGGGCTTGCTCCCAGACGGTCACTTGCTTCAGGACCCAAGCCCCGTTTTCCCTCGCATCCTCTCCGCAGAGGAAAAGAAGAAGATGGCCGAAAAGGCGGCTAAGGCTGCCGAAAAGGCTGCTCGTAAGGCAGCTAAGGCCGCTGAACAAGCCTGATAAGAATGCTAGATTTGAATCTGGCTTATCCTAATCATTTGAAAGCACCGATGCACTAGTTGCATCGGTGCCTCTGATTATCGGGGGCTGCTGACGACGAGCGGTATGCTCAAGTCGTGCGCCTCGCTTGGGATGCTAGCCACAATTTGCTTGGCGAAGCAGAGTGCCACCTGCTTGGTCTGTGGGCAGCGGGGGAGGTAGCGATCGTAGAAGCCGCCTCCGTAGCCCAGCCTTGCGCCTTCTTTTGTAAAGGCGACTCCGGGGACGATGATCCAGTCGAGTTGCTCGGGGCTGATGATGGCGCAGTCGCGCTTGGGTTCGAAGAATCCCATTTTGCTTTGCTCTAGCTCGCTGCTGGGGTGGCTAAGGCGGTGGAACTCCATCACGCCCTTGGCTGCGCAGCGGGGGATGTAGTATTGGTGTTGGGGCAGCTCCTCTAGTAGGGGGAGTAGATTGACCTCGTGCGGTAGGGCTGCATAGATGGCTATCTTGAGTGATGTTTGCTTTTCGATGAGCCGCGCGAATTGCCCGCGCAAAAGAAGGGACTGCTCTTCTCGAACAGCCCCGACATAAGTTGATTGGAGGATGTTGAGAACATCCTGCCGAAGTTTTTTCTTTAGTTCCATTCGTGTGGGGTGCGACCAAAGATGGCAATCATGCGACCTGTGTTGCCCTTTTCAACGCGGTAGGAGTAGTAGTCCTCGGTGTTGGTGGCGGTGTCAATCTTGCTGTCGATGATGTTTTCAGCTGGGATGCCTTCGGCAAGCAGTTGCTTGGTGATTTCGGCCGCGATGTCCACTTCGTAATGAGGTGGGCGGATGCAGGGGGAAATGACAGCAACGCAGTTGGCGGGGTCGGTGTGCTCAAACTTGTGCATGATGCGGATGGCTTCCTTGACGATGTTGAGCTCGGTACCTGCCTTGCCTGAGTGGACCAAGGCGCGTGTGCCTACTTTTTCATCGTAAATCCAAACGGCTGCGCAGTCGGCGACGTAGATGGCCAAGCAGCAGTCGGCATTGTGGGAGCAGACGAGCCCGTCAACGCCTT
>JAWXTZ010000237.1:0-2246 GCA_044433085.1 Akkermansia sp.
CTATTTTGGATTCAAGGCAAAACAGCAGATGGGTCGCGTGCGTCAAGCGACCAATTGTAGCATGCCCTATTTTGGATTCAAGGCAAAACCTCGTAAGTTGAGCCCTACCGAGGTCTGGAATTGTAGCATGCCCTATTTTGGATTCAAGGCAAAACCCATAACCTTTACTTGTAATTCGTTCAGAAAGTGCACCATACCATGTTTTGGCGTCGACACACTAGGAATTGGTGACGATGCGGAGGGTGGGCTGGGTGTAGTAGTCGTTGTAGAACCAGCCTGTCATGCGGACAAACCAGAAGTAATTGCTGGCGTTGCTGGCTTGGTCGGCTCGGAGGGCTGCTAGGAAGATGCGGTCGGCATCGCCTCGCTTGACGGGGGCTCCTGATTGGATGGCCTCGTAGAGGGCGTCGTGGAATAGGGAGGCTTTTAGTTCTTCGGCTGAGGTTTCGCCTAGGCTCATGCCGTCCCAGTTGTAGCCGCGTTCTAAGACGAGGGTGCTGCCACTCGCCTGCATGATTTTATGTTGCGCGTCGCTTAGGGAGTAGGCGCACCAGTTGCCGAAATCAACGTTGGGCACGTGCAGGTGGTGCTTTTTTTTAATCGTAAAACTGTGGCTGTTGGCACTGTTTTCATCATCCGTGTGAAGGATGAACCACGCGTTCGCCGCTGCAGCTTGCACAATGACATCGTCTCCTGTCGTCTTGGGAAACAGGGCGTAGGCCATGGGCTCGCAGCTGCATAGCAGCGCAGAAATCAAGCCTAGGAGTGTGAGTATTGGGGCACGCATGCCCAAGCAATATAAATTCTCACCCTTCTATTGTCAATAGCGAAAATGAATATGACTTTAAACAGCTAGGGCTGTGTAAATGCCTGCGATGCCTGTCATTTGTGGCTTATACACGGCATCGGCAAAGCCGTTGGCTTGCAATAATTCGCAGAGGGCTTGCCCCTTGGGGAAGCTTTCGATGCTGTCTCCCAGATAGGTGTAGGCTGCGGGCTCGCCAGTAATCCACCCTGCTAAGTGTGGCAGTACGTGGTGCAGGTAGAGGCTGTAGGGTTTACCAAAGATGGGGTTATCGGGTGCGCTAAAGTCAAGCAGCAGCAGGTGCCCACCGGGGCGAATCACGCGCCTGAATTCTCGCAGGGCGGCACCATAGTCTGCCATGTTGCGCAGTCCGAAGGCGCAGGTGGCGACATCGTAGTGCCCATCTGGCAGGGGGAGGTTGAGAGCATCCGCCTCTAAAACATCCTTCAAGCCACGCTGGACGGCAATGTCCAACATGGGCTTGCAGAAGTCGGTGCCCAGCACTTCGACTTCGGGCAGGGCTCGCTTGATGGCTAGGGCTAAATCGCCCGTTCCTGTGGCAATATCCAGCAGGCGTTCAGGCTTCCATTCGGCGATGATTTGCACCACGCGGGCGCGCCACTCCATGTCGCAGCCCATCGACAGGACATGGTTGGCGGTGACGTAACGCTTGGCGATGGCCGAAAAGGCCGCATGAACGTAGCTGGGGTCTTGCATGCAGGAGTTCCCTTAGAGCTTAGCAACGAGGGCATCCGCAAAGGCAGATGTGGACAACTCGGTACTTCCTTCAATCATTTCTGCCAAGTCAGCGGTGACGGTTTTGGCACCGATGACGCTGTTGAGGGCTTCGATAATTTTGTCGGCTGCTTCTGTCCAGCCCATGAAGCGCAGCATCATTTCAGCCGACAGCAGCAGGGAGGATGGGTTCGCCTTGTCCAGACCTGCGAGGGCTGGGGCTGTGCCATGTGTGGCTTCAAAGACAGCGTGTCCGGTCTTGTAGTTGATGTTGCCACCGGGGGCGATGCCGATACCACCGACTTGGGCCGCAAGGGCGTCAGAGCAGTAGTCACCATTGAGGTTAAGGGTAGCGACGACGCTGTGGTCTTGGGGGTGAATCAAAATTTCTTGCAGGAAGGCGTCGCAGATGCAATCCTTGATGATGATGCCGTTGGGCAATTGGCACCATGGTCCCTTGCCGATGAGGGTGGCACCAAATTCCTTCTTGGCCAGTTCATAACCCCAGTCGCGGAAGCCGCCTTCAGTGAACTTCATGATGTTGCCCTTGTGAACCAAGGTCACCGTGGGCTGGTTGTTATCAATTGCGTATTGGATGGCTGAGCGAACGAGGCGTTCGGTGCCTTCTTTGGAGACGGGCTTGATGCCGAAACCAGATGTGGCGGGGAAGCGTACTTTCTTGGCGCGCTCGGGGTGTTTCTCTTGC
>JAWXTZ010000238.1:0-2246 GCA_044433085.1 Akkermansia sp.
CCCAAACAAAACTCCCATCATGAAAAACACCCACTCCCTACTGAGCATCATCGCCCTCAGCGGCATCCTCCTTGCTGGCACCGCCACCCAAGCACAAGCAAACGTCGTCACCGCCCCCGTTAAAGTCGTCGAAAAAACCACCAAAGTCGCCACCAAACCAGTAGGCGTCGCGGTGAAAGGAACAGGGGGCATCCTCAAAAAAGTCGTCAAGGCAGCAACCGCCCCCCTCAAAATCTTAGCCCGTTGAGGGGGCATCAAACCGAGCCCAACTTAAAAAAGCGGCTCGCATCGCTGCTCGTAATACCCTGCAAATTCACATAACGTGACCTCAATAAATTCTGGTCACGGTGCCCCATATTCCATTGCAGCAGCGCCATATTCTTATAATGCTTCGCGTGATAACTCGCGAAAGTATGGCGCAGCACATCCTGCACCCAACGCCCCGCGAAACCCGCAGCATCCCGAATCCTGCGCCAGCGGGGCTGCCAATCCGCTGGGCATATAAACGCCTCCGCATCAGGCATATGATGCAAACGAAAGCGCGTCAAACGCGCCTCCAAAGCACGGCAAATATCCACCTGCCGCACCCCACCCGTCTTGCTACAAGCAGAGCGCACCGTAATACAACGCTCTGCTAAATCCACATCGCGCCAGCGTAGCCGGCGAACCTCCGTCGGGCGCAAACCCGCCCAAAGCATCAAAGCCACCCCTGCAGAACAGCCCTCATACTGACGCTGCTCACTCACCCGCACAAGGCGCTGAATATCACCAAGCCCAAGAGCCCGAATCTCCTCCTCCACAACCCGCTTACGCGGCACCAACTTAATCACATTACGATCGCACCACTCGCGCCTCATCGCGAACTCAAAGAGCCCATGCAACATCGTACGCCCCTTATTAAACTGGCTAGCTGTCGAAAAACACTCCCCCAACCAACGCTCACAATCCGCTAAAGAAATCTCCGCAAACTGAGCCCCCGCCAAACGCGGACACACCCGCGCCAGCCGCCGCCAAAGGTAACAAATATCATGCAACGAAGCCGCCCTCAAATGCGACTTACCCGCCACATACAGCGAAAACCCCTCCTCCAAACTCATCTCCTTCAAATGCCGCTGCGCCAGCCCCGCCTGAACAACCTTGCTACAAAACACCACAGCCCCCGAGCCCCTCGGCCTAAAATCCAAAATCTGCCGCACAACACGCGCAGCATCCACAAGAGACATCCCTGAACCCCTCAACATCGCCCGAGCAAGATAATATTCATCTGACATGGTGTTCATCATACTCAAGTCAATTCAAAACGTCTAAGTATTGAGAATTAATACAAACCAAGTCCAATAGGTTTTGCTTGCGAGACCAAAAAGCAACATGCGCACAGATATAAATAACTAAGATTAAATTAATTAATTCACATCCATGTCTAATGAGTATGATGAATACGCTAGCATCATGTAGAACCATGAACAAGCGACCACTATTCAGCATCATCATACCCATCTTTGAAAACACCGTCAGCAATCTTGCAGGGATCCTATCCATACTCTACCAAGAAAACCCCAGTTGGGAAGCCATCTACGGATTCGACACCGACAACGCCGACTGCCAATACGAACTAGAGCTCTTTGCCGAACGCGACACACGCATCAAGCCCTACCTCGACAGCCAGCACGAGAGCATAGGCGAGCTACTCAACAACTGCGTAGAGCAAGCCAAAGGGCGATTCATCATCATCCTACACGCAGAAGACGACATCTGCGCAGACATGCTCGCAAAACTCGGCAGGCACATCCGAGACTTACCCCGCTTCGACATCTGCTACAGCATCTTCCGCAACGACACCGAGCCCGAGCTCTACTGCAACCAAATAGAAACAAAAATCACAGAAGCCGGATCTTACATCAACCCAGCAGAGACATGGTACTACCTCTTCAAGCGACGCATCATCAACAACCGCAAACTAAGATTCCAGCACACCAACAGCCCCGAGCTACTCGCGCAATTCAGCCTCAGCTACGCACAATACATCAAAGAATTCGCCATTTACTGGAGCGATCACCCCAGCCAGTTCAGCCCCTTCGCCTACCCCCCAGCCATGGCCCTAGAAAACGAAAACAAACAACGCAAGCCCCAGTCAAGCTAAAAACCTAACTACCAGTAAGATAAAGTCACCAACGCAATCCCATAACGGTGCCATGCAGCAGAACCTTCAGAGACTCCACCCTTTACAGCTAAATTCCGCACTCGGT
>JAWXTZ010000239.1:0-2246 GCA_044433085.1 Akkermansia sp.
AGGGCTCGTAACATCCTCGTCATGACCTTGTGTGTGGGCATGCTCGGCTCGTTCTTCAGCCTCATCAGCCCCGTTGCAACGGCTTATATCACCAGCCACATCATCCCGACGGCCAACTTGCCTGAGCTGTGGCAAATCTCGGCCTTGCTCATTGTGCTTTTGCTCTGCCAGAGCTTGATTGGGGTGGTGCCTTCGCTCATCTCGATGATTTTTAGTGCGCGTCAGTTTGAGCGTTTCCAAGCGGCTGTTTTCGACCATATCCTGCGTATTCCGGTTCACGTCTTCAAGCGTTGTGATGCGGGGGACATGACCCAGCGCATCCTCGGCGCGAATCAGATTCAATCGACCTTGTTTAACTTGGTGTCGCAGCAGTTCCTCTCCTCCATCTTCGCGCTGAGCAGCTTGGCGATGATGTTCTATTACAGCCCCGCCATGAGCATGGTGGGCATGGGGATGGTGTTCCTTTACGCGATAGGATTTAGTGTTCTCGCTCGATTTAACCTCAAACCGCTGGCGGCGCACGCTGCTGCAGCGGGGCGCCTGAGTGGCCTGATGAAGCAATTCTTTGATGGCGTGAGCAAAATTCGCTCAGCAGGTGCCGAGCAGCGCGTCATCTCGCGATTTATGGATGACTTTGCCGTCACCACCAGCGAGGAGTACAAGCTCGCAACACTCAGTGCCAACCAAGCCATCTTCACGACGGCATTCCCGACCATCATCTCGCTTGTTTTCTACGCGATGGCGGGTGGTTTGATGGAGCAGAATTTGAGTTTCCCCATCTTCTTGGCCTTCATGGCGGCCTTCCAAAACTTCCAAGGTGGGGTGATGGGCTTGGCTGGTGGTCTTTGGACCCTGCAGGCGATTAAGCCCGAGCTTGACCGTATCATGCCCATCCTTGAGGAGGCTGTTGAGGACGACCAAGGCAAGCACCTCCCCGGTCAGCTTGATGGCGATATTGAAATTTCGCAGCTCAACTTTCGCTACAGCCCCGATGCACCTTTGGTGCTCAAGGATGTCTCCCTCCATGCCAAGGCGGGTGAATTCATTGCCATCGTCGGACCCTCGGGGGCTGGTAAGAGCTCGCTGGTGCGCCTCTTGCTCGGTTTTGAGCAGTATGAGTCAGGTGGTATTTACTACTCGGGCAAGGAGTTAGCTCAGCTCAATCTGCGAGCTGTCCGCCGCCAAATGGGGGTTATTTTACAGCATAGTAAGGTGATGCCCAGTTCCATCCTTGATAACATCGCCACGGGTACTCAGTGTGGTGAAGAGGATGCCTTTGCCGCCCTTCGCCTCGCGGCTTTTGAGGATGAGGTTCGCGCCTTGCCCATGGGGATTCACACGATGGTGAACCCTAGCACGATTTCGGGTGGTCAGCAGCAGCGCATCCTCATTGCCCGTGCGCTCATCGGCAAGCCCGTGGCGGTCATCATGGATGAATCGACCAGTGCGCTCGATAACATCGCACAGCAATGCATTAAAAATAATATGGAGCAACTCAAGATGACCCGCATCGTGATTGCCCATCGCCTGAGCACCATCATCAATGCCGACCGCATCTACGTCCTCGACCAAGGGCGAGTGGTTGCCCAAGGTACCTACCAAGAACTGCTTGCACAAGAGGGCGTCTTTAAGGATTTAGTCACCCGCCAGCAATTAGCTAAGAACGAGTCAATATGAAAAATACCATCATCTTCATTTTAAGTGTAGCCCTGTGCTACTTCATCTTAAATGCCTTGGGCACCTTTAACTTTGGCTCGCTCATCGAGCATGATAGCCGAACGATTTACGCTCAAAAGCGCAATGTTGCTGTCAGTGCGGCTAAGGAGCTGACGATTGGGCTCGTCTGCAATCCGGATAACGGAGCGGTGCAAATTCAGCTTGAGGGTATGGAGCAAGCGGTCAAAAGCATCAATGAGCAAGGGGGGATTTTAGGCAAGCCGGTCAAGTTGCTCGTCATGGAGGCTGGCAATCTTGCGGAGCACAATCAGGCCTTGCAAGAGCTGTGCAATCAGGAGGATGTGGCTGTTTGTATCGGACCCTTTAGCTCTGACTACATCTCGTCGATGCGAAGCTTGTCACAGTTCCACGCTTTGCCGCTGGTGTCGTCTTGCACGGTCTTTCCGGATACTTTGCCTGAGCTGAAGCCAGAGAATTACATCACCTTCTTCCCTCCGCTCAATGAGTGGACCAACTGTATTATTGAGCATATTAAGGCGCAGGGGCACAAGGATATGGTGCTCATCTCT
>JAWXTZ010000240.1:0-2242 GCA_044433085.1 Akkermansia sp.
CAAACCGTAAATGCAGGAGACCGAGGCAACCACAATCACATCGCGGCGCAGCAGCAGAGAGCGCATCGCATTGAGGCAAAGGCGGTCAATCTCCTCATTGATAGCACTATCCTTCTCGATGTAGGTATCTGTGCTCGCGATGTAGGCCTCGGGCTGGTAATAATCGAAGTAAGAGACGAAATACTCCACCGCATTATTGGGGAAGAAATTTTTCAACTCCGAGTAGAGCTGAGCGGCGAGCGTCTTGTTGTGAGAGAGAACAAGAACTGGTCGATTTTGTTGAGCGATGACCTTAGCGAGCGTGAAAGTCTTACCGGAGCCAGTGACACCCATGAGGCACTGGTGTTTGTTACCAGCGTCGAGGGAGAGGCAGAGCTTAGCGATGGCCTGTAGTTGGTCGCCAGAGGGCTCGTAGGGGGCGTGGAGGTGGAAGGTGTTCACTGAGGCTCATCATAGAGGAAGCGGGGGCAGAAAGCAAGCAAACAAAGAATGCCCGTGCTATCAAAAAAGGCACCCCTCCCCCCCCACACACAAACCAAAAGGGCACCCCACCGAAGCAGGATGCCCTTAAAATTAGTAGAACAGCTCGTTCTTTACAGAAGGGTGAACGCAAGGTTCAGACCAGCCGTAACGATGGATACCATGCTCATCAACTTAATCAAGATGTTGAGGGATGGGCCAGATGTGTCCTTGAAGGGGTCACCAACGGTGTCACCTACTACGGCGGCATCATGGTAAGCTGTGCCCTTGCCGCAGAAGTCAGCATCACCAGTTTCGATGTACTTCTTGGCGTTGTCCCATGCACCACCGGCATTAGCCATGAAGATTGCAAGGACGAAACCACCAGCAAGACCACCAGCAAGCAGACCAAAGACGCCAGGAACACCAATGAGGAGACCTGTGCCGATTGGTACGACAACGGCGATGAGGGATGGTACGATCATTTCTTGTTGCGCTCCCTTGGTGGAGATGGCAACGCAGCGTTCGTAGTCGGCCTTCTTGGTGCCGTTGAGTACTTCTTCGTCAGAGAGCTGACGACGTACTTCTTCAACCATGCTCTTAGCAGCACGACCAACGGCGTTCATGGTAAGACCGCAGAAGAGGAAGGAAAGCATCGCACCGATGAAGATGCCAAGCAGAACCTTGGGGTTCATGAGGGAGACGTTGAAGGCGGTCATGAATTCAGCAATACCCATGGTCTTGAGTTCTGCGTAGGTCATGACTTGGTCGCTGAGCATGCTGACCTTGAAGGATTGACCAACCAAGTGGCTAGCAGCAATCTTGAGTTCTTCGATGTAGGAGGCAAGCAGGGCAAGTGCTGTCAAAGCAGCGGAACCAATGGCGAAGCCTTTACCGGTTGCAGCGGTGGTGTTACCAAGTGCGTCAAGGGCGTCTGTGCGGCTGCGTACGTCCTTACCAAGGCCAGACATTTCGGCGTTACCACCGGCGTTGTCAGAGATGGGACCGTAAGCGTCAGTTGCAAGGGTCAAACCAAGTGTGGAGAGCATACCAACAGCGGCGATGCCGATGCCGTAGAGACCTGTGGACATGTTGCCGTCTGTGAAGGTCCAGCTACCAGCTGCGCTCAGGTAAGCACCAATGGTGCCAAGAACGATGAAGAGAACTGGCCAGCAGGTGGAGATCATGCCAACACCGATACCAGCGATGATAACGGTAGCAGGACCAGTTGTTGCGTTTTCCGCAATGAACTTAACTGGCTTGTAGTCAAAGGAGGTGTAGTATTCAGTCACCTTGCCGATGGCGATACCAACGACGAGACCGATGACGATTGCGCCCCAAACACCTGTGTAGTTGTCGATGGCGAGGAACTTCAGAACGAAGAAGGAAGCAACGGCGATGAGAACGGATGATACGTTGACGCCGAAGTTAAGGGAGCCCATGAGTTGAGCTTGTGTTGCACCGGGCTTGGTGCGAACGGTGTAGATACCGATGATGGAAAGGATGGTACCAACAGCACCAATGAGCATTGGAGCGATGACGGCGCGAAGGGCGAGGTCATAGTCGGTAGCAGCGTATGCAGCAGCACCAAGTGCAGCTGTTGCAAGGATGGAACCAGCATAGGATTCATAAAGGTCAGCACCCATACCAGCAACGTCACCGACGTTGTCACCGACGTTGTCAGCGATGGTAGCAGGGTTACGAGGATCATCTTCGTTGAAGTGATACTCAGTCTTACCAACAAGGTCAGCACCTACGTCAGCAGCTTTGGTGTAGATACCAC
>JAWXTZ010000241.1:0-712 GCA_044433085.1 Akkermansia sp.
TCCCCTTATTCTACCCTGATTTTTTCATTCTGCCCTTTGCAATAATCAGATTGCTAGGCGTTAATCCATCAATCACATTGAAACTAATCATTATAGCCATTATCTTCACTACAGCACTCACTACATATCTATCAGCCAAAGGTATGACAGGTAGTTCCTATGTAGGAAATTTTGTCATGATTGGATATAGCATGTGCCAGTACCACCTTGTTTCCATTTATCACGGTGGTAGCTTAGGAATCTTGATGGCGATGATATTTGTTCCCCTATTAATATGGGGCACATACAATTTAACCGAACAAAAATTTTCCAAGCCTTTGGTTCTAATACTGGCATTTACAGGCTTACTATTATCGCATATCTTAAGTACCTTCTTATCCCTTATATTTGTATCTACTTGGTGCATTTTCAGGATTAATAAAATTGCAACAAGTCGTCGAATTATTATAAAATTATTGATTAGCGCATTCTTATGCATCAGCCTAACAGCCTTCTTTTGGATGCCCTTTTTAGAACAGTTACTTGCTCAGGATTTATCATATCAAAATGTCATCATGTCTATGCAAGATTTTGTTCCGCTACCTAGTTATCTCATGCTTCCGCGACATCATGAATCATACGGTCTCGCAATTTTCGTATTTTTCCTTTTAGTACCAGCCGCTTTTCTATGGAGTCTATACAAAGATGGTTATTCCAGTAAACACAAAAAAAT
>JAWXTZ010000241.1:722-2232 GCA_044433085.1 Akkermansia sp.
GCTATTACACTATTACTTTATTTTTTATAATACTAATAACAAGCAAACAAGTATGGAAATTCGCCGCCTTTTATTCACCTGTCGAAATACAATTCCCAAGCAGGTTAGGCAGTTTTAGCTTTTTCTTTTTATTCTTTGTATTAGCTTTAACTTTTCGTTACTTTAAAAATCTAAAACCATACGGACTACCTCTTGTAGCGTTCTTAGGTGCTTCTACTTGTTGCTTCCTATCATCCAACATAAAGTATAAAAGCGTAGATTTCGAATCATTTCTTTCATCAAGCGAATTTAATACTTTTTCAGAACAAGCAGGTTATGGTCGAGAATGGATACCCAAACGCACATCCTTAAAAGAAATACATGAACATCCTCATCAGCAGTACCTCTTGCCTGACTTTAAAACAAAAACAGGGCAATATCTGCAATCAGGTGGATTCACTTTTAACTATGATGAAAAAGCAGGAACCTACGAAGTTCCTCTACTTTGGTATAAAGGTTATCAATCAAAATTAACTGCTATCAATGGCCAAAATTACGATTTAGAAACAGACTCATCACGTCGAGCTTTTGTTACGATTAGCATCCCTCCAAACTTACCAAAGGGAACTATCACTACAAAATATCATATCACATGCATCCATCAAATTGGAATAGCAATTTCAGTAAGCTCATTATTCATTATTTTTTTGTTTTACGCTTATCAAAAGATATCCTTCAAAAAACATAAAAAAAAATTAATAGAGAGTTAGTTTGGCAGATGCCTCAAAGTGGGCTATGCTGAGGAGATGCAAGAGGCCAAACACCCCGTCAATGACCATGTTCACTTTCTCATCGTCTTTCTGCTGATTAGCTTTAATCTGCGCATGTCCTTTGCGGCGGCAAATCCGCTGCTGGTCTTTTTGATGAAGGACTTGGGGCTGGATATTGCCGATAGCAGCCTCTTTGCCCTGCTGCCGGTGATGATTTTAGGCGTTGCGGCTCCCCTTGGGGCTAGGCTGACCTCATTCATTCGCCCGCGTGTGCTGATTATCTACGCGCTCACCCTTACGATGCTCGGGGTTGTGTGGCGCAGTTATGGTGGCATCACGGGGCTCTTTGCGGGCACGGCTTGTATTGGGCTGGGGCTGGGCATCACTGGCTCTGTCATCCTAGGGGTGGTGAAGGAGGTCTTCCCGAAGCGCAGCCCGCAGATGATGGGTGCCTACACCGCCTGCATCAGCCTCGGCACCGCTATAGGCTCAGGTACGGCTGACCCCATCGCCATTGCTCTGGGTGGTTGGCAGTTGGGGTTGCTCTTCTGGGGGCTGCCCCTGCTGCTCGCCACCGTACTTTGGACGGAGATTACCCTTGCGGAACCCAACAGCGGCAAGCACCACATCATTCAAGCCCCCATCACTCCCCTGCTCCGCGACCGCAAGGCATGGATGATTACGCTCTACTATATCACCCGCGTGGCGGGGGCGTGGCTGCTCATCGTGTGGATTGCCACCCTCATGCGCCAGCGCGGGCT
>JAWXTZ010000242.1:0-2232 GCA_044433085.1 Akkermansia sp.
CAGGTGTTGGGTCGGTGACGGACTTGTTCAGCGTGGAGAGCAACTGGCGGTCAGCGTAGTTAAGCATGACGACGACCCAGAGGACGGCCACGCAAATCCAAGCCCATTTGCCAGGTCCCTTGCCCTCTACATAGGGGGCGAGTGGCTTGTTTTTAATGCCGTTTTTACAGGCTAGGATGATGGCAGCCAAGAGGAGAATAAGTGCCGCATACGGTGTATACTGGGCAATCTTATCAACTCCATGGAAGAATGATATGAGGAATTCAGGCATGATATGTTGTTAGTTTGGTTAGGTGTTATGAGAGATGAGGGCGGGGTAAAGCGGCGAATAAAAAAAGGTTTATTCGGCTGGCTGAGGGGCGGGGTCTTCGTGGACTTCCATGGTGCCGATGCCGGGCGTGCGAACTCCGGGGTGCGTTTCGCCTGAGATGATCATGATGGATGCTGGGGAAGTCTTGCCTGTTTGGACGGCGGGAGCAGTCGCGACACCAAGTGGTGTGGTGCCCTCGGTCGCCCAAGTGCGTTCGGCAAAGTTGTAGGTATAGACCGTGTTGCTTTGCCCAGGGTGGTCGGCTGGTGGGTTACCTGCGATGCTGGCGCGGTAGTAGTTACCGGGGTCGCCACCGAGGACGTAGGCCTTACCATCCACCACGGGGAATGGGTTAGGGCTGGCAACCATGGTTTCTGGCATGGCTGGCACTTTGTCCACGCCCCATGTCTTGGTGTCTGGGTCGTAGATGAGCACGTCTTTGAGGTAGGTGCGTTCACCAGCACCCTTCGCATCGGGTGCAAGGCTGCAACCGCCCATGATGTAGATGTAGCCCTTATGCACGGCGGCACCTGCAAGCATGCGGGGGCTTGGCATGTCGGGCAGCTTTTGCCAGCCCTTGGCGGTCTCATCTAAATCAAGCACGAAGGAAGCGCCTGTGCATGTGGTATCGGTGTCCTTCTCTTGCCCGCCAAAGACGTAGAATTTGCTGTCAATTTTTGCAAAGGCGGGGTAGGCTAGGGTGATTGGCAGCTCAGGCAGGGCTTCAATGCGCAGGCTGCCACCTTCGACCCATAGTTGGTTGACCTTATCGGTGTGTCCCTTCTCGTTGGCACCACCAGCGATGATGAGTGCCTTGTTGGTGGTGACAAAGGCGCAGTAGCCGATGCCGTAGGGCAGGTTACCCACCCAAGCGGGTGCCATGGAGCAACCCGAGCAGGAGGAGGCAACGCTCATCATCCCCACCTGCTTGTGGAAGACCTTAGCCCCACGCTCCTCAGCCGTCTTGGCGTCAGGTTGCGCAAAGGGGAAGTTGGCTCCACCCACAAAGAGGATGTAGTCGCTTGTTGCCCCGCGAGCGGGGATGAGACCGGCAGCCATGCCCGCAAAGCCAATTTTATCTGGCACCTTAGGGCAGGATTGCGCATGAGTTGTGACCAACTCAGCCTGAGCAAGGCCGTTGACGCAGCCCAAGGCTGCGACGAGGCCGATGATGAGAGATTTGTTCATAAGATTAAGCTAATAAAAGAGAAGGAAGCATCAAAGGGGAGGCATTAAGCTTCGGTCGCGGCCCAAACTTGGTTGGAGCGTTTACCAGGGCGTTGTTCGCCATTGATGATGACGGCCATGCCCTCCCACATCGCGCAGGGGAGAACGGCACGTGCAACGGCAATCTCGCCTGAGTCTGACCAGCGGTCATTCGTAGGGCAGTAGCAGAGGCTTTGGTTGTGGAAGCCTGGGTGGTTTTGTGGCGTAAAGCCAGTCACGGTTGCATCATCACCACCAAGCATGTAAATCTTGCCACCAATCGTTGGGGCAGTCGTAGGTGCAGCGGCGCAGAAGTGAGGCAAATCACTCAGGGACTTCCAGCCTTGAGCCTCGGAGTAGCACCAAGCCTCGGTCAGCATGTCGCGAGCCATCTTACCATCATCAGCGGGCTTGAGGCCAATGCCACCCATCACGTAAATCTTACCATTGGCAAGCGCCATCTGGTGGAGGAAGCGACCACGGGCAGGAAGAGCAGGACCCACGCTCCAAGTTTGGGAAGCCACGTCAAAAATATGCAGGGCCGATTCAGCATCTTGCTCACCGGCAGCAATGCTACCACCTGTGACATAAACCTTACCATTAAGGTAGACCGCAGAGTGACCCGTGAGCGTGTTAGGCAGGGAGGGGAGCTCCTTGCAGACCACTTGACCATCGACAAAAGTGAGCAAATAGCAATCCGCGACAGCACCACCGGC
>JAWXTZ010000243.1:0-2231 GCA_044433085.1 Akkermansia sp.
CCCCCTTGAATGAACTTAGGGGCGATTAAAACGCTAAGAGTTCTTCGATGTATTTCTCAATCTCTGGGCGCAGCGTATCGGGGAGGTAATCCAATGGAGTTTTTCCATTGGCATCCGGCCTCTGGGTGTCGTAGCCCTCATCGATGATGAGCTTGACGGCACTTGTGTCGCTTCGGTTAAAGACATTCAGGGTGACGCAGGCAACATGCAGCAAGCTACCATCGGACATATCGCGCATCTTGTAGAGGACGTCTTGATTGGGTTTCTTGGCAAGCAGCAGCTCAAGAAGGTCGATGTTATTGTTGAGAACGGCTGTCGTTAGAGCTGAGGAGAGGTGGTTGTTCTTAAGGTCAACATTAGCTCCAGCCTCAAGAAGAAGAATAATCATATCCTTGTTTTTCGCTTCTGTCGCCAAGATGAGCGGCGTGCTGCCATATTTGGTGCTCAGCTTGGTATTGACATCAACCTTGTAATCAATCAAAAGCTTGATGATTTCAAGATTACCGCCTTGTACAGCAAAGAGTATCATGGGCTCCTGCAAGGTGGTCATCTCGTTGGGGTCAGCTCCGCCTTCGAGCAGTTTCTTGACCTCGGCAGCATTGCCCGCTTTAATGGCGGCTTCCAGCGGCAGGGCTTCTTCAATCAAATCGGCATCGCTCAGCATTAGGAGTTGTTGGTTGTTCTTGCGTTGCGCGGCTGAAAGGTAATCGAGTGGGCTCTTACCTTTGCTTCCCTTCAGCCTGATATTGGCTCCGTGTCGAATCAGCAGAGCGGCTCCGTTGATGTCATTGAGTGCGCAGCAGTTGCCAAGGACGGTGCTGCCGGTGTCGATAAGCTTGTCAATCTGAGCTCCGGCCTTGATGAGCATTTCAACGATGTCATACTGGCGCTTGTACATGACCTCTGAGAGGACGGTCTTTTTATTGCGCTTGCTTTGGTAGTTGGGGTCTGCCCCAGCTGCAAGCAGCATGGCGACGATTTCCTTGTGACCGTTCATGCCCGCGAAGATGAGTGGTGAAAAGCCGGTGGCATTATCCAAGGCCGTGGCTGCGTCTACGTCCACCTTACTGGCGATGAGTTGCTTGACGGCATCGGTCTTACCAGCGATGCAGGCTGCAAGCAGCTGTTGCCCCATGAGTTGTTGTTCGGCGGAGCTGCTCGTGGCAGTGCTGACGATGACCTCAGGCGTTTTGACGGCGAGGCGATCGCTCTCGGGGATGATGCGGGCAATCTGTGCCTTGCTCACTCCATTGGTAGTGCCAATCCAGTTGGCTTTGCTCACGGTGGGTAAGGATTTGAGCAGGCCTAGTGCTTGCAGCTGATTATCGGCTGGCAAGTTCACTAATTCCGACAGGCTGCGGTAGCCCTCGAAGTCGGAAATTCCCTGTTGATTGCGCACCGCGCGTACATCGGAGCTCAAGAAATCCTTGTTACCCGCATAGTCACAAGCGCATATGACGTTGATGTAATTCTGGGTCTTGGCATTGAGGTAGAAGAGAATCTTGCCCATCGCAGTCTTGTTGTTCTTATCGTCGTAAGCATCGACGCCATTATCCTCCAGCAGCTGAAGGAGACCACGCGACATCTGCCCCAAGGAAACATGCACATAGCCCAATTGCCCTAAGCGCAAACCGTGGTTCGGGTCGATGTAAGCGGCTCGCAGGGAGGCGGTGTACCAGACGGTGCCCAGCTTTTGACCATCTTTTAGCACAAGCCTCTTGGTGATGTAAGTTGAGATCGCCCCCGATGAAGGAAACTCCCATGCCGTCTTTTCGATATCCCAAGCCTTATGCAGCTGGTAGATGGGGCGACCCAAGTAACGCGACAGCTCGCGTCGCTGAGTGGCTTCCGCGGGCAGAATGGAGTCAAAGGCATCAAACATCAGGAGCTTGACGGGTGCATAACGACCTGATAATTTGTAACGCTCAGTCTCGCTCATGCCAAATAAATCGACAAACTGCTCACCGTAAAAGTAATGAATATTATCGTTGAGGATGTATTGCAGCTGCTTAACGTAGGCAATCTCCTCCTTGCTGAGCTTGCCACCGCATTCAGACAAGATGTCCTTCACCTTTTCGCTGCTAATGGAAATCCAAGGCTGCTTAGTTTTGGGATTCACGGCAGGGGTCTTGGGGAGTTGATAGGAGGGGCGCCAATTCTTACCACCGGTATCGATACCCATCAGGCAGATGCCAAAGCTCGCGTCGCTTGAACTTTGAATGCTGGCACAG
>JAWXTZ010000244.1:0-2229 GCA_044433085.1 Akkermansia sp.
CAAGGGGCTGCCCAATGAATTCCGCAACATCAACAAGCTGGCACAATCCTACGGATCGGGCTTAGGCGTTTGGTTCTCCCCATGGGGCGGATACGGTGAGCCTAAAGATAACCGCATCGCAGCCGCTAAGGGAGCCTTCGAAACCAACGAAAAAGGCTTTGCCCTGTCGGGTCCCAAGTACTTCAAGGCCTTCCACGACATGTGCATCCGCATGATTAAGGATAACGGCATCACACACTTTAAGTTTGATGGCACCTCCGCCGACGTACCCGCCGCCGAGGGCTCGCAGTTTGGCTCTGACTTTGAGGCCATCATCGCCCTGATTGATGAATTACGCCAAGACTGCCCCCAATCCTACATCAACCTGACGACAGGCACATGGGCATCACCCTTCTGGTTTGGCATTGCCGATTCCATCTGGCGCGGCAACTGGGACCACGACTTCTGTGGCGAAGGTACATCCCGCAACCAGTGGATGACCTACCGCGATGGCATGATTTACAAGAACAACGTCGCACTCTCCCCACTCTTCCCCATCAACTCCCTTATGACCCATGGCGTCATCTACAACAAGGGAGCACGCGGTCTCAAGACACTAGAAGGTAACGACTTTAGCAATGAAGTCTGGAGCGGCTTCGGTCTCGGCACCCAAATGCAAGAGATTTACATCACCCCATCCATGCTCAAAGACGCAGAATGGGATACCTTGGCCGCCGCCGCCAAGTGGGCACGCTCCCACGGCGACATCATGGTCGACAGCCACTGGGTAGGTGGCAACCCCACCCTCTTAGAGGTCTACGGCTGGGCGAGCTGGTCACCTAAGAAGGCCATCCTCACCCTGCGCAACCCCTCTGCTGAAGTACAAGAATTCAGCGCTGACCCAGCAGCTCTCTTCGAGCTCCCAGCAGGAGCACCTAGCCAATACGCCATCAGCTCCCCCAAGGGCGACAAGCTCCCCAGCGACAGCATGGAAGCAGGCAAACCAATGACCTTCACCTTGCAACCCTACGAAGTCATCGTCATCGATGCAGTAGCCAAGTAAGGTCTTAAAATACATTCTATGTGAAAATAAGCTGGTTTCGACCAGCTTATTTTCTTTTTAGACTTTAAAACACTTATAACAAGCATACTAAAACTGTATAATAAGAATAAAAACACCCATTTTTTACTTATTCCATTCTTAATATACAGCAAATCTTCTTAAATTAGCAAAAAAAGCTCTGTATACAACTCTTATTATACAAAAAGATGTATAATAGTGAATTTTATCATTGTCTATCGTCCGACACCGCGTTAATATATTGCCTATAGGATGATTATCAGATGAAGAGATTATACGAACATCAACAAGTATTGGTCCATAAGCGACTCAACCAAGACAACACCTGGTGGACATCAGCGTGCATCCCTTCCGACTATGCCGCCATGAGCCAGCGGCACTATATCGAGCAGTTCTATCCCCTTGTCCGAGACCTCAGCATACGGCGCGCTCCCATCCTGATGGGACCAAGACGAGTCGGCAAAACGGTGATGATTTTCCATTGCATCCAGCAGCTCCTGCAAGAAGGCATAGCCGCAAGAAAAATCATCTACATCTCCATCGACACTCCCATCTACAGCAACTACGAACTCGAAGAACTCTTTCACCTCGCTACCCAAGCACTCAGTGACAAAGGTGAACCTGCGGGCTACTACGTCTTCTTCGATGAAATTCAATACCTCAAAGACTGGGAGGTGCACCTCAAATCGCTTGTCGATACCTACAGGCAATGCAAATTTGTCGCATCAGGCTCAGCTACGGCCACTCTCAAAATGAAAAGTCGAGAAAGTGGAGCTGGTCGTTTCAGTGATTTTTCTCTGCCACCCCTCACCTTTTTTGAGTACATCACCTTCATCAAGGCTCAAGGCTTGCTCACCGCAGGGGCGACTCTAGCAGACTGGTCCTGCCTTGATATCGAACAGCTCAACCGACATTTCGTCAACTACATCAACTACGGCGGCTACCCCGAAGTTGTTTTCTCTCAAAGCGCACAGAACAATCCCGACCAGTTTATCCTCAACGATATTGTGGATAAAGTCTTACTGCGCGACCTGCCAAGCCTTTACGGCATCAGCGACATTCAAGAACTCAACCGCCTCTTCATGTACATCGCCTTTCGCTCAGGTAGCGAATTCAGTTACGAAAGCCTGTCCGTTGATGCAGGTCTCAGCAAGGAGAGCCTGAAGAAG
>JAWXTZ010000245.1:0-2224 GCA_044433085.1 Akkermansia sp.
CTTGAGACACAAGCCAAAGCCCTCACCGAGCAGGGTGAGGAAGAGCTCAGCAGCCAAGTCACCACGCTGGAGCAAGAGCTCAAGGAACTCCGCGCACAGGCAACCACCTGCAGCAACGCCTTGGAGCAGGAAGCCAAGGCACAAGCCACCATCGCCGACAAGCGAGAAGGCATCGAAGCGCAACAAACCCAATACGCGCAATGGAACCGCCTCAGCCAACTCATCGGATCCGCAGACGGCAAAAAATACCGCAACTTTGCGCAAGGGCTCACCTTCGAAATCATGGTGCAGCACGCCAACAGGCAACTCATCAAAATGAGCAAACGCTACACCCTCGTGAGAGATGAAGACGAGCCCCTCAAACTCAAGGTGAAGGACAACTACATCGACGCCGAAGCACGCAGCACCGATAACCTCTCGGGTGGGGAACGATTCATCGTCAGCCTCGCGCTGGCACTGGGACTCTCAAAGATGTCGAGCCATAAAGTCAGAGTTGACTCACTCTTCCTAGATGAGGGATTTGGCACCTTAGATAGCGAAGCCCTAGAGGACGCCACCACCGCCCTAGCACGACTGAAGGAAGACGGCAAACTCATCGGCATCATCTCGCACGTACAAGCACTTAAGGACAGCATCCCCATGCAAATCAACATAGCAAACAGCGGACGCAAGGGGCGCAGCACCATCAGCGGTCCCGGATGCTCAGCAATGAGATGAGCCCCAGAACCTGAACAAGAAGGTTACACAACAGAAGTAACTGATACTCAACGCTAACCGAGTAAACCCGAGACTAAAAAACGGTGCCATGCAGCAGAAGTAGCTGAGGCTCAACTCGCTACAAGTAAATTCCGCGCACCGTGCGGAATTTACTTGTAACTTACTGAAAATAAGTCACATCCCTTGCATGGCACCGTTTTTTAGGCTCTTTTCTCCGTCGCAAACGCAAAGCGCAAACATCCCCCGCCCCCGCTTTTTATCAAACAATCATTTACAGCGGCAGCCCCACTGTGTATACTGAAGGGCTATGAAAGATATCATTGATTTTCTCGTCAACAACCCCGTTCAATACCTTGCTACCGTCGGTCTCGATGGTAAGCCTAAGTGCCGTCCCTTCATGTTCTGCACCGAATTAGGTGGCAAGCTCTGGTTCTTCACCAATAACACCAAGGATGTCTACAGAGAACTCAAGGCAACTCCCGCTTTGGAGCTTGCCGTGACCAGCCTCGAGAACGCATGGCTGCGCATCAGCGGTGATGCGGTCTTTGAGGATAACAGCGAAGTTAAGCACCTCTGCCTGCAGTACCCCATCATTGAGCAGATGTTCCAATCGGCAGATAATCCTCAGTTAGAGGTCTTTTATATCGCTAATGGCTCGGCCGCGCTTGATGCCTTTGACGGCAACCCACCGCGCGAGTTTGAATTAGCGTGATTTTAAACTAAAAAAGCAGCGCGTAACACGCTTTTCTTCTCGACAGCTTGGGGCATAAAGGCTATCATGAAAAAGCCTACCAGTCAGGCACCCACCATGCAACCACACAGCTCAGCGCAACGCGGCAAGCTCATCGTCTTTGAAGGGATAGATGGCACCGGTAAATCTACGCAAATTCAACTACTCTCAAAGGACCTTCAGGCAAAAGGTTATGAGGTGGTCTGTAGTTTTGAACCTACCCGAGGCCCATGGGGCATGCGGGTGCGCGAGGCAGCCCTCGCCAATGAACGCCTGAGCATGGAGGAGGAGATGGACTGCCTCCTCCAAGACAGGCGCGAGCATGTTCGCGAACTCATCTCCCCTGCCCTTGAGCGTGGGGCATGGGTCTTGCTAGACCGCTACTACCTCTCGATGATGGCCTACCAAGGTGCCAGTGGTGCCAATGTCGAGCGCATCCGCGCCGCGAATGAGGACTTTGCCCCCGTCCCCGACATGGCGATTTGGCTGGATCAGGATGTGGAGATTTCTCTCGCTCGCATGGAGCAGCGAGGCGAAGCTCGCGATGCTTTTGAGAACGAGCAGTTCCTCATGAAGGTTGCGAGCCTTTACTCAAACATGGAGATGCCTTGGCTCTTCCGTGTCGATTCAGACCAAAGCCCCGAAGATGTCCACGAGGACATCAAGGACCTCATTCGCGAGGAGTTTTAGTCGCTCCGCGACAAGTTAGCCCATGAACCACTTGGCACCGGGTACCCAGCGCAGGAGGGCTGCGACAAAGCCCCAAGCGACCAAGGT
>JAWXTZ010000246.1:0-2215 GCA_044433085.1 Akkermansia sp.
ACATTGAAAGGGGAAGGGGGACGGCATAAATGAGTGGGGTTCGCTTAAATTTCTTTAAGGAACCATGAACTTGTTGGTGCTATTGGGGATGCCCAAGACCTTACCGCTAGGGAAGGGTTCACCCGTCTTTGGGTTGGTGATGCGGATGACTTGGCTGGGCTTATAGGGGTTATAGACGCGGTGCGGGTCACCTGGTACCTTTTGCGCCACGAGGATGGTGCCTGTGGCCGCAGGTGTGGCAGCGGGTGGCGTGTAGCTAGGCACGGGGGCGTAGCTTGTGCTCACGGGTGGGCTAGCGGTGGTGGTGGTGTTCATCAAGGCTGAGCCATAAGTTGGGGTCGCGCTAGCGGCAGGTGTTGGGCTTGGTGCTGGCGTAGGAATGGGCGTAGGCGTAGGAATGGGTGCTGGGCTAGTGCTTGGCGAGACGGTGGGGGTAACCCCATCCATCGGTGGCAACAACTGGGCATCGCTCATGGCTTTAGGTTCATCTGCTGGGGTGTTGCTTGCGGCTGGCGCCGTGCTAGTGCTCGCACCGGTATAGGGCATGTCGGGCACGTAGGCCGAGCCGCGTGTTCCTCGGCAGGATACAGTCAGCAACATCAAGCTGCTGGCAAGAGTAATGGTAATCGCTTTCATCATCGCAGTATGCTAGCGTTGTCTAGCACGTATGAATTCTAAATACTCTCTATTAAGAAGTCAATGGAAAAACGGTACTGCGCTTACTATTCACGGCTATTTTTGATGGATAGGGTTATTTTTTGAATTAGCAATTAGCAATTAGCAATTAGCAGTTAGCAATTAGCAATTGAGATTTAGCACCCTTACGGCCGGTGATGCGAAGCTTAAGCGACGCATTTGCTTTGCAGCCCAGCCCGTAGGGGCTCATTAGTATAACTACTAACTACTAACTACTAACTACTAATTGTAACACTTCCTCAGGGCTGAGCCCCTGTTCGCGGTAGCTGGCGATGGCGCGGGCACCATCGCGCTTCGCAAGGCGTTTGCCCTGTTCGTCTCGCAGCAAGCCGTGGTGGATGTACTCGGGCGTGGGCAGCTGCAGCAGCTCTTGGATGGTGCGGTGAATGTGCGTGGCTTCAAATAGGTCCTCGCCTCGGGTGATGTGGGTGATGTGCTGCGCAGCATCGTCGATGACGACGCAGAGGTGGTAGCTCGCGGGGAACTCCTTGCGGGCGAGCACCACATCCCCAAAGTTGCTGGGGGTGGCACGCTGTTCTCCCTTGTGGGCATCGTGCCATGTGGGGCAGCCGATGAGCTCTTGGGCGCGTTGCATGTCGAGCCGCCACGCGTGGGGGCTGCCTTTAGCGAGCAGCTCGGCAATCTCATCGGCTGGGCGATGCTTGCACCTGCCTTCATACTGGTAGCCCAGTGTGCTGTGCGGGGCACGCCCGCTCTCTTGGACTTGAGCCTTCATCTCTGCCCGCGTGCAGAAGCAGGGGTAGAGCAGCCCCATGGCCTTGAGTTGTTCCAGCGCGGCAGCATAAACACCCATGCGCTGGCTTTGAACCATGACGTCGCCAGCAAAGCTCAGCCCCAGCCATGCGAGGTCGTGCTCTAGCACCTGCGCCCAGTGGGCGGTGCAGCGGCTGTCGATGTCTTCGATGCGCAGCAGGCATTCGCCACCCAGCTGCTCAGCCACGCGCTTGGCCTCCAACGCAGCGTAGAGGTGCCCAATGTGGATGGCCCCGCTGGGGGAGGGCGCAAATCGTGTGCGGAACATTTTTGCTAATTAGTAATTAAGATAGTGCGGGCTATCACCCGAATGAAAGGGAGCAAAGCCCGCATTGCGGTGAATATGCTTTGCTACTCTGCCCGTAAGGGCACTCATTTTAAGACTCCTCACTCCTAACTCCTAACTGGAGCGCAGCGACTTAATCGTATTCCGCCTGCATGATGATTTCGCGCAGTCGCTTGGCACCCGCGCTGGCGAGCTTGGACTTGGGGTAAATCGTCATGGCGCGGTAGTAGTTCGAGAGGGCAGAGCCAATCTCGGAGCGAGCCTCGCAGTCCTTCGCGTCATTGAGGGCACCGACAAAGTCGTAGGCCAAGTTCTCGTACTTCAAGATGGCGGCCTTGTACTCGCTATCATCACCGTACTTGGGCTCCTCCTTCATCTTTTCAAGCAGGGTCTCGTAGGCGACGCAGGGACCCATGCGCTTGTCTTGCTTGGCCACGCTGTCGAGCTGCACCAAGATGG
>JAWXTZ010000247.1:0-2215 GCA_044433085.1 Akkermansia sp.
AATTCCCCATTCCCCATTCCCCATTCCCCATTCCCCATTCCCAATTGGAGCAACGCGCCCCCCCCTCTTCTCCTTATCGGCTTGACAGCAATCCCCAAGCATGGTAGTTTGGGGCATGTGCTCCATTGCTGCCCCCGCTAAAATCAATTTGTCTTTGCGTATTCTCGCTAAAAGAGAGGATGGATTCCACGAGCTTGATACCATCATGGCTCCTCTCGACTTGGGTGATGGTTTGGATTTTCATAATTCTCGTACGACGACTCTGCTCTGCGATACTCCCGGTGTTCCAACAGATGAGAGTAATCTGGTCTTTAAGGCGGTACGCGTTTTCGAGCAGGCTTACGGTCGTAAGACTAAGCAACGTATCACGCTCACCAAGAGGACTCCTCATGGTGCCGGTTTAGGTGGCGGCAGCAGCGATGCTGCTCAAACGCTCAATTATCTCAATGACCACCTCGGCACGCAGTATGATGCTGAGGAGCTTACCGCCATGGCGGCTCAGTTAGGGAGTGATGTTCCTTTCTTCCTAAATCCAAGGATTTCTCGCTGCACGGGCCGTGGCGAGGTTTGTACGCCCCTGCCCGAGCTCGCCTCGTGGACGAGCCCAATTTTTATCATGAAGCCCGCCTTTGCGGTGGCAACTCCAAGTGCTTACAAGAATTTTGCCGACTCGCAAGAGAATCCCTCCTTCACTTACGCCGCCCAGCAGCTTGATGGCGTAGAGCTCGTTAATGATTTGGAGCGCCCTGTCTTTGCCAAGTTCCCGATTTTAGGCATCATGAAGCAGTGGTTGTTAGCTCAATCTGGAGTTCGTGCTGCCTTGATGAGTGGTTCTGGCTCATCCCTCTTTGCGCTGACCGAGTCCTTAGAGCAAGCTCAGGCTCTTGAGGCAGCGGCAAAGGCTGAGTTTGGTGAAAGTCTCTTCTGCCACAGCGGCTGGGTGAACCCACAGGCTTAATGGGGGCCTTTATTGAGTTTGCATAATGAGTTCCAACACACCTGTCAGCTCGGCTGACCCAATTAATAGGCAAATTCTCAGCTTTGCTGAGGACCAAATCACTGGCTTTCACGCCACGCCCTTTGCCTCGATAGCGCAACGCGCGGGGCTTGATGAGCAGCTCGTGATTCAGCGCCTAGCCGCCATGTTACAGGCGGGCACCATCAGGCGAATCAGGCAGACCCTACTCTCTACCAGCTTGGCGGATGGCGCACTCATTGCTTGGGAACTCCCAGACGAGCAGCTGGAAGCCGCCTACGCGTGGCTGAAAGACAACGACCCTTTTACGGGCCACGTCGTGCTGCGACGCAGCGAAGACCCCGCAGCTGCCGGGGCGCGTTACCGCCTGTGGACCACCCTTAAGGTGCCGACCGGCTATGGCTCCGTGGTCGAGCACTGTAAAATCCTGAGCAAGCATATTGGGGCCTTAGATTTTGTACCCCTGCCCGTTGTGGGCATGTTTGCCTTATCCGTTGGGCATGTACGGCGTGCAGGCATGCAGGTAGGCGATAAGCTGCCCGAGCCTGCGAAAATGCAAGTACCCGTCATCCCCACCCTCAGCCAACGCGAATGGGACGTTTTGCTGAGCCTTAAAGAAAGCCTCTTAACCAGCGAACTGACAACCCGCCCTTGGGGGGCGAGAGCAGCAGCACTGGGCATGAGCGACGAAGAATTTTGTCGCATGGCCAAAGCCTTGGATGAGAAGAAAGTCATCGGGCGCTTTGCCAGCTTTTTAGACCACCAAGGGCGAGGTGGGCATGATGCGGGCACACGGGCGAGCGGCCTATTTCACTGGACCGTCCCAGAGGGGATGGAAGAGCGAGCTGGGGCTGAATGTGGGCGACACATCTGCATGACCCACTGTTACTGGCGCAGCGGCGGGGAGAAACTGGGCGGCGCACAAATCATGGGCGTCGTGCATGCGAAAAGCCGCGAACTGGTACTAGCGCATAAGCGAGCAATAGACGAACATCTGGCAAGCGTGGGGATACCAATCTTGCACAGTGCCGTTTTTTGGAGTGAGCGAGCGGAAGTACGCCCGAGTGAAATACGGCCTGACATCTACGAGGCGTGGCTAGCAGCATACGCGTAAAACGCGTCGTAAAAGCAACGTAAAAGCAACACGCGTTCTAAAAGCGACTTAATCCTTGGGCACGCACCATCAATAAAAGCGCGTGCAAGAGACTAGTCAAGGATGGCAAATCCTTGCGGGTGCAG
>JAWXTZ010000248.1:0-2204 GCA_044433085.1 Akkermansia sp.
CCAGTCGGGGCAAGCGCCTCGGGCAGGGGGTAGGCGGGGCAGTCGTAGCGTAAGAGCTCGCCGCCCTCCGCTTGGTGAAAGAGAATCGCCCCCTTGCTGCCCAATTTGATGATAGCGTAGCGAGCCCCTGCCGCCATGATGGCGCGTGCCTGTTGCTCCCAATCGGGGCTTTGGGCAAAATATTCAGCCTCCTCCTCATTGAGCAGCGCGATGTCCGTCTTCGCGAGAATGGCGGCCACGTAGGCGGGCTCGCGCTCCAGCCCCGACTTCATGAAATCAACCATGAGCAGGGCCTCGGGCGAGCATTGCTCAATGATTTGCCACTGCAAATCGGGGCGCACGTTGCAGGAGAGCATCAGCGAGCAGTTGTGCAGCCCCTCGGGAATGAGCGGCTGCCAGACATCCTGCACGCCCTCCGTGGTCGAGACCGTCCATCTCTTGTTCATGTCATCCTCATACTGCCCTGTCCATTGAAAGCTTTCGCCCTCCAAACGGCAGACATGCTGCATGCTCACTCCGTGTGACTCCAAGGCCTGAGTAAAGCATTCAGGGAAATCATCGCCCACCACCCCCATGAGGGCGAGCTTGTCACTCACTAGCCTTGCCGCCAGGGCCGCGTAGGCACCCGAGCCCCCCAGCACCGCCTGAGCCTCACCCCGAGGCGTGAGCAGGGTATCAATGGCAATGGTGCCGTAGATGAGCATTAGGTCTTGCATGAGGCGGCTTATCCCTGCATGAGTTCTTGGAGTTCGGCCTCGCCGATGATGGGCACATTCAGGCTCTCGGCCTTGCGACGTTTATCGCCACCGCCCTCACCCGCGAGCAGGTAGGTGGTCTTGCCGGTAATGGAGCCCGTCACCTTGCCGCCTGCGGCTTCGATAAGCTTTTTAAAGCTGGGGCGCGGCTGGCTCAGTGAGCCGGTAATCACGAAGGTCAGCCCCGCGAGGCTGCCACCCGCTTGTTCGAGCAGGTTCTCCTTATAGCTCTCGGCCTTGGGGTTGATGCCTAAGGCTTGCAGCTTCTCTATAAATTGCAGACCAGCTGGGGATTCAAAATAGCCACAGAGCTTTTGGATGGCGACATCGCCGAGGCTCTTCTTCACCTCCATCGCGCTGCGCTCGGTCGAGCCCTTGCGAGCGACGGAGAGGTAGCCGCGAGCCTCCCATGGGGCAGCGAGCTGTGCCATCGCCTCGCGAAGGTGGGCACCCTCCTCGTAACGCGTGGTGTTCTTGAGCTCGTTGTAGCGGGTGCAGAGATGCTCCAAATTGAGGATGTCGTTAAGGTAGCCCGAGTGCGCCAAGCTGAGCATGTCGGGGTGGAAGCGGGCGAACTCGCGGGCGGTCTCGGTACCGACTTGGGGAATGCCCATGGCGGTAATCCACCGCTCCAGCGGGTGCTGGCGAGCGGATTGAATGGAGGCGATGATTTTGGTGGCATTCTTCTCCCCGAGGTAGCGGGGTGATTCCTCCGTGCTC
Source organism: Akkermansia sp. (assembly GCA_044433085.1). Taxonomy (GTDB): domain Bacteria; phylum Verrucomicrobiota; class Verrucomicrobiia; order Verrucomicrobiales; family Akkermansiaceae; genus Akkermansia. The sequence continues at coordinate 1,476 of JAWXTZ010000248.1, forward strand.
AGATTGAGCTGGGCGAGCTGCTCTAGCTCAAGCTCGAAGATGTCCAGCGGTGAGCTGATGATGCTTTGCGCCACCAAGGCCTCGGCCACGCTGTCGCCAAAGTTGGCGATGTCGAGGCAGTCGCGCCTTGCGAAGTACATGGTGCGCATGACCGCCTGTGCGGGGCAGGTGAAGTTGGTGCATCGCCATGCGACTTGCCCCTCCTCTTGGCTGATAGCGCCACCGCAGCTGGGGCAGCAGCCACCCACCGCCTCGACGATGCTGTAGGGCTGACTGTTCGCTGGGCGCAGGCTTGTGTTGACGCGCACGATGGCGGGGATGATTTCGCCCGCTTTTTCCACCAGCACGGTGTCGCCGAGGCGAATGTCCTTGCGGCTGATTTCATCCTGATTGTGCAGGGTCGCACGGCTGACCATGGTTCCCGAGAGGGCGACCTCTTGCAGCTCGGCCACGGGGGTGAGCACGCCTGTGCGCCCCACTTGGATGCTGATTTCCTTGAGTAGGGTTTCCTTCTGCTCGGGGAGGAATTTGAAGGCGGCCGCCCAGCGTGGGGCGCGGGCGGTGCTGCCCAGTTGGGCGCGTCGCTCAAAATCATCGAGCTTGATGACGGCACCATCCGTCCCGTAGTCCAGCTCGTGGCGGGCGGTGTTGATTTGAGCGACCGCGGCACGCAGCTCTTCGAGCGTTTGGGCGTGGAGAATGGGCTCGTTGGTGGGCAGCCCCATGGAG
>JAWXTZ010000249.1:0-2184 GCA_044433085.1 Akkermansia sp.
ATCCCTGCGATTCGCGCTTGAGAACGAGCGTAAGGCGGTCATCTCCACCCATACCATCAACCTGCAAGAGCAGCTCTTTCATAAGGACATCCCCACGGTGCAGAAGGCGCTCGGCATGCCCTTTAAGGCCGCCTTGCTCAAGGGGCGTGGCAACTACCTCTGCATCACGCGCCTCAACCGCGCCATGGCGCAGATGAAGGACCTGTTTAATCAAGATGAAGCCAAGCAGCTGCATGACCTCTTCGCGTGGTCGCGCGATTGCGGTGAGGGCAGCCTCGCCGAGCTCCCCCGCGAGCTTGAGATTAGCCCCAAGGTTTGGGCTCAGGTCTGTAGCGAGAACCACGTCTGCACCCCACGCAACTGCGGTCCAGCTTGTCCCTACCAAGCTGCCCGCCTGCGCGTGCAGGAGGCGCAGGTCGTCGTGCTCAACCACACCCTCTTTTTTGGCCTACTCGCACTGGCGGATTTAACCCAAAGTGAGGAGATGGAGCGCATGCCTGGCTTCATCTTCCCCAACGACTTTTTAATTTTAGACGAGGGGCACACCATCGAGACCGTCGCCGCCAACCAGCTGGGCATCAGCGTGGTGGAGTCAGAACTCAAGTACGAGCTCTACCGCCTCTATAACAAGCGCACCCACAAGGGCAGCCTCAAGCAGTACGCCACCCCGCGCATGCTGCAATACGTTGATGATGCCCAGATGGCGGCGGATGAATTCTTTGAAATCGCCCGAACCGACTGCAACCTCGATGAAAACCGAGGCACCGTGCGCCTGAGACAAGGCGGCTGGACCGAAGACCTCCTCAGCCCCGCGCTGGAGGTGCTTGAGCGAGAAATCAAAGAAGCCCTGCAACTGGTAGAAAACGACCTAAGCCGCAGCGAACTCATGGACATGGCCGGCCGCCTGCTCGCCTACCGCAAGGCGGTGGGCACCATGGTCAGCTTGGAGGAGGAGGGCTACGTCTACTGGGTTGAAAGCTCGGGGGCAGAGGGCAAATACATGACCATGCGTGCCGCCCTCATTGACGTGGCGGAGCTGCTGCAAGAAAAGCTCTTTGATGCCGAGCGCGCCCTCATCCTCACCAGCGCGACCCTCGCCACCACGGGGGACGACATGAGCCACTTTATCGGGCGCGTTGGGGCATGGGATGTCGAAACCCTCAAACTCGGCAGCCCCTTTGACTTTGCCACCCAAATGCGCGTCGTTGCAGCACGCAGCATGCCCCCACCACCCGCCCGCGATGGGGATGAAGAAGAATACCACCACGCCATGGCGTGGTGGATTGAAAAGGCCTTACTCGAATCCCAAGGGCGAGCCTTCGTCCTCTTTACCAGCTACGCGCTCATGCGAGCCATGGAGAAGCACATTCGCCCCTTCTGCATCGAGCAGGGCTGGAACCTCTTCATGCAGGGAGAAAGCCTGACGCGCAGCCAAATGATTGAACAATTCAAACAAGACGTGGACAGCGTTCTCTTTGGCACCGAAAGTTTTTGGACCGGGGTGGACGTACCGGGGGAAGCCTTGAGCAACGTCATCATCACCAAAATCCCCTTTGAATCACCGAGTAACCCGCTGACCGAAGCGCGATGCGAAGCCATTGCCGAGCGGGGGGGGAAGCCCTTTTTCCATTACAGCCTGCCCGAGGCCATCCTCAAATTCAGGCAAGGGGTGGGGCGACTCATCCGCTCGAAATCAGATAAGGGCATGGTCGTGCTGCTTGATGCCCGCATCACGAACAAGCCCTATGGCTTAAAATTCATGCAAGCTCTGCCCGAGGAAGCACCGCGCGAGTTTTATTAAAGTGAGGAGCTTCTTTGAAGTTAAGACTCCTCACTCCTGACTCCTGACTCCTAACTGGAGCGTAGCGACAAAGCTCCGCACTTTTAAGGCTCCCCCTTACGAGCCATCAGCCAAGAAATCACGCCACCGCCAAAGAGCAGTACACAAAAGCCCGTGTAAGAAATCTTACGAGCCAACTCGGGGTCACTAGCTGCGATATAGAGATGCAGTGCCGCAAGGATAATGGCGCCCACAATTAAAAAAATGAAGCAATGTTTATTAGTCTCCCACATACGGGGGCTAGTCTAATCATTAATCCGCTGGGATGCAAGAGTAAAACATGACAAACTCAAGGCATTTATTACTTGCTTTTTACTTGCGAGGCTCAAGACTAATATGTTAAT
>JAWXTZ010000250.1:0-2180 GCA_044433085.1 Akkermansia sp.
ATTCAGTCGTGAAGCGATAGCGCTTCGGCACATGGCGTTTGGGGCTGGTGAGAGCATGCAAAAATTGACCATCATCCGTCACGAGAAGCAGCCCGCTGGTATCCTTATCCAAGCGACCCCCCGTCTGCACGCCACCCTTGCGGTCATGCCACTGTTCGGGCAGCAAGTCATCGACCAAATCCCCCCGTTCTTGATGGCTACAGGTAAAACCCAAGGGTTTGTTGAGGGCAACGTAGAGCCCATGGATGAAGGGTACCACCTCCCCGTCGACCAAGACATCCGCTGGCTCGACTTTACTCGTGGTGGATTTGACCACTTCCCCCTTGTAGGTCACGCGTCCGCGCTTGACCCATTGCGGTGCTTCGCGGCGGGAACAATAGCCATATTGGCTCAATAAGGCATCTAATCTCATGTCTGCATCATTTTGACAGCTTTTTTTCAGAAAACAAGATTGAATTCTGCCTCGATTTGTGATATTTGTAGATATAAACCTTCTATTACGGGTTTCTACCAATTCTCCTCCTATGATTACCATGATGAATGAAAAGCAACTTGCCCCCGATCAAGCCAGTCTTTGGTTGAAGGCGCAACAAGCTTTAAGCAGCAAAAACTACAAATACGCTATCAGCATCCTCAAAACCGTCGTTAAGAAAAACCCTGGTTTCCTCGATGCTCGCAAGGTGCTGCGCGCCTGCGAAGTCAAAAATACCCCCGAGGCCAGCCGTCGCTCATCATTCTTTGGTGGTATCCGCCTGACGTCCACCCGCAAGAACCCAGAGGCAGCCCTCACCAACGTCGAGGACGAGTTGGAAAAAGACCCCTACTCCATCCCCTCCAACGAAATGCTCTTTGCGGCGGCAACTGACCTCAACCTGCCCGATGTCGCAGCCTTTGCACTGGAGACCATCTGCGAAGGTCACCCCGATAACAAGAAGCACCTGCACCTGCTGGCCAACCACTACATCAAGAACAACCAATTTGCCCAAGCCGCATCAACCTATACCCGCGTGCTGAGCCTTGACCGCTCTGACCCCATCGCCATGCGTGGTGAAAAGGACTGCGCGGCTCGTGCCTCCATGCAGCAAGGCAACTGGGAGGGCAAGGGTGACTTCCGCACCAAGATGAAGAATAGTGGCGAAACCAGCGCGCTGGAAACAGCGGACAAGGTTGGTCTTACCCGCGCTGATATGGAAGCTCGTTTGGCGCAGCTCTCCGAACAATATGCGGCCGACACCACCAACCTTGCTGTCGTGCGTGATATTGCAGGCATCTACGAGCAGATGGAAGACTACGGTAACTCCTACTCCTTCTACGCCTACGCTTATGAGCTGGGTGGCAGTGCCGACATTTCCATCAAGGACAAGGCAACAGCCGTTCACGAAAAAGCCTTGCAGGCCGAGTTGAGCTACTACCAACAAGTCGTCGCTGCTGACCCAAGTAACGAGTCTGCCCAAGCGGCCTTGACTGCCAAGCAGCAAGAGATTGCCCGAACCATCGTTGCTGGTGCTCGCGAACGCTGCGAAGCCAACCCCACCGATGCTCAACTGCAATACCGACTCGGCGAAGCCCTCTTCAACGCGGATGAATACACCGAAGCCATCCCCGCCCTGCAACGCGCCCGCAACAACCCCAACTTGCGCACCAAAGCCATGCTCATGCTGGGCAAGTGCTATGCCTCCAAGGGCATGGTGGATATGGCCATCAGCCAGTTGGAAGACGCCAACAAGGAACTGCTTGCCATGGACGACATCAAGAAGGAAATCCTCTACATGATTGGCAGTCTTTACGCCCAAGCTGGCAACACCGCCAAGTCGCTGGAAAACTTCAAACTCATCTACGAAGTGGACTACGGCTACAAGGATGTCGCCGCCCGCGTCGAATCAGCGTACAACTAAAGTCGCTTCGCGCTGCGCGCTTCGCTCCAATTGGGAATTGGGAATTGGGAATTGGGAATTACAAATTAGCGGGGCTAGCGCCCCGTGGATAGCTGCAAAGCCAGTTCCTCGGTAAAAATTCAATCACCGCGTCATTTAGTTGATGCGGTGATTCTTTATCTGCATATCACACATGCTTTGCTTCCCTGCCCGCTAGGGCACAATATTCTAATTCCCAATTCCCAATTCCCAATTCCCCATTGGAGCGAAGCGACACAGTTCCCAATTCCCCATTGGAGCGAAGCG
>JAWXTZ010000251.1:0-2180 GCA_044433085.1 Akkermansia sp.
AATCCAGCGCAGCTCCCCGACGTATGGCGAGAGCAGAGTACAACTCTCTTCTTTCCCAAAAAGCAGAAGAGCTGTTCTCGTGATTTTGCCTTGAGTTGTTACCTTTGCCTTATTGAGAAAAGTTGCATCATCCCATGATTCCAATGCCTCACGAAGGTGTGGATTTTTCTCAGCATAGAGGGCTCGACCTTTGGCTATGGCGACCTCATCCAAATCACTCAACTGTGCTTCGGGGATAATATGAGCTGACCAATCTGAATTCGATTGGTAAATACGCCTCTCTAAATCTGGGTAGTCTGCAAGGTCGCACAAACTTGAAGCGATGCGAATCCAACGTTTATCTTGGTAGCTGACAGGAAGTCCTGAGGCTGCTGGAATTTGAAAGATAACGACGTGCTTGCCCTCTGCATCCACCTCAAAGATGTCAAAAGCACACTGAGCTTTAAATTTGCTGAAAAGCCATCGCTGGAAATTTTGATTACGGTAACTATCTGTCGCTGGATAAAAATTGGTCCCCACAATTTTCCATGAAGCATCTTCAACTCCAAGAATGAGGTAGGCGTAAGATTGGTCATGTAGGCATGCGGCATTAGCTAAGCCTGAAATATATTCTCCAAGTTTTTCGTAACTGATGCTAAAGCCATGACGAGATTGGCTGTCCCCTATATTACGCTTGAATTCGAGGTAAGGTAATTCCCCGCCAAGGGAGCCTCGTTCCCTTGCCTTGGTAAGTAAATCGCCTAGAAGTTGTGCATGCTTATTCATTTCGATATCATCAATTATACTGCGCTCTATGCCTCCTTGTCAATAGAGATTGCTCTCATTTACTTCCTCAAATGCTAAGTTATGGTGCCACGCCTCAATCCCTGTGGTAGGGGGAGCCGGCTAGCAGGGTGTGGACGCGGTAGATTTGCTCCATGAGGACGAGCAGGGCGAGTTCGTGCTGCATGGTGTGTGCCCCAAGGCAGAGTTTGATGTCGGCGGCTTGCCTCAGGGCTTCGGTGTGGCCATCGGCCGCGCCGATGAGAAAGGCGACTTTTTTGATGGAGTGCAATTGCCAGTGGCGAACCTGTTTTTCAAATTCGCGCGTCTTCCAGCTCTGCCCGCGTTCGTCGAGCACGATGCGCAGTGCCCCTTCGCTGGCTTCCAAGAGTCGGGCGGAGACGTCTTCGCTCGACCCTGCCTTGACGTAGCGAATGTTGACCTTGCCCAATGGCTTTAATCGCTGTTCAAAAAAGGCGATGCCCTCGCGGGCGTAGGCGATGGCGGGCTTGCCCGCGACGATGACTTGTATCTCCATGCCCCCTACCATACTACGTTTGTGTGATGAAAGGAAGTACAATGTGCTTGAAAAGGCTTGCATATTTGCTGCTTGTAAGCTATGCTCGCCAACATGTTCGTCGACAATATTCGAATCTTCGCCCGCGCTGGTAAGGGAGGCGATGGCCTCAACAGTTTCCGCCGCGAAAAATTCAAGCCCCGTGGCGGCCCCGATGGCGGTGACGGTGGCGATGGTGGCAGCATCATTATCGAGGTTGCAGGTGGTTCAAACGACCTGCGCCAATATTTCTTTGATCCCAAGTTAATCGCTCGGGATGGTCATAACGGTATGCATAACCGTAAGCATGGTAAGTCGGGTAAGGATGTCATTGGGCGTGTTCCCCCCGGTACGATTATTTACCGCAGTAATGCAGCTTCTCTTCAAGAGTCCTCTTGGTTGGAGCGCGAGGGTGATGGTCTTGAGTTGGAGCAGATTGCTGACTTGACTGAACCGGGTGAACGCTTTGTCCTTTGCCAAGGTGGTAAGGGCGGTCGTGGTAACTGGCACTTTAAGAGCTCGACGAACCGCGCCCCGCTGGAGTATGAACCTGGTACGGACTGCGAGCAGGGTGTTTTCTTCTTCGAGCTGCGCCGCATTGCGGATGCTGGTTTCGTCGGTTACCCCAACGCGGGTAAGAGTACGCTCTTGGGTGCTATCTCGGCGGCTAAGCCTAAGGTGGCTAATTACCCCTTCACGACTTTGCAGCCTATTGTGGGCATGGTTGAGTTTGAGGATTTTTCTCGCTGCGTTGTTGCAGACATCCCCGGTATTATTGAGGGGGCTGCTCAAAATCGTGGTCTTGGTCACGAGTTCTTGCGCCACATTATGCGCTGCCAGATTCTCATCTTCGTGGTTGATA
>JAWXTZ010000252.1:0-2177 GCA_044433085.1 Akkermansia sp.
GCGGTGCCCGCTACAACCGCGAGACCTTGGAGGTCAGCTGGCGCGGTAAATCCATTGCGCAACTCCTCGCCTTGAGTGTGGAAGAAGCCCTTCAGGAGGAATTTCTGCGCAATGTCCCAGCGGCATTCGGCATCCTCAAAGCCATGGATGAGCTGGGGCTGGGTTACCTGCAACTCGACCGTGCCGCGTCTACCTTATCGGGTGGCGAAGCCCAACGCATCAAGCTAGCCACTCACCTAGCCAAAGCAGCACCCAAGCGCGGTATACGCCTTGGTGCCGAGTCTGCAAAAATCCTCTTCGTGCTGGATGAACCCAGCACAGGACTGCACTTTGGTGAGCTAGATTTGCTCCTCAAAGCCCTCTACCGCCTGCGGGATGCAGGGCATAGCATCATCTGCATCGAGCACAATCGCGACATTCTTGCACGAGCCGACTACCTCGTCGAAATGGGCCCTGGCAGCGGCAAAAAGGGTGGGCAGATTATCGCGACTCATTAAAGTATTGAGCAAAGCAGGACTCAATGAGCGTAAGTTCGGTATCACTTAACTCCGCAAAATGGCTCTTTCGCTTGTCCTTGGACAGGTGACCAGAATTCTCGTGACACAGCCTAATGATGAGGTCGATGCGTTTGTCGGGGATATCCACGATATGGCGAATGGCCTTCTTGGCTTGGTCGTAACTGCGGATGTAGCGCAGCTCGCTGAGGAATTCTTCCTCCGCTGTCAGCTGAATGAATTCTTCCAAACTCTCCGCTTGTGCCGTCAAATCCATGAATTGGTACAGGGGGCAACTGTCACTCGTGACAATTAAGGCCCCTTTAGGGCTTAACTCATAGCGAATGCTGGGCATCAGGGCTTGAGAAAAGTATTCGAGCGACTGGTCGTACAAATCGCTGTGGTTCTTCATCGTCGCCGAGATGGGGAAGGGGAACCCCTCGGGCACAATTTTAGCCAGCGACAAGATGTTATGGATGATGAAGCGATGGGTGCGTCCGTTGCCATCTTCAAAGGGATGAAGAAAGACAAAGGCATAAGCGATGATAGCCGCATGAATGTGGGCGGGTAGCAAGTCCTCCGCCAAGTCGGTATCGACAGACTTTTTGGAGGTCGCAATGAGTTCGTGGGTGCGAATCAGTCCATTCATGAGCTTGGGTAAATCCTCGGGCTTAGGGCTGATGTAGTGGATGTAGGGCTGGTAGTTGTCCTTAAATCCACGGTCTTCGCCCACATAGTTTTGGCTGCTACGATAGTCTGGTGAGGCGTAGCGGCTATCGAGCATTTCGGCTTGCAGTTGAATAAAACCCTCCTTCGTGCAGAAATCCTGCAACTCCGCAAGACGCAATGCTTTCACATAGCGTTCTTCTCGGCTGGCGGGGATGGTCTCGCGCTCAATGGCAAAGCTCGATTTGGTCTCCTTGAGGTAGAGATATTGCTTCGCCCGAATCTGTTCTTTGACATCAAAGTGCCCGACCTCCTTCTTGCAGGTCTCCATAATGCGCTTGATGGGGAAGGGGGCAACATCTTTCTTTCGTTTGACAATGGGGCAAAAATCAGCCTCACCCAGCAGATTATTAAAGAGCCGTTGACGCCGAACCTTACTGCCTTTGGGCAAGCAGTAGTATTCCGTCTCATCCAAAATAGGGATATATTGCCCTGTGGGCAAATCTGGGATGGGCAGTGTGTTGCCCGTCAAAAACTCATAAAAAAACCACAGGCGACGCGTGTAAATACTGCGCGGTTTAGACTGAATGTAAGCACAGAGCTCATCTTCATCTAGAGTCGCGAAAATCGCATAAAGCGCCCCCAGTTGAATGCCATCATGTTTCAAAGCAAACTCCAGTTGCTTCAATCGATTTTCTCCTGCCCAATGGGAGTTAGGATAAGTCTCTATAATATGGCGTTTGTCCTGAGCCTCCAATTTACGAATACGCTTCGTCGAGACATAGGACTGGTGCCAGTGCGGGAGAAATGGAATCTTTACCTCATTAAGAAAGTAAAGATATCCCGCAGCTCTGTCATCAGCTTCTCGGAAAGTGTAGTTCATCACTGTATTAAATCAGAAACAAAACGCAAAAGATAGGATAAAATGTGCTAATTGAGTAAAAAACTGTCATTTTTCTGCCAAAACCTGCCAAAACCTGCCAAAACCTGCCAAAACCTGCCAAAAGGTGCAAAAAG
>JAWXTZ010000253.1:0-2173 GCA_044433085.1 Akkermansia sp.
GAACGCATCACCTCCACCAAGAAGGGCTCCATTACCTCCATGCAGGCCGTTTACGTGCCTGCGGATGACTTGACTGACCCTGCACCTGCGACAACCTTCTCCCACCTTGACTCCAAGGTCGTTTTGGAACGCTCCCTCGCTGCGCAAGGTATCTACCCAGCAGTTGACCCGCTTTCATCCTCCTCTCAAGCCTTGACGCCTGACCTTGTTGGTGAAGAGCACTACCGCGTTGCCCGTGGTGTGCAACAATGCCTGCAACGCTATAAGGATTTGCAAGACATGATTGCCATTTTGGGTATGGATGAACTTTCCGAAGCCGATAAGCTGACCGTCAGCCGCGCTCGTAAAATCCAAAAGTTCCTCTCCCAACCCTTCGCCGTGGCAGAAATCTTCACGGGCATCGAAGGACAATACGTCCCAGTGGCTGAAACCGTACGCGGCTTCGGTGAAATCCTCGATGGTAAGTGGGACAGCGTGCCAGAAGCCAACTTCTACATGAAGGGCGGCATCGACACCGTTGAAAAGAACTAAACTAGGAGAACAAGGCCATGCCTCTACAATTCAAAATCATCACCCCCATGCGCACCGCAGTAGACGCCGAGGTGCTCAGCGTGCACCTCATTGGTGCACAGGGTGAAATGGAAGTGTTACCCGGTCACACCGACCTCATCAGCTGCGTGGCAAATGGCGCCTTGACCTACCGACTTGCCAGCGGAGAATCCCAAAATCTCTTTGTCGGCGGCGGATTCCTCCAAGTGGAAAACGACGAAGTCCTCCTCGTCACCAACACCGCGCTAGACAGCGAAGAAATCGACACCGACAGCGTCGAACAAGCCATCGCCCGCGCCCAAGAAGCCCTGCGCAACAAGGCCTCCGTCCTCAGCCGAGAGGAAACAACTTACCTCGAAGCAAGCATCGCCCGCCAAATGGCCATGCTCGACTACAAGAAACAGCGTCGCTAAAAATTCGTTACAAAAGATAAATCAAGAACTCCTCACTCTTTCTGGTGGTGCGGAGTTTTTGCTTTTACGACCGCGTAAAGGATGATGATAAAAATAGCTACAGCCATGAAGATGCCGTTGGAGACAAGGATGTCATCAAACAGTTGTACATCGTAGGCTGTTTCTCCACAAATGGTGACATCGGGGTAAAAGACATCCATGAAGCATCGGGCAGGGTGCCAATCTAGGGCTTGCCAGTAGGTGAGTTTGAGTCGATTGAGCAGAATGTTAAAGAGAAAGGATATGGGTAAGGCAAGCAGGATGTTGCCTAAGGTGTTCAAGCATGCCTTCATTGTTTGTCTTTACTGTCTGTCAATATCTTGGCGGGGTCGTATTTGTAGAATTCTTCTGGTCCGAGGCGGTGCAGAGTTCCTCGAATCTTACCGTCGCCTTTGATGTAGCCGACCTTCTTGGCGTAGGCTTGCCATTCTTGGAGGAGTTCTTGGAATTTTGCTGGCTCGGTGGTGGCTAAATTATCTTGTTCCGCTAGGTCATGGCGCATGTTGTAGAGCTGCCAGTCCTTGTCGTCTTCGGTGAGGGTGAAGAGCTTCCAGTCGCCTTTGATGATGGCGCGACCGCCTACCATTTCAAAGCAGATGGCTTCGTTTGCATCGCGCGCAGGTTTGCCTGATGCTAGGCTAGGGAGTAGGGATTTGCCGTAGAGTGGGGCGAGTTCGGTTCCCTTGTAGCTATCTGGGCGTTGGATGGTTGTTTTGTCCAAAAGGGTGGGCAGGATGTCTGTCACATGGACTAGGCTCTCTCGGTCGATGCTGCCTTGCTTGCCGCCCAATCCTTTGATGATGAGCGGGCAGGTGATGCCGCCCGCCCCGTGCATGGTTTTCGCGGAGGTGAAGGGGGTGTTGCAGCTTTCTGCCCAGTGGCAGCCGAGTGAGATGAAGGAATCGGCATTGCCCAAGTTCTCAAAGCTGTTGTTGAGGGTGACTCCTGAGATGGGACCATAGGAATCGGATGGGTGAGGGTTGGCTCCGTTATCAGCCATGACGATGATGATGGTATTATCGTAGCGCCCACTGGCTTTAAGTTCTTCAATGACACGTCCTAAGCAGTGGTCAGCGTAGGCAATCATGGCGGCGTAGATTTCCATGCGTCGGATTTCGAGCTTTTTGTCGTCTTCGGGCATCGTGTTCCAGTCGGGGCGGGGGTAGAAAGGG
>JAWXTZ010000254.1:0-2149 GCA_044433085.1 Akkermansia sp.
AGCGCGAGCGACGCCACCTGCTCAGAGAGGTGGCTGGCAGCGTCATTGACATGGCGAGCGGGCGGCCCGAACAGAAGGTCCTAAACTCGCTGCGTGAGAAGTTTTTTGCTCACTACAGCAATCAGGCCAGCCCCGAACGGCAGCCGGACTGGGTGAAGAAGCATGGTCTGCCCGATGAATCTCTGCTCGCAGAAATCCTGCAACAAAATCGCACGACTCGCAGGGATAGCGACATACCCAGTGAGCACTATCAGGCTCTGCGCATCTGCTCGGGGCTGCAATCGGCAAGCCGTGTGCTCTACCATCTTTTGCCCATGACGGACGACTTCACCAGCTGCATCGCTCGCGGGATGAGCCCCATGCAGGCTTACTCGCACCTGCTGAGCCGCGAGCTCAAGTTCGATACCAAGGAGTTTAAGGACTACCCCCTGAGCCGAGTGGAGGCCAGCGAAAATAACACCGACTTGAACCAAATCGACCGCCAAAATCAGCGCTACGTCAAAAAGTTTTATGAGGTCACGGGTGAGAAGGCTGAGATGAGCTTGGGTGACAATGGGCAGCAGCTGTGGCGCATGCCTACCTTCACTAATCAGTACACCCGCTGGCATGAGGATAAGAATGCTGCGGTGCGCGAGTACGTCTGGCGCATGCAGTTGGCCTTCCGCCCCCTGCTGGAGTCTCGTGATGAGGGGCTGCGCAAGGTTTCGTCTAGCTACCTGTTTAATTGGGGTAAGAACTTTCCGCATGAGCCGGTTCAAGACTTCACGGCCTTTGATCAGCTGAGCATCACCGCCATCAATGAGATGCTCGATCAGAGTGGCGGGCTTAAATCCAGCATGTTGCCCGGTTTGGTGCTCAGCGCGAGCACATCGCGCCATCGCGTGGCGACCTCCACCGCGAACAAGAGCCGAACGGCAGCACTGGCCAGAGCTAATGAGGAGAAGGCGCAAGCCATCCTCAAGGGCGAGCCCAGCTACATCGATAAGACGGAGGGCCACTTCTACGAGGTGGACTTCAAAACCTTGAACACGCCCTATGCCCTCATCAAGGCGCGTGCCCACATCTACTGGCGTCGCATGCTCGATACTAAGCTGCTTGACCCCGCTGAGGCCTTTGACCTGCTCCTCAAGACCGGTGCTGCCAAGGAGGACGAACGCCAAGATTTAACGCGCATTGCGCCTCGGCAAGAAATCCCCATGCCTGCCTATGGGCCCAAGCCGCGCCTCTATACTAAGGCTGATAAACAGGCGCGTTTGGACAGGCGCAACCAGTCCCTCGCGGCTCGCTTAGCCGAGCTCTCGGCTGATGTGCAAGCGGCCGATATTAAGAAGTCGGAGCTGCCTCAAAGTGCACGCGAATGGTTCCGCCTCATCCACTTTTGCCCCAAGGCGGGCGAGCAGCCAGAGAGCTACGCCTACACGAAAAGTGGCAGTGGCCGCACCCTGCTCTCGTGGGCCAACAGACGCAGTGCTAACGAGCTGAGCCAGCGCAGCCCACGCTGGGCGAGCCTGCGCGGCATGGAGAACCGCCTCAAGGAGCACCCCCTCGGCCTCAACCTCAAGGAATCGATTGGGATGAGCTCGCATGAGACCCAGCACCGCGCGTGGGCACACCACCTTGGGGGTAAGCATGCCATCGACTCGCCCTACACCGAGTTGTGGGCTCTGCTCACCAAGCCCAAGAGCGTTTGGGGTAAAATGGACGCGCAGGTGAAGGAGGACTTAGCCCCCCTCATCGAAGACCAGTACCAAGGCCAGCTTGAGGATGAGCTGATTTCTCCTAAGGCACCGCGCCAGCTCGATGCCGCTTTCGAGAATCTTGATGCGGTCCTTAAACGCTACCCAGAGATTGCGGGCATGTCGGAGCACCCCGACATGCGGGGCAAGGTCATGCAAATGGAGCTGGCACGACCAGTCGAGGATGAGGCGCATGGCGTCATGCTTGCCACCCGCCCCCGCATGTGGCGTGGGCGCCGCTTCTCAAGGCAGGGCTATGAGCTGACGCCTGCGCAGGAGCTGCCGGCAAAACTGAGCGAGGATAATCGCGTTCTGCCCGCCATTCGCCTGCTCGACACGCTGCGTTCCTTCATCGCCAACCGACCTCAGAAGGTGGATGCGGGCATCATGTGGAATGGTGAACTCTACGGCAA
>JAWXTZ010000255.1:0-2135 GCA_044433085.1 Akkermansia sp.
GTTCATGGGTGTTTAGGTGAGTTGGGAATAAAGATGACGGAGAGCTTTTGCTCCTTGGCGAGTCGGATGGCATCTGCCGCTGGCATGGTCATGAAGGCGGTGGCGTAGATGTCTGCCATCAGCGCGCTGGGGTGGAAGACGCTGACCGAGGCGAAGTCGCTGCGGGCGGGGAGCCCCGTCTTGGGCGAAATGATGTGGGAGTAGGACGTGTCGCCCGACTCTAACACTCGCCTGTAGTCGCCGCTGGTGGCGACGGCCAAGTTGTGCAGGGGCATGGCCATGGTGGCGACGACTCCCGCCTCATCGGGGGCTTGGATGCCGGCTTGCCAGTCTTGGTGCTTGCCGTCGCGCTTGCCCTTGGCTTTGAGCTCACCACCTATATCAACGATGTAGTGTTGCAGCCCGTGGCGGGTCAGCAGCTCGGCAAGCGCATCCACCGCGTAGCCCTTGGCGACGGATGAGAGGTCGAGCGACAGCCCCTCGCGCCGCTTGGTGAGTTTGTTGCCGCTGAGTTCTAGCCCATTAAAGCCCACCTTGGCGAGGGCTGCAGCGAGGGCCTCGGGAGTAGGCTCCTGCTGTTGCTTGCTTTTGCCAAAGCCCCACAAATCGACCAGCGGCTCGACCGTGGGGTCGTAGGCGCCACCGCTGAGTTCGTAGACTCGCTTGCTCTCTGCCATCAAGTGAGCGAGGGCGGGGGAGAGCGTAAAACTTGCCCCGCTGGGCGCGGCGTTGATTTGATTGATGAGTGAGCTGGGCTCAAAGACGCTCATCTCTTGGTTGATGCTGGCAAAGAGCTGGTCGATTTCGCCTTGCAGTGGGGCAATATCCTCATGAGTGACCAGTCGGTAATAGGTCCCGAAGACTTTGCCTGCGAGCACATGCTGCTGCGGCTCCCGCTGCCCATGGAGAAGGGCAAAGGCGAGAGCACAAAGGAGGAGCAGGACAAGTATAAGGCGTTTTTTCATCCTATGATTTATTTTAAAATAGATGAAAAACGCGATTGAGTCAAGCGTTAATCATTCTGCGGCGGCGGGCGAGCAGGGCGGTCAGGGCGAGCAGGCTGAGGGTACTCGTTGCGGGCTCGGGGACGACGTCAAAGTCGGTGTCGCTCCCGTCGCCGCCGCTGCCGCTGCTGATGACGAAGTTGCAGTCGCTGTAGCTCAGCCCGCTGGCGTAGGTGATGCTGCCATCTGCATTGGTGATGGAGAATTCGGTATCCTCCATGCAGGCGAGCGAGATGTCGCTCGTGGCGTCGATGATGTGGAAGTCGATGGCATCCCAGGCTTGAGCAGAGATTAAATCGCTATATTTGGCATACAACTCATCGGAGAGTTGCACGGTGATGCTCTCCATCGCTGAGAAGTAGCTGTCCTCAGCAAGGGTGAGGATGGCGCCATCGACATCGTGCTCAAGCTCAAAAACGAGGGTTGCTGTGGTGCTTATGCACCCTGCGCTGCTCTGGCTATCTGGCTCACCGGCAAGGAGGACGCTTGCATTTTGGGTGAAAATGACCGACTTCGCTGTCCACAAGGAAGAGGTGATATCGTAGTTGCCCGATTCAAAATAGATGTCACCATAGGTAGAAACGAGGCTGCCGTAGAGGGTGACGGACTCACTATTGGCGCAGTAATTTTCTACATTGAGGGTGAGACTACGGGGGTTCTGGACGGCAGTGCCAACGCTTTCTCCGCGTATGGTGATGACTTCCGCTCCCGCCCCGAAGGTGACAGACATGTCCTCGTTTATGCTTGTAAATCTGATGCCGAAAGCGTTCTGATTGGTAGACTCTACACTGGCTGTGATGGTGCCGCGTATGACGCCTAAAGATCCATAGCTAACCGCTATGTTGATGCCATAGGCACCAGTACTCCCTGTGGTACTGACATAGATGTCACCATTGATGTCACCTACGCTCCCTGAGGCGCAGGTGATGCCGTAAACGTAGTCCTTGTTGGTGCTACCATCGCTGCTGGTATTGTTCCTCAGGACCGTGATGCTTGTGCCCTCCTCTAAGTCGCCCATGGAAGCATTTGTACCAGAAATTCTAATGGCGGCGCGATCACCCATTGTGGAGGAGTCGACGTCTAAGCGGATGTCGTAGTCCACGCTTTCGAGACTCCCAGTGCCTGAGATGT
>JAWXTZ010000256.1:0-2130 GCA_044433085.1 Akkermansia sp.
ACTTCCCCAAAGACTTGTATTAGACAGTTGTCTCTGTAAGCCAAAAATAGAAATAATAGAGAATAAACAAACAGCTGAAGCTGCAAGAAAACGTTTATTGCCACCTCTGAATTCAATCAGTATACATACCGCGAGAAAGGGAATGATTCCTAGACAGCTGTCATAGCGCAAAGCGGCGCCAGTAATGAGCAGTAGTGCTGCAAGAACCTCATGAATTGAGTCTTTTTTCCTTGTGCTCTCAATGAGATAAAGACAGGCACACCCCATCGTAATAAAACTAATAATAGCATATTCGACAATAAGGAAATAATTAAAAAAAAGATAAACCAGAAAAACGTAAGATAATGCATGTACTAACTTTGGATTACCTTGAGTTCTTATCACGTATTTACCAATAAGCCAGCTATTGATTACACATAAAATATAGATAAAAAATGTATACGGATCGATTGGGGGAGAACAAGCAGAAATCCACGCGAGAGGATAGCTCAATAAATAAGACATATGCATGGTATGTGGTGAGGCTTCCCCCCACATAAACGCAAGTGAAAAATTCAAATTATCATTCCCCATGAAATGAGGTTGAAAAAGCAATAGCAAAATGATATAGCAAATCAAGGCTACCCACTGAGCTTTACTAAAGAAAAAGCGAAGTTTTGATTTTAATGATACCATCTCCATATATTGACAATAAAAACAAATACACGAACAACTCAAAAATTGCGCTAACATGCCGCAATAATACTATCAAGTTAACTCAAACTGATGATACCCCATTCATAACGAAAGGTCAATATCATTACGTTAGTTATTGATATTACTACACGTATCCTGTTCAGCAACTTTCAGAGTGTCTCGATGTGATGTTTCCTCAAAACAATCGAGCAGCCCAAACCTACTGGCTTGGGCTGCTCTGTTGATTTCAACTAAGTTGGTATTGGGCTTATTCGCCGCAACCACCGTCCTTGTAACCGCAGGCTCGGCAGGACTTGCACTTACCATCCTGCACGTAGGCCAAGGCATGGCATTGTGGGCAGATGGCGGCACCGTTCAGGCCGTTGCCTTCGGGCAGTTCTTCCTCAGCTGCGGGCAGCTTGGGAGTCACGGTGCGGGAGGCCGCGCTCAGGCTGCTGCTCATGCTGTGCAGGGGCAGCACGTTGACGCTGGAGTCAGCGCTGATGGCGGGGCTCATGCAGTTGGTGTACATGTCGCGCAGGCGGTAGCCGTTCGTTTCTGGGAACAACCAAGCGAGTATCTTGGAAATCAAGTCCACGACGGAGGAGCAGGAGCGAATTTCGGAGCAAACACCGTCCTCGTCATCGTCACCGACGCGGCAGAAGCCCGATGGTTCGAAGGAGTAGGAGCGGAATCCGTTGATGACTTCGCGAAGGGGCACACCGAATTGCAGCGCGGATGAGAGCAGCTTACAGTAAGCTTCAAACATACCGGAGGCGAAGGAACCGACCTGACCGAGGCGACCAAAGACCTCACCACAGGTACCATCGGGGTAGACACCGACGGTCAGGTAACCAGCGAGTTGTCCACCGACGGAGAACTTGACGGTTTGACCGAGGCGGCGACCACGCAGCTTGCGTTGGAAGGGCTTGCTGGCCTCTGCGACGATTTGGGCGATGGCTTCTTCACCACTGGCGACGAGTTGTTCCCAAACGTGTTCGGCCTTGAAGCGGCGTGTTTCAGGTGTATCGACCATGTAGACGGCATTGGCCTTGGAGCCAGCGCGGAAGATGGCGATGCATTTGACACCGAAGTCGTGCGACATGATGATGGAGTCGTAAATATCCTTAACCGTTGCAGCCACAGGCATGTTGACGGTCTTAGAGCAAGCACCGGAGATGAAGGGTTGCAGGGCACCAAGCATGCGAACGTGTCCGCTGGGGCTGATGGCGCGCTTACCGGTGCCATTGGTGGCGGAGCAGTCAAAGACGCCGAGGTCTTCGCTACGCAGCCAAGGGATTTCTTCCACGTGGCTCATGCCGTTGGTGACTTGCAGCTGCTCGGCATTAAACAGGCTGTTATTGGCCAAGTTGGTGAGGAAGCTGAAGACCTCTTCAATATCCTTGCGGGTGCCGTTAGCGGGCACGCAGCGACGCCATGCGTGGCGAACGGGAC
>JAWXTZ010000257.1:0-2123 GCA_044433085.1 Akkermansia sp.
AGCTCGTAAGACAGCCGTTGACGCCAGCGAACAATCACGCTTGCAAAAGAACGACGCCAGCGACAAGCGTGATGAAGCCTCCGCCAACTTGCAAGCCAAGAAAGACGAGCTCGCTGACTGGAATACCAAGGTCGAAGCCGCCAAGGTTCGCGTTGAACAAAAGAAGGCCGAGTATGAATCCGCCATGGCAGAAATCTCTGGCGACTTGAAGGATCAACTGCCTGACCTCTCTGACTCTGACCTCAACGCCTACACCCAAGCCGTCAAGGACTACGTAGAAACCACCAAGGAAGAAATCGACGGCCTCGCCAAGAACATCGAAGAAACCATCACCGTGCGTGAAGGTCTCACCAGTTCCGTTGCAGGGTTAGACATCGACCTCAAGCGCATCTACGCCATCCAAAAGAAGTTCAAGGAAGAGTACAGCCAAAACTCCACCGAGTACACCGTTGCTGACGTGGACCACCGCTGGCACTTCGTCGTCTTCTTTGCCGACCCTAAGGACGGCTTGCTCCCAGGCGACACCATCCCACTCATCGGTGTTGACAATGGTAACACCGTCGGTCTTTTGGAAATCGAAAGCGTCAATGGCAACGTGATTATTGCCCGCTACGATGTTGAGACCTTGGCACTTGGTCGCCCCGTCCAAGCCGGAGACAAGCTCTTCCGCAAGACCCCTCTGGGTCACTAAACAATCTTAACAATCTTGGGTCACTAAACAATCTTAACAATCTTGGGTCGCTATCAAGTTTCGCGCTGATAGCGACCTTTTTTTCAACAAAATTTCAGCTTCTGCATCTAAAAATAATTACCTCTATCATGAAAACAAAAGCACTTCTTATCGTCACAGCCGCGTTTATCCTCCCCCTGTCCTCCTGCAGCCGCCCGCTCGAAACAGCCCCACCAAACTCCCGCAAGGTCGTAGGTCCCGAAGGCAGCTCCAACCGCACCAAGTCTTGGAACACCATCACCAAGGATGAAGGTGACGCCACCTTAGGCGTCTTCGGCGGCATGAATGGACAACGCTAAACTAATTAGTAATTAGTAATTGAAATAGTGTACCCTATCGGGCAGGGATGCAAAGCCCATGCCTCAGCACTTGCTTAGCATCCCCCCCCCCGCCCGTAAGGGCGCTAGCTTACAATTGCTCAATGCTAACTGCTCATTGCTAATTGAAGTAATAAGGTGTCAATTGAATGAAACGACGCGAAAGAGCTGCCATCGTTCAGGCGGAGCTTAACAAGCGATTTCCCTCGCCTGATATTCCGCTTGACCACAGCGACGCCTTTACGCTGCTCGTTGCGGTGGTGCTCTCCGCCCAATGCACCGATGCGCGGGTGAACATCGTCACCCCTGCCCTCTTTGCAATGGCTCCAGATGCCGCTAGCATGGCGCGTTGCGATGTTGCCGACATCCTAAGCTGCATTGCCACCTGCGGGCTCGCTAAGGGCAAATCTGAGCGATTAGTCGCCATGGCGCAAATGCTCGTCGAAAAACACGGCGGTCTGGTGCCCGACAACTTTGAGGACTTGGAGGCACTGCCCGGCGTGGGGCACAAAACAGCCTCCGTCGTCATGAGCCAAGCCTTCGGCTACCCCGCCTTCGCCGTCGATACACACATCTTCCGAGTCGCCAAACGCTGGGGCTTGAGCCGCGGAAAAAGCGTCGAAAAAGTCGAAGAAGATTTTAAAAAAATATTTTTGCGTCAAGATTGGGGTCTCCTGCACCTTCAGATGGTGCTTTGGGGGCGTCATATCTGCACCGCTAGGGGCTGCAATCCCACATGTGAAATTTGCACACAACTCACGAAAAGCAAGCAATCTAGGCAAGTTAGAGTTCACGAGCACTAAAAAGCCTATTTGGTTTTTTTTTGCGAGGGTGAAAAATGAGCTTGCCATCATGCTCCTTTTGGGTTTAAATAGGAGACATCACAACTGCTTGTTAGCAATTTTAAGATTATGAAAGCAACGCTTACTCGTTCCATTGTCCGTGCAACTGCATTCTCTGTAGCTGCAATCTCCTCCCTCGCAATGACTGTATCCGCACAAGAGGCGGAAGCCGCCGCCGGTGGTGCCGAAAAAAAGAGCATGCTCGATAAGTGGGTTATCGATGGTGGCTGGACC
>JAWXTZ010000258.1:0-2116 GCA_044433085.1 Akkermansia sp.
ATATCCCAACATTGCCCCTCGATGATTGTTTGGAGCACCTTGCCAATGAGCTCTTGCTCGCCCGCAGGGCTGGTCTCTAGCAGATGGAGGCAGTCGCCAAAGACCTGCAGCAGCTTTGCCTCTGAGGGCTTGCTCTGGGCTTGCGCGAGCTCGCCTTGCAGCGCGTTTAAGAGCGGCTGTCGCGCCTCCTCGTTCAGTTCGCCAGCGATGGCTTGCTGCATCTCTTGCAGGGTGCGGAGGCGTAGGTCAAGCTCAGCGCTAGAGCTGTCTGCCACGCTGTCGCTGGCTCGGGCAAGCAGGTAAGCCAATGAGATGGGTGCACGCATGGCAGGGGGTAAAAACACCATGCTTAAGTAAAAGCTGCGCGAAACGGATTTGAGGATTTCTTGGAGCTCCTTGGCTGGGCAAGCTTGAGTCATGTCACTATTATGAGCTCAGCCCTTGCGAGATGCAAGAGCAATAGCGGGCTCTGGCGTTTTTTTGAATTTAAAGCAGCCATGGCAAGCAAAAAATGCATTGTTGGGCTGCGTTTTTTAACTAAAAAAAATTGCCCCTTTTTGTGGGGGTACAGCTTGAAGAAATATGCCTCGAAAAATCCCAAAAACACAAGATGTGGTGTATGGTTTGAAAAACTTAATCAAGTTGTTGAGTCGCGAGAAAAGAAATCTTGTTGACTTTATTTTGAAATTCGTATAGGATTCACCCCGATTTCAACACAGATAACCCGAATGCCCACTACCAAAGAACCCGTACAAGCAACGCTGCTTTCTCAGACGACCTTGGCCCTGCGCGATGGTCGCACCCTCATTCTCCCAAGCCGCAAAAGTTTGATTGGCGGCCTGAAGTTCACCCGCCTCTTCTCCTCCGAAAAAGTACACCCCTATGACGAAGTTCAGTGGGGCCGACGCGACATCGTCATCCGCGACTGGAAGACAGGCGGCACCATCTACGAACGCCTCGGAGTCGAAACCCCAGCCCACTGGGACGAAAACGCCGTTCGCATCACCTCCGACAAGTACCTCTTCGGTGCCGAAGCTGGTAGCCCAGAGTATGAAGAAAGCTTCCGTCAAATCTTTGACCGCATCGCCAACACCTACACCGTTTGGGGTTGGGAGGAAGGCTACTTCATGGACTTGGAAGACGCCAGCGTCTTCAACGAAGAAATCAAGTTCATGCTCGTCAACCAAATCTGGGCTCCCAACTCCCCCGTTTGGTTCAACATCGGTCACTGGGAACAATGGCGTTGGGGTCGCCCAGACCTGCGCGAGCGCTTTACCGGTCACGGCTCCAAGTCCTTCCACACCAAGGGCACCAAGGGTAACCTCAAGACCCACCAACTGGGTAGCACCTACGAGTACCCACAGTGCTCCGCTTGCTTTCTGACCGAGGTCAAGGACGATATGGACGACATCCTCGACCACTTGGTCACCGAAGGTCGCGTCTTTGCCAGCGGCTCGGGTGTGGGTATCAACATCTCCTCCATGCGCTCCTCCTTCGAGCCCATACGTGGTAAGGGTCAATCCTCTGGTCCCATCAGCTTTGACCGTGGTTGGGACCGCATGGCTGGTGCAATTCGCTCTGGTGGTAAGACACGCCGCGCCGCTCGTATGGTGCTCATGTACTCAGACCACCCCGATATCTTCAGCCTCATCGAAGCTAAGCAAAAGCAGGAAGACGTCGCCAAGGTCATTCTTCGCGAGCACAATGTTCACCTCGCCCTGCACAAGATTGCCGAAGGCAAGCTCCTCTCTGGCTCCCATGCCGAGCGTGCAGCCGCCCGCGTGATTCTTGCCCTGCCACTCGCTACAGATGTGGACTTTGACCCCCACATGGATGGCTTGCTCTACGGTGAAACCCTCTCCAACCAAAACGCCAACCACTCGGTTTCCCTCAAGGGCGACTTCTGGAAGGCTGTGGAAACCAACGGCAACACCCACACACGCTGGGTCACCAACCCACACCACATCCAAGACACCTTCCGTGCGACGGAACTGCTCCAAAAGATGGCCGAAGCCGTCTGGGACAACGGTGAACCCGGCATCCACAACACCTACCATTTACACGTGAGAACAGGTGATAAACTCATCCATGAAGTAGGTGGATTACATAAATTTAT
>JAWXTZ010000259.1:0-2107 GCA_044433085.1 Akkermansia sp.
GATACCGACCTTCACCGCATCTTAGAGGCTCGCCTCGCGATGGAGAAGGCCATCGTCGAGCTCGCCGCCGCTAACCGAAGCGAGGAGGACCTCCGCGCGATGGAGGCGGCACTCGCCATCTGCAAGCAGAGGCAGGGGGAGGGTATTGAGGCGGACCTCGCCTTTCACTGCCTGATTGCGGATAGCGCCCGCAACCCGATTTTAAGTCAGATTTACCGCGTTCTCGCAGGGCATTTAGGCCGCCACCTCAGCGCCTTGCTGGCAGAGCGTCAGTATGAGCCCGAGGCGATTGCGCTGCACGATGAGCTCATCGCCGCCTTGAGGCAGCGCGATGTGAGCAAGGCCCAGCGCATTGTGGAGCGCATTGTCGCCTTTGATTACAAGTCCTTTGCTAATTGAGGGCTTCTAATTTCTCGTCTTAAAACCATAGCACATTAGAAAAATCACGTAACAGCCCATCTCGCGAGGTCTTTTGGACGTATTTTGTCCATTTTCTCGTCGAATAGTTACTATACTCCTTCAAAAATGCAAAAAATCCTCCCCAAAAACCTCTCGCGATTTTGGTCTGCGAGAAAATAGAAGCCCCCAATTGATATTCTAACTCCTTGCGACTGGGCTTGTTAGTCACTAGGCTTAGGGCGACGCCAAGATGCGTCATCCTAAAGATATGAAAACTGAATTAACGAGCCAATTGAATGATTACCTCGCCAATCTTGGCGTGATGTATATAAAAATCCACAACCTGCATTGGAATATTGTAGGCGTCAATTTTAAATCGACCCATGAGTATCTCGAAGTGCTCTATAAGGGCTTTGGCGATGCCTTGGATGATATTGCTGAGTGCATCAAGATGCACCACGGCTTCCCGCTGGCGAGCCTCAAGGATTACTTGGCTCACGCCACGGTCACGGAGCTGGAGTCGCAGCAGTACTGCGTGAGCGATGCCTTGGTCATTGTGCTAGCTGACATCAAGTCGCTCAAGTTGCAGGCCGAGGAGGCACGCCGCGCCGCCGATGCCGATGACCTTTACGATGTGGTCGCCCTGCTCGAAGACCAGCTTGAGAATTACTGCAAGACGCTCTGGTTCTTGGAGGCGATGGCTTGCTGCCAGTCTACTGTTGATTGCAATCCACAATAATTTAATGAGTAATTAGTAATTACTAATTACTCATTACTAATTAGAAAAACTCAATGCTCACCTCATCGCCTAGGGCGAGTTGGTCGTAGAGCTCGATGATGTCGGGGGGGCGCATGCGGATGCAGCCTAGGCTGGCGGGCTGCCCGATGTGCGCCTCGTCGCTGGTGCCGTGGATGTAGATGTACCGCGCCATGGTGTTGGCGTTGCTGGCATCGAGCCCATCGAGGGTGAGGATGCGGGCGAGGATGCCTTCCTTCGCGCCTGCTGGCAGCTCATCGGGGTAGAGCCCAATGGGCAGTCGCCCGACAAAGATGGTGTTGCTGGGCGCGTTGCTGCCGTGCTTGCTGGCGATGCGGAATCGCCCCAAGGGGGTTTTGCCTGAGCCTTCTTCGCTCCCCGTCCCCGCTTTACCGCTGGAGATGGGGTAGCTTTGCTCCCCACAGCTGAGTCGCTGTTCGCTGATGGAGATGTGGACCTTCATGGCTGTTAATCTCTGCTTAAGCGAGGATGATGTCGGCTATCTTCGCGGCGGCGGTGGGGTGAGAGAGGGCTCGCATGGCCTCTTCCATCGCTTGGCGTGCCTCGCCATCCTTGACCTTGCTCTGCACAAATTTGACAATTTGTTCGGGCGAGAGCGCGTCTTGCGGGCACATGCAGGCGGCATCGTGCACGACGTAGGCCTTGGCGTTGAATGTTTGGTGGTCGTCAGCCGCAAAGGGGAAGGGGACGAGCAGGCAGGCTTTGCCCAGCTCGGAGAGCTCGCAGAGGGTGGAGGCGCCAGAGCGGGCAATCACGCCATCACAGGCGGCGTAGGCCAAGTCCATCTGGGAGCAGAAGCCGACGACGTGGATGTTGGCGTGCCCTTCAGCAATCTTTTGGACGCGCTCGACATCCATGCGCCCCGCGATGATGAGGTAGTGGGTGCTGGGGTCGCTCTTGGCTCCTGCGATGAGGCGCGTGGTTAAGTTG
>JAWXTZ010000260.1:0-2102 GCA_044433085.1 Akkermansia sp.
CGCTTGGTTCAGTTTTTTCAGGACAAGGAGGCAAGGCTGTGGAATGCCGCCACCGCCTTGCTTTACTTTCTCATCGCGGCTATGATGCTGTTCCAGACAGCATGGGCCTTGTCATTCTGGACGCTCACCTTAGGGCTGTTGCTCTTGTCTGCGGGCTGCATGCGATTTGTGATTTCGCTGGGCATGCGCGGGACGGCGGGCAGCGCATGGCGTTTCACCAGTTCTTTTGTCGCCCTCTTACTCGGTGGTGTGGTCTGTGTCACGTGGCCAGGGTCGAGTATGTGGTTTGTCGGAACGCTCATTGCGGTGGAGATGATTTTTTCGGGCTGGACCATGCTCTTTCTTGTCATCACACCTAAGGAGACAGAGGCTGTGTGATTCTCCCTTTGACAGCCCTAACTTAAATTGATATACTAACAACATGATAGCACCTCGCTGCATTTTATTTTCCCTATTCGCTGCTCTTACCTTGAACTCTAGCCCTGTGATGGCACAGGATTTTGGCATGGGTGGTTTTTCTGCCCTCATGCAGGGGGACGCTCCCACCTCCAAAATTACAGCTGCCGCCTCGACTAGCACGCTGAGCTACGCAAAAGGCGAGTCCTTCTACATAGGCTACACGCTGGATTTTGAAAAGCCATGGCATGCCTACTACCGCAACCCTGCCACCGTGGGGCTCCCCTTAGAGCTGAGCATGCAAGCCCCCGAGGGATTCGCGGTTGAGGGACCTTACTGGGGCGTCCCCAAGCGAGATGTCAACGCCCTTGGCGTTTCTTATAGCTACAGCCACGCCGAATTCGTCTGGCTGGTGACTCCTGAGGAGAACGCCCCTGCCGAGGCTGAGTTCAGCATCACCTCCACCGCGCAGCTCTGCTGCGAGACGGGTTGCGATGCCCCGACCGATTCGACCGCCACGCTTAAACTCACCCTTGGAGATGCCGCCGCCAACCCGGCTTGGTCCGGTGCCGAGGCTCGTGTGGAGGTCTTGGGTGACAGCTCCATGCAGTTTGATGTTGAAGTGGGTGAGACGAGCATCACGCTGAAATTTCAAACCCCAGCCGAGGTGACGGAGGCTTACTTCTTCTCTGATGATAACAGCATCGACCCACTGGCCGGGCAAAAGCTGAGCAAGGAGGGCGATATCTACAGCTTGGTGCTTCCTCTCAACGAAGGGAAGGACTCCATGTACCCCACGCCCACTCAAAAGTCGGTCGCCCTTCAAGGTATCCTGAAAGCTGGCGACATGAGTGCGCAAGTCAATTTGCCCCTCAGCCCTGTGGCGGAAGCCTCTGCAGCGGAACCCGCCACGGCTAACAGCCTTGCTGCCCTGCCCGCTGACTTTGTATCCATCATCGGCATGCTCTTTCTCGGGGGGCTCATCCTCAACCTGATGCCCTGTGTCTTCCCAGTGCTGGGCCTCAAGGTGATGAGCTTTGTTGAGCTCGCTGGTGGCTCCCGCGCGAAGGTCTTTTTACACAGCATGACTTTTGTAGTCGGGGTGCTCGTCTCCTTCTGGATTCTGTCACTCGGTCTGATTGTGGTGAGCTCATGGGAGGTGTTTGCCAACCAGCCATGGTCGGAATGGTGGAACACGCTGAGCAATGACGCGGGTTCAGCCGATCGCTCTTGGGCAACGTGGACGCAGAGCGCGTGGGTCAACTACGTCTTGGTGCTCATTCTGCTCGTGCTGGGGCTGAGCATGTATGGCATGTTTGAGATTGGTGTCACGGCAACGGGTGCGGGGCAAAACTTGCAGCAGAAAAAGGGCCTATCAGGCTCCTTCTTCTCAGGGCTCTTCACGACCTTGGTTGCCACGCCTTGTGCGGCGCCCTTCCTCGGACCCGCCATCGGTTTGGCGATGGCCTTGCCCGCCCTCTGGCTCATCCTTGCCATGAGCTTCATGGCACTGGGGCTCGCCTTCCCATACATCGTCATTGCCATCTTCCCACCGCTGATTCAAATCCTGCCCCGCCCCGGCGCGTGGATGGAATCGCTCAAGCAGGGCTTGTCCTTCCTCATGCTGGCGGCCGCCGCTTGGTTCTCCTACGTCTACTTTGCCTTTGTGCCTGAGAGCATGGATGCCGAAATCCCATGGATGATGG
>JAWXTZ010000261.1:0-2099 GCA_044433085.1 Akkermansia sp.
GGAGGAGACCGCCCACGTCGTGACTTCGGTGACCGCCCATCCTTTGGTGGAGACCGCCCACGTCGCAGCTTCGGAGACCGTCCATCCTTCGGTGGTAATCGTGGCAACTCCGGTGGCCCACGTCGCTCCTTTGGTCGCCAAGACTAAACAATCATTTCTACAAGCCAGGAAGCATGCTGCTTCCTGGCTTTTTTTCAACAAATTTCTCAAGCTCTACGTCTCACTAGCATGAAGCTCAAACACTACTTAAGCTCCCTCTTTCTCCTTCTTACGACACTATCCATCCTCCCTCTTACAGCTGCCGTGACGGATGCTCAGGTTGAAAGCAGTCTCGATGTTCTCAAAAAAGATGCCGATGCGGGTGATGCCTATTCAGCAAGGCAACTCTACATGCGCTATGCCGCTAGTAATGAGCTTGAACAAGCAAAGGAGTGGTCAAGCAAATACGAAGAAATTCTCAAGCAGAAAGCGAAAAATGGCGACTCAAAGGCCATGCTGCGCTTAGCTGCCTCCTACCTGCAAGGTAGCGACATGTTTCCGCTCGATTTGGAGCAGGCTCAGCTTTGGTTTGCCTCCGCCTCCGCAGCTGGGGAGCCCAGTGCTGCCTACATCTTGGCAGAAATCTTTAAAGAAAACGAGCAGGCCGAGCTCGCCCAAGAGCACTACACCCGCGCTTATGAGCTCTACAGTGAGCAAGTCGCGAAAGACCCCAACAACTCCGATGCCATTTATTGGCTCGGTATGATGCAACTGCAAGCCCAAGGTTGCGAGCTTGCGATGGATGCAGGCATTGCCCAGTTGGAATTGGCCGCAAGCCTCAACAATCGCTGGGCTTATGTGCAACTCTTCAAGCTTTTTGCCGATGGTCAACTTCTGCCGCGCGATGAGCAACGCGCCATCAATTATGCGGAAACACTCGCTACCCAATTTAACGATGGGCTGATGGCCTACGCAACAGCCTGTGCCTACTTGAATGGGCAGGGGCGCGAACAGGACGAAGCAAAGGGAAATGCTTTTTTGGAGCAGGCCTGTAAAGGTAATATTGCAGATGCTATTATGCTAAAAGCAAGTCGATTGGAGCAATCAGGCAAGCTCGCTGAAGCTGTTCCCTTCTACCAACAAGCCGCATCCATGGCGCAAGAACAGGCGATGACTCGTCTCGGTACTTTATTGCTCAAAGGCGAGGGCTTGGAGAAGGACGCCCAGCAAGGTGTCGCTTTGTTGACCACGGCTGCAGAGCGTTTCAACTCCCAACTTGCCCCCTTAGAACTCGCCTATTATTACGAGCGGGAAGGGGAGCAGTCGCTTGCCGACTACTGGTACGTCACCGCGAGCGACCGAGGTGTTGCCCAAGCCATGGCGCGTCGGGGGCTGCTGCACCTCAACACCAACTCGGATATGGATTGGAACCCCACGCTTGCCTACCGTTGGTGGAAGGCGGGTAGTGATGCTGGTGATGAAACATGCAGCCGCTACATCAACACCTTCCTTTATGGCTTTATCCCAGCGGTGCTCATTCTGTGCTTCTTAGGTCCCGTCTTGCTTGTGCGCTTGCTCAACAAACGCGCTCAAGCTCGTGATGCTCAACAAGGTGATGCACCAGCACATTAAGGGGCTTGTTCGGCAATTGCCTAAGCAGGTGACCAAGGGTGCTTTATCCGCGAGGGTTCAGAAGATGGCTCGGCAAAAAATGCGTGATTCCTTCCGCTGCAAGCTTGACTAAAAAGTCCTTATCTGATAACGTGGTGCCCATCATCATGAGCGACGAACTCGATATCCAAACCGACGAATTTTTAAAAGGAATGGCTTGCTTGAAGGCAGGTCACCCAACCGAAGGTGCTGAACTGCTGCGCAAAGCTGCCTTTGCTGGGCATGCTGAAGCTCAAAATCAGCTGGCGCGCCTGTATTTTGTCACCCTGCGCAGTCATAAGGACTTGGCTGATCTTGAGGTTTCTGCCCAAAGCGGTGACCATGTGGCACTCTTTGTCTTAGCCATGAGTTTTCTTGAGGGACGCGTGGTGGAAAAAGACCACGAAAAGGCACTGTCCGCCCTTCGTCAAGCAGCCGACGGCGGTAACTTTATGGCGATGAAGATGCTT
>JAWXTZ010000262.1:0-2099 GCA_044433085.1 Akkermansia sp.
CTGCACTAGGCTCTTGCATGCGCCTTTTTTAATGGTTCAGCCTTCGCTTAGCCTCCGCTCAGCCTCCGCTTTTCTTGCCCGTAAGGGCACATTATTTCAATTACTAATTACTAATTACTAATTAAAAAAAGGTCGCCCCAAGATTACTCCTGAGGCGACTTTGAAGTGTTTGCTATCCGCTATTAGGCGTCGAGCAACGCGGCTTGCGCGGCGGCAAGGCGGGCTGTTGGTACGCGGTAGGGCGAGCAGGAGACGTAGTTCAAACCAAGCTTGTGGCAGAACTTAACCGAGTCAGGATCACCACCGTGCTCACCGCAGATGCCGAGCTTGAGCTCTGGCTTGGTCTTGCGGCCGCGTTCGGTTGCAATCTGCATGAGTTCGCCTATGCCGCCTTGGTCGATGCTGGCGAAGACGTTCTTTTGGATGATTTCCTTTTCTTCGTAGATGGGGAGGAAGGCACCCGAGTCGTCTCGGCTCATGCCCAGACCGGTTTGGGTGAGGTCGTTGGTGCCAAAGCTGAAGAAGTCTGCGTTCTCTGCGATGCGGTCTGCGGTCACGCAGGCACGTGGAATTTCAATCATGGTGCCGACGGTGTAGCTGACGCTGGTTCTCTTTTCGGCAAAGACTTGCTTGGCAATCTTGTCGATGATTTGCTTTTGCAGTTCCAGCTCCTTCTTGAAGGCGATGAGTGGTACCATGATTTCTGGCTTCACTTCAAAGCCTTCTTCTTGTTGTACTTCAATCGCGGCTTCGATGATGGCGCGGGTTTGCATTTCGGTGATTTCTGGGTAGGCGGTGCCTAAGCGGCAGCCACGGTGACCGAGCATGGGGTTGAATTCATGCAGCTCGCTGACGCGGCGTGTCATGGCTTCGGAGCTCATGCCGAATTTTTCAGCCAAGTCATCTTGCTGTTCACGAGTTTGTGGCAAGAATTCGTGGAGTGGTGGGTCCAGCAGGCGGATGGTTGCAGGAAGCCCCGCCAAGGCCTTGAAGATGCCCTTGAAGTCGCTCTTTTGGAAGGGCAGCAGCTTGTCGAGTGCCAACTTGCGGTCGGAGACTTGACGGCTGAGAATCATTTGGCGCATGAAGTCGATGCGGTTGCCGTTGAAGAACATGTGCTCGGTGCGGCACAGGCCGATGCCGATGGCTCCAAAGGCGATGGCGGCCTTGGCTTGGCTTGGGGAGTCAGCATTGGTGCGGACGCCCATCTTGGTGGTCTTGGCGCACCATTCCATGACGCGGGCGAAGTTTTGGTAGGTTTCGCTTTGTTCTGGCTTGAGGCTGCCGTCGATGAGGACTTGGATGATTTCGGATGGTGAGGTTTCTACCTTGCCTTGGAAGACCTTGCCCAGTGTGCCGTCGATGGAGAGGTAATCGCCTTCCTTAATGACGGTTTTACCAACTTTAATCATGCGGTTGTGGTAGTCGATGTTGAGGCTTTCTGCACCGCAGACGCAGACTTTACCCATTTGGCGGGCAACGAGGGCCGCGTGGCTGGAGACACCACCGCGAGCGGTGAGGATGCCCTCTGCCGCAATCATGCCTCGAAGGTCTTCTGGCGATGTTTCTTGGCGCACAAGCAGAACCTTTTCACCGCGGGCAGCGGCGTCGATGCAACGAAGGGCGTTGAGGTAGACGTGGCCAGAGGCGGCACCTGGACCCGCTGGTAGACCGGTGGCGATGCACTTGGCCGCGCGGATGGCGTCGCCACTGAAGATGGGGGCGAGCAGTTGGTCAACTTGGTCGGTTGGGATGCGCTTGACGGCGGTTTGCCAGTCGATGAGGCCGGCGCGTTCCATATCACATGCGATGCGGAAGGCGGCAACACCTGTGCGCTTGCCGTTGCGGGTTTGGAGCATGTAGACCTTGCCATCTTGGATGGTGAACTCAAAGTCTTGCATGTCGTGGAAGTGGGCTTCGAGGGTCTTGCGGATTTCGCAGAGTTCTTCGAAGGCGGCTGGCATGACGTGAGCCAGTGCTGCCACTGGGGATGGTGTGCGAACACCGGCCACAACGTCTTCACCTTGGGCGTTGATGAGGAACTCACCGTAGAAGACGTTTTCTCCGCTGGCGGGGTTGCGGGTGAAGGCGACGCCTGA
>JAWXTZ010000263.1:0-2098 GCA_044433085.1 Akkermansia sp.
CGCGGCGGAGGATTTCGGTGAGCATCATGTCCTGAATCTGGTCTTGCCAGACTTGGTCGAGCTCGGCCTCATCAGCTGCCCAGGGTAGGTCGCGGCGTGTACGCGCGGTGGTACGCTTGCTCTCAAAGCTGGGCATGTTCTCCTTGTAGGATGTGACCAGCTCCATGGCCTTGCTGATGCGTGCCAGAGCACGCTCAAGGTAGATGGCATGGATTTCTTCCGCCAGCACCTGCGTTTCGCCCGTGAGCAGGTAATCGCCAAAGCTGTCTGCGTATTTGGCGTTAAATCCGTCTATGTCAACTCGGGTGAAGTAGAGCTTGGTGGGGTCAAGTGTCTTGAGGTATTGATCTAAAAACTTTTGGTAGAGCTCACTGCTGAACTTTGTTTTGGAAAAATGCCCATTTTGCAACACCATGGCAACATTTTTGCCGATGAGGTTGTAGTCAGGCGTTGCCTGAGCACTTTGGGTGCCTGCTAAGCTGCTCACCGCCGACATGGCGATGACGGCACTGTTGCGAATGAATCGCGAGAATGACTTATTCATAGTGAATGTGATGGAATATTTTGAATCGGGTACAAAGCTCTTGATAGCCGTCCTTTTCAGAGCGTGCCTAGCTGCATTTTTCATGCAGTTAAGGCTCCGCACAAAAGGAGTTCAGGTATAATTCTACACTTTTTTGTGAGGCTGTCTATAGAAATATTCGGTAAAAAGAGTCATTTCTGATTGATAGCTTGGCATTTTCTTGTTTTTTTGACTTGACCTATTAATGGCTAATTGATATTTTTATACCTGATGAAATTTAAAAACTTTTTATTTGCTTGTGTAGGTGCTACAGCTATGCTGAGCACATCCGTTCTTGTCAGTTCTTGCTCTAACGATGATGCGACTGATGCCGATGGTTTCACCCCTATTCGCCCTACTGCAATGGCGATGGCTACAGGTGATGTCTTCACCTTAGGTGATTCGGGTACAGCCGATGCGGCGGGCACCAACACTTATTACAACTTCACCTACACAGCGACTGTCGACAACACCGATGGGCTCTCTGATGCCTATGGTATTTACACCTACTTAGAATCCGCTCTCGATGCTCGCACCAAGACCATCACCCTGTACTACAATGCAAGTAGCACCAATGTTGATGCCCTGACGAATTTCACCACACGTACCATCGTTGTCAAGTTCACAGGCTCTACTGCAGGTTATGTTTATAGCGACACTGGCATCTCTGTGACCGATGGCACCTACAGCTACCCCTACGGCACAACCATTACATTCTCTAACTAAACCCCTCTCACCTCCCCTCTTAACGCCCCCTGCTAAGCACCGCTTAGTCGGGGGTTTTTTTACCTCCCTAGCATGGGCTCTACCCTGATTTATCTTGACAAAGAGCGATTCATATAGGACAATCTTGCGCGTATGAAAAAACCTATTCAGACATTAGCCCTGCTGATGGTCCTCGGCACGCTTGCTGCCCCTATGGCAAAAGCCGACCGCTACTCAGACTACTGGGCTCCTGAGAATATGGCAAAACGTCAGTGTACTTCCGTTCACTTGAACTACCTGCCTACCATTGCAGCTCACACCGCTGCCTATACAGAAGCAGTCATCGAAAAGAGCGCGGATGGCACTTACTTTTCAATCAATTGTTTTAGCTCTGGCTACATTGGCGTTCAAGAGATTCACCAAGGCAAGGAAGTAAAGCGCGTTGCAATCTTCTCCATCTGGGATGCCCAAGACTCGGGCGATAACCCCCACGCGGCCCCAGAATCTGAACGTGCTCAGCTCGTGCAAAAGGGTGAGGGCGTCTTCTCTGACCGCTTCGGTGGCGAAGGCACAGGCGGCAAATCCATGAAGGTCGTCGACTGGAAGGAAGGTCAGGTAATCCGTACACTGGTGACCGAAAAGATGGATGGCGAAGACTTCCGCCAACTCGCTGGCTACATTTACAATGATGAGACCCAGCAATGGGACTTGCTCAGCTGCTGGCGCATTCAAGCCCTCAAGCAAGGCTTGGGTGGTAGCAGTGCCTTTGTCGAAGACTTCCGCCGCGACGTCAAGAGCAAGGAGCTGGAGCGTCGTGCAACCTATGGTCCT
>JAWXTZ010000264.1:0-2071 GCA_044433085.1 Akkermansia sp.
AAGGTACCTTCTTTAACTTGCAAGGTGCCTGTGTTGTAAGAGGTGCCCGAGAGGGTCAAGGTGCCAGAGCCTGTCTTCACGAGGGTACCGCTACCTGCAACAGCACTCAAGGTCGTTGAAGCAGAGATATCCAAGGTCACGGTACCACCCATCACATTCAAGGCAGAGATGCTCGAAGCACTCGTGCTCAGGGTTGTTGTAGCATGATCAGAGCCCGTCATGGTAATGGTGCAACCCAAGGTAGCCGCACCCAAGTTGACGCTGGAGCCAGCTTCAATGCTCAAGTAAGCAAGGCTGAGGCTGTTGGCAGAAATAGATAAATCCAAATCAGCACTGGTGACCTTAAGCATACCAGTAAAGCTACTCAAGGCATCGCCGTAGCTCAAGCTCGCACCATTGGCATCAATAGCGACGATGGAAGATGAGGAGCTATCTGTAAAGGAGGTGGAGGCAGAAAGGGCGTCATCCTTAATGGTCAGGGTACTGCCATCGCCCAATGCGACGGCTGCCAAGCTCAGGCTATTTCCACCTGTAGTCAAGCTCACACTGACACCATCGGCAACGCTCAAGTAAGGCACCGTAACACTGCCAGTCAAAACGATATCGACATCGGCACTAGCAATGACGAGAGCATCACCGCTGTTAAAGGTTCCTTCATTATCAAAGCCAGTGGCATCTTCAGCCAAGCTGAGTGCTCCGCCAGTGGACCAAGTCAAGAATTCAATATCACTTACGGTATAGACAAAGCTAAGTGTATCAGCATCCTCGTTATAAAGCCAAGCGACGCTCGTGCCAACAGAGACACCCGTAATCGTTAACTCTGTATCTAAACCAGTTACGCTGCTAACATCGGTGAGCAAAGTGTAGGTACCACTTTCCCAATCGCTGTCAAAATCCAGAGTAATACCGCTCGCCAAGGTAACAGCCGCATCGTCCATGTCAATGGTTCCAGCACCACTACTAAGAGCAATAACACCAGACAAGGTCAAGTTGCCATCACCCGTGGTGATGGTACCTCCATTGGATGTCACGGCAAGAGTCGAACCCAAGTTTGCGGAACTCATCAAATTTAAGGTACCCCCATCAAGAGTTAAGGTACCAGTACCAAGGATGCTCGTTAAGTAAGCGGCATCATTCGCGCTCAAATCAAAGGTAGCACCTTTGCCAACGACCCAGTCATTTTGGGTGAGTCCATAGCTCAATTGGGAGAGCGTTGAACTCAAGGTGAAGGTGTAAGCAAAGGTACCAGAGCCAGTAATATTCACGGTTGCGTCAACATCACCAGAGACGCTGAGCACCCAGTTTTGCATGGTAAAGGTCGCGTCATCGTAAAGATTGATATTGGCATCAACAGAAAGATACAAGCTGTTATAGCCAGAAGAAGAAGACGTACAAGCATTGTAATAGAGGAAGTCCTCGTAAATCGTAAATTCGGCAGAGTCAGAAGAGTCTGCTGCATACAAGGTTGAAGCTCGGGTAAAGCTCGAAGAGGAATTACCATACGAGTAGCCAGTAACACCATCCATCACAGTAATACCACCAATAGATGACCCACCCGAAGCAATATTA
Source organism: Akkermansia sp. (assembly GCA_044433085.1). Classification (GTDB taxonomy): domain Bacteria; phylum Verrucomicrobiota; class Verrucomicrobiia; order Verrucomicrobiales; family Akkermansiaceae; genus Akkermansia. Next base: position 1,570 of record JAWXTZ010000264.1, read on the forward strand.
TAATCGGTAACCCCGTTACCTGTCTTCTCAACACCTACGGCTGCTAAATATTGCGCATCCGTCGCAAAGACGAGAACAGAATTAGAGACCAAGGCAGACTCCCATGCTACTGCTGAACCATTGCCATCCTCAGTGGCAGCCGTATAGAAAGAATAACTAGTATTAACCGCACTAGCATAATCATTCATGTAATAATCAGTACCTAGCGCGGTATTGGGCGCGACGGTAAGGGCAAATGTCCCAGCAATCATGCTGGATGTAGCAACAGTTGTGGCGACGGGGGCAATGGCAGCCAAACAGGCTAACAGAGCAGCGCGAAGCGACTTAGGTAAGTGTAGTTTCATATGGTTTGTTTTTTTAGTGTAATATAAGTGAATATCAGAATTGAAGACAGAGAGAGTCTACAACAGTTAGATATTATACTCATAGCATATCCCCACCCACTTTTCAAGCACGAAAACCCAAATATAGCAAAAAGATTTTTTTTAAGCCGGAGAGACCC
>JAWXTZ010000265.1:0-2070 GCA_044433085.1 Akkermansia sp.
ACGGCAGCTGGGACAATCATCCTTCCCGCGATACCGACTTCCACCACTTCGTTGGAGGCGTTGGCGGAAAGTGAGCTCAGGGCGATGTCTTCATCTCGGCGGACGTAGCTGGTGTAGGTCATGACGGTGCCAAAGCCAACCGAGAGGGAGAAGAAAATTTGCCCCGCCGCGGCAACCCAAACGTCGGGGTTCATGAGACCAGCGATGAAGCCGATGTTGACGGCTTGAACTTCTTGGCTTGGATAATTTTTTTGGACTTGTGTGATGAGGCTGTTTGTTTGCTCCTCTGTGTAGTCGCTGGGTACCATGTCGATGGTTTTGCCATCGACTTGAAGTACGACTTTATCGGGGTTCCACATGTAGCCCAAGCCTTCATTGACGTTGCGGTTGGGGTGTGCTGCATCTGGTGTGCCGAGTGTGAGGACGCGTATGGTGAGGAGGACGGCAATGCCAATCAGCATGGGCATGCTCCATTTGCAGAAGCGCTCAATCCCCTTGCTGACCCCAAGGAAGAGCAGGGCGCAGTTCATCAAAATCGCGATGAAGAAGAAGATGATAACTTTGGTCTTTTCGAGGTCAAAGGCAGCACCATTGGCTTCCAAGCCCGCAAACTGGGCGAAGAAGTGCCCAAAGCCCGCAGGAGAATCAAAGTTCAAATCACCCATCAGCATGTGGTAGGTATAGCCCAATGTCCATCCTTCGATGTAGAAGTAGTACATCCCCAAGGTCAGGGGGGTGAGTAGGCTTAGGATGCCCGCGTACTTCCAAAGGCGTGATTTTGTCAATAAGTGGTAGGCGGCAACAACGCTGTGACCACCCATGGTGCCAGCTTTGCGACCGAGAGACCACTCAATCCAGCAGAGGGGGATGCCGAGCAGGAGTAGTGAGCAGAAGTAAGCCAGCATGAAGGCACCACCGCCATGTTGGGCAGCAAGCCCAGGGAATCGAAGAAAGTTACCAAAGCCGACAGCACTGCCAGCTACTGCGAGAACGACGCCTAGTTTTGAGCTCCATTGCTCGACTTTGACTGATTGGCTCATGAATATTTATTATAGGGGGTGATAGCGAAAGGTCAAGTTAATAGAAAGAGTTTCCCTTAATCATCTGCGCTTTGTTGTTTTGCCTTTTCCTGACGGGCAGAGCGTCGAATGATGGTGATGAAGAGTAGGGTCACGATGCCTACCCATGCGATGGGGGCGATGGCTCCTATTTTACCCTCCAGCACATTGAGGATGGGCTGGCATGGGGCGATGAAGATGGTTTGGTAGAGCCACGCGACAAAGGTGATGATGAGGATGGTGGGGGTTACCCACTTCATCAGGAAGAAGGCGATGCGCGGTGGGGTGATGAGGGCTCCGCGCTTCAGCTCGGCTTCGGACTCCTGATGGTTCCATGCAAAATTATAGAAAATCAAGAGGCTGAGGCTGGAGAGGTAGAGGAGCAGCGTGCTGAAGAAGAAGTCCAGCGTGTCCAATGCGATGAGACCATCCCCCGTAAACCACATCACGAGGAATGAACCGACAAGGATGAGCAAGGAAATCAGGGTGAGGCTCTGCTTACGGCTCAGCTTCCAATATTCTTCCAAAAAGGAGACGGATGGCTGGATTTGCGAGATGGAGCTGGTGACGGCCGCAAGGCAGAGCAGCCCAAAGAAGAGCAGCCCGAAGACTTGCCCACCTGGCATGGTGGCAAAGACTTGCGGCAGAACCTCAAAACCAAGACCGAAGGTGCTAATCCCCGCTGCTGCCGATACGCCGAGGAAACAGACGGCCGCCGGAACGGTCATGAGCCCCGAGATGCCAACCTCCACAACCTCATTGGCGGCATTGGCGGTCAGTGAGCTGAGGGCGATATCCTCCTTCTGCTTGACGTAGCTAGCATAAGTTAGGATGGTGCCCGTGCCGATGGAGAGGGAAAAGAAGATTTGCCCAACAGCCGCCAGCCAGAGCTCTGGGTTGAGTAGGTCTTCGCCAAAGCTGATGTGGACAAGGCTATATTCTTTCTCGGGCTGTTTGGCTTGTGCTTGTTGGAGTCGTTGTTCTTGCTCTTTGCTTGTGCTGTGGGCGGGGG
>JAWXTZ010000266.1:0-2060 GCA_044433085.1 Akkermansia sp.
TGGGCTAGCCCCGCCTTTGCCCGCGAAATCCAACACGCCCGCGAAAGCAAGGATGCGAACCCCCGCCTGCAACACCTCGCCACCGCCGAGCGCATCATGCTCGATGCCCAGCCCATCATCCCCCTGTATTGGAGCGAGCGCTGCTACTTCGTCTCCCCCATGGTCAAGGGCTTCTACCCCAGCCTCCTCGAAACCCAGCCGCTGGACGCGGTGGAACTGAAAATTGATTAAGCCATGTTCAAATTCATCCTCACACGTTTGCTGCATGGTTTGCTGGTGGTCGTCCTACTGGTCAGCATCACCTTCTTCCTCGTCCGCCTGCTACCCGGCCACCCCTTCTTGGGCGAGCGCAAACTGCCCGAGCACGTACTGGCGCAGCTCAATGAACTCTACGGACTCGACCAAAGTCCTTGGGTGCAATACCTGCACTATTGGAAGAATATTCTTCTCCATGGCGACTTTGGTCCCTCCCTCATCAAGGAAGGACTGCAATGCAGCGATATCTTGGCACAGGCCTTCCCCGTATCCCTGTCGCTGGGTGTGCTGGGCATGCTCATTGCCATTGCTTTAGGCATCCCCGCAGGGATGTTTGCCGCCTACTACCGCAACAAAATGCCCGATAAGGGGCTGATGCTGCTGGCCATGCTGGGCATCTGCCTGCCCGCCTTCGTCATTGCCCCCCTGCTAGGTATTTCACTGGGGACGACCATTCCCGGCCTCAGCGTGGCGGGCTGGGATGAGCCGCTCTGCATCGTGCTACCCGCCCTGACGCTGGGGCTCATCAACGCGGCCTACCTGTCCCGATTGACGCGTGGGGGCATGCTTGAAGTGCTCTCCCAAGATTTCATCCGCACCGCACGCGCCAAGGGCGTGGGCTCCACCCGATTGCTCTTCTGCCATGCCTTACGTGGGGGGCTGATGCCCAGCATCTCCTACCTCGGGCCCGCCTTTGCCGCACTCATCACGGGTTCCTTTGTGGTGGAAAGCTGCTTCCAAGTCCCTGGCATGGGCTTGCATTTCATCAATGCGACCACCGACCGCGACTACTTCCTCATCCAAGCCCTCGTCTTCTGCTACGGGGTGCTGATTGTACTGGCGAACCTCACGGTCGATATCCTCCTCGTCATCCTCAACCCACGACTTCGTGGAGCCAGCAAGATTTGATATGAGCACACAAGCCTACGAAAAAGGACACTCACTCTGGCAAGATGCTTGGGACAGGCTCAAGCTCAACAAACTCGCCCTCTATTCAGGCGCGGGGCTGCTGCTCATGCTCATCGCCTGCTTCCTACTGCCCCTCACCCCGCTCATCCACCCACCCAATTTGACCAATTTGGAAAGCATCGCCGCCGCCCCCAGCTGGAAACACCCCTTCGGCACCGACCAATTGGGGCGCGACCTGCTGGCACGCGTGCTCTACGGTGGGCGCATCTCGCTGCTCGTTGGGCTTGTCGCAACGGCAGTTTCCCTCCTCATCGGGCTGATTTACGGACTCATCTCGGGCTACGTCGGGGGTAAGGTCGATGCGCTGATGATGCGCACGGTTGACCTACTCTTCGCCCTGCCCTTCATCGTGCTGGTCATCGTCTTTTCGCTGAGCATTGAAGAACCCAGCCGAGAGCTCACCGCATGGGTGGTGGAGGTCACAGGCTGGAGCTACGACAGCGTGGCCCCCATCCTTGGGCTCATCCCCCTCTTCATCGCCATCGGGGCGCTCGGCTGGCTGACCCTCGCCCGCATCGTGCGCAGCCAGTGCATGGAAATCAAATCGCAGGAATATATCCTCGCCGCCCGCTCCCTCGGGCTGGGTCACCTCAATATTTTACTGCGCCACATCGCCCCCAATTTGATTGGCACCGTCATCGTCTACACCACGCTGGCCGTACCTGGCATCATCTTGACAGAATCGACCCTCTCCTTCATTGGGCTGGGGGTCAAAGCCCCCAATTCCTCGTGGGGCACCCTGATTAAGGAGGGAGCTGACCGCATGGAAATCACGCCCGAACTCCTCCTCTTCCCCGCCCTCTTCTTTTCACTAACCCTGCTTGCCCTCAACTTTT
>JAWXTZ010000267.1:0-2059 GCA_044433085.1 Akkermansia sp.
AAGTTAAAATGCAAGGTTTTAGAGGGGGTATCCCCCTATTATCATGCATTTATTATACCATAAATCATTTATAATTGCACTAATAATCAGCAGCTTTTTGACTTATTCAGTAGACATTACCTATGATCAATACTTCATCGAAACAATGGACAACGCGATTTTAGCTGGAAACGGCATGACGCTTGGTATTTATTTGAATGAGGGAGAAGGTGGCGCCCACGCAATTACCTTATGGGGTTACGGTGAAGAAGATGGCAAGTATTGGCTGTATTTGACTGATTCCGATGATGAACTCGATGGTATGTTTACGGTGGATATCGAGTATAATACGACGGATGAACTTTGGTACATGCAGGGTTACGGTGCCTCGAATGACTGGTTCGTGGGGGATGTGACAACCTTGGCGGCGAATGTGCTGAATGTACCCGAGCCAAGCACAGTGAGCCTGTGCCTGTTGGCTCTCGCTGGACTTTACCACCGCCGCCGAAAGTCCGTTTGATGCTACCCTTTGTCGCATAAGAAAACACCGCAGCTTCCTCAGAAAGTTGCGGTATTTTATTCTCGCGATACAAGCTGAAAAACACCTAAAAAATGGTGCCATACAGCAGAATACATTATTAATCAGTTATTTAAATGCAAAAATGCGCCCATGTGCGCATTTTTGCATTTAAATAACTGATAGTCAATCCACTATGCTGCATGGCACCATTATCGCTAGCTTAAACTACTGAGTGTAAGCAATTAATAATTCATGGTGATTTTGACTTATTAATAAGATATAAAACCTGCTCGAAAATAAACTTATTACGAATTTGGAATTACGTCTTATTTTTACTTCAAGTAATCGAAAGGTTGCACTAGGCGAAAAGTTTAACCTGGGTATCAATCAATTATTACCCTTAAGTTTGCAGCATTATACTGGCACTGCCTATTAGGGCTCGCTATTTTGATTCCCCATTCCCTCTAATTTCGCATTGGAGCGGAGCGAGCTTAAAGTTCCCAGAGTTCTACGTGTTCCTCTTCCAGTGGGTTGAGAAAGCAGGATGGGGGTAGGTACTGCCCATCATAGCCACCGCTGTAACGGGGGTACATGAGGTAGAGTTGGTCTTCCGCGCGGGTGACGGCGACGTAGAAGAGGCGTGTCTCTTCCTCCATGTCGTTGGGGTCGCCACTTTCTAGGGCGCGTCGGTGGGGGAATTGTCCATCCGCAAGGGAGAGGACAAAGACCACCTTCCACTCCAGCCCCTTGGCTTGGTGGATGGTGCTCAGGCAGATGCACTCATCATCATCCCCCTCGTTCTTGGATTGATTGTCCAGTTCGCTCATTAAGCTCACTTCGGCCAAAAATTCTTCAAGCGTTCCAGCGTTGGGCATGACTTGGGCAAGGTGGACGAGGTCGTCGCAGCGCTCTTCTGCGTTTTCGTAGGTGGCCTTGAGGTAGGGCTTGAGGTAGCTGAGCACTTGCCCCACGAGTTGGTCGGGTGTGAGTTCTATACTGCTGTATCGGTCGATGTCTTCGATGTCTTCGCTTTCGCTGGCTTGGGTTTCGACCCCCAGCTGATCCATGAGTTGCAGAAATTCCACCCATCGGGTCTTGAGGGCTGGGGTGACGCCTGCAAGCTTGCTCATCTGCTGCTCAAATTGCCCCCTCAGTGTGCTGAGGCCATCGCGCTTGGCGATAAGCTGCCATTGGGCGAGCCATGCGCTGCTGATTTTTTGCGCACTAACCACCCCAACCCGCGGGAACATGAGCAGGATGCGTTGCAGCGCAATCTCATCCCTCGGGTTGACGAGCAGGCGTAAGAAGGCCACAGCATCCTTGACATGAGCTTGTTCAAAGAAGCGGATACCGCTGGTGATGCGGAAGGGGATGTGGTTGCGCAGTAGCTCCATTTGCAGCTCCATGGCATGAAAATGCGCACGGTAGAGCACGGCAATATCGCGCCCAAGGATAAGCCCCTCGCCCATCAATTCATCAATGCGCTGGGCGACAAAGCGCGCCTCCATGCGCTTGTCCGCCACGGGGCCGAGCGCGGGTCGCAGTCCCCCACTTGGGCGG
>JAWXTZ010000268.1:0-2054 GCA_044433085.1 Akkermansia sp.
TTTTGGCGGTAAAGCTGCTCTGACTGACCCCTCCCTCAATTTTCTTGTTGCTCAACCACGGGAGGTTGTCGTAGGTCATTTGGATGTTGTTGATATCAATCTGCGATTTCTTGAGAGGCAGCTTGCCGGTCTCTGGGTCGCGTGCACCCATTTGCACATCGACATCCACATCGGCGGTGCCATGAATGATGGTAGATTGCAGCTGGGTGTATTCCTCCTGATCACGAATATCCTCTTGATTGAGCGTGCCGTTCGGGTCGGGCTCGCGGGTGTAGGTGCCGAGCAAACCATCGACATTCTTGAGCTCAAAGTCCCCATGGGCCTTCACGCCCAAGCCATCTCGTAGGTCGATAGTCAGCTTTAAGTTGTCGATATTCACCTCGCTGTCGGGCTTTGTGGTGAAATCGCGCATGATGAGGTGGGTCAGATGGTCGTCGATGAGTTCATCTAAGGTGTCAAGCTGCAGGCTGCTGCGCACATCAAATTCAATCACACCCTTCTCGGCACAGTAGGCAGAGCCAGTAAGACTCCTCTCCCCCTGAGCAATTGAAAACTCGGGCAGGGTGTAGAGGTACTCACCCTCTTGCCCACGGTAAACATCAATCTTCGCGTGGAGCGAAATCTCATTCACGCGCTCGGCATTCGGCTTGACCCTCACGCCCCAACGTTTCAAATCGGCTATATTGAGTTCGAGACTCCCCTTCTCCAATTCGAGCGATGCTCCACTCAGAGCCAAATCGACAGAACCATCAATGCGCAGACCAGACTGCCCGAGCGCAACACCTTCACTCTCCCAAGACTCTTTGGGCAAGAACTCATTGATGAAGGCGCTAGGCACCAAGGCATGAATATACTTGATAGACAAAGCATCGCCCGCGCCTTTGTCGAGGCTAAAGCTAAGCATCTCTCCCTTGGCTTGATTGAAAATGAGGAAACAATCGGTCTTGAACTCGAACAGCTGCTCAAAGCGCGTGCGCAGGGCGAAGGATTCAATCTCCTGATGGCGGAAGGACAAGCCAGTGGCTTCTAGATTGAGCTGGGATTCCTCGGCATTGAGGGCAAAAATGTCCTGAAACTCAAGGTTCGTAAAGTCGAGCAAATCAAGGCGTATGCTTTGAATTTGGTAATCCTCACCCCTTAAGTTTTCGAGACTTGCTTGTGCACTCAAGGCACTAAGGCAAAGCTTGGAGCTGGTCTCAGCTTCGCCCTCGGCTGCGGTTTCCTTCTTGGTAATTTGCTCAATCTCAAGCTCGAAGGCGAGCTTAGCTAAATCATGGCTGAGGGGCAAGCCCTCCTCGCTTAAACTTTCGGCCAGTCCTTGACAGATTTGCTTGTAGGTCTCGGGCAGCTCTCGTTCGCCGAGCTTTGGGCTGACATCGACATGCACCTCACCCATCTCGAACTTGAGTTTGACATCCTGAGCCCATTTGCTCTCCTTGGGCTCAAAGGCATAGAATCGCCCGATGGAACCAGAGATGGCACTAGCGGCGAAGCTTTGGCAATCAAACTTGAAGGCGGGCAAGGCAAGCTTAAAGCTCAAGTTATCAATCTCGGGCAGGAAGTCGACCATGGCCAAGCGGCCTTCGGCAAAGTCGGGGCTGTCCATACCAGCCGTCGCCGTCAATTGAATAGGCTCCTGCAAGCTCAGACCTTCCGGCAACTCAAAGTCAATCTCAAAGATGGGCGAAGTGAGCAATTCTTGCAGCTGCTCTAAGGTGAGGTTCGCACTGATATCAACATTGCCCTTGCCTTCCCTCAGATGGGAGCTCAGGTGGAGCAGTCCTTCCTTGCCCATCTTCACTTCGGCCTTATCGACGGCAAAATTACCATCCTTGTAGAAGAAGGAAAAAACGAGCTCATTGAGATGGCAGTCGCCTATGCGCACATTGCTCTGCAAGATGTAGCCGAGAATGGTGGCATCATCAAAGCTAAAGTCGGGTTTCAGCTGAATATCACCCTTGAGCATCATCTCCGATTGGTCCTTGCTGCTGAGGGCGATTCGCTCACTCAAGGCGAAATCCTTGGGGTTGACGAGCCCACTTGCGATGCTCAGC
>JAWXTZ010000269.1:0-2044 GCA_044433085.1 Akkermansia sp.
TCCCACCCGCTGTAGCCGAGGCTGAGGTTGGGGATGAAGACCCCCTCACCGCCACGAAGGGCAGATTGGGGATTACTCAGCGAGCCCAAGCTCATCTGAGCACTCTGCTTATTTTCATTAAAATTGAAGCCCTGCCCCCAGTCTGCCTCAAGCATCAGGAAGACACCTTGGCGGCCATCGGCTGACTTAGCGAGCGTCCAAGCGGCCCAGAGTTCATTGTTCGAGGAGGTAAAATTTTTACCTTGCCCCGAGATAGAAGGGGCGACGCTGCTATAATTAAAAGTGAAAGTCAGGTCGTAGCGTAGGCCGAATTCAGCCGCGCGAGATTTGACGCTTTGAGCCGTCTCTGAGACAAAATCATATGAGGAGAAGGGGGCGGGTTGGAGGCAGGAGTCAGACATCGAGAAGATGGACGCGAGGTAGGGCTGCAAGTGCTGGGGGGTGCGGGGCAGCAGGAGCCACGAGCCGAGCTGCGCTTGAGCTTGAGCTGAGGAGTCGGCTTGAGCAGAAGCAAGATTAGCAAGAGATAGAGTGGCTAGGGAACAGCACAGTGAGAGGGATAAAGCCTTCATGAGAGCTGAGACACAGGGCTTGGGGCGGCGGTTTGATAACGGTTTTTTTTGCTGGGGGCTTAGTTACCATTCACGACGCTGCGCATCGTAGGTGCTTATTTTAATGGTGAGCTTTTACGTTGACTTCTCGATTCAAAAATGTTATAGCTTTGGCATGTCATTTTTCCCTTGGATTGCCGCAGGTGCCGTCACGGCTATTGTTGAGCTCACCAACCCCATCCCTCAAGTAGGGGAAGCTAATTATAACCCAGAGCCATCGCACCACATGCGCATGACGCTCGATAATGATGTCTTCTTCGGTGATGACCAAGACTATACTAACGGCCTGCGCTTCGATTACACCCAGCGTATGGATGATGGCAATTACTGGGGCCTTAGCCTCACCCAAAATATTTACACGCCTTCAACCAATGGCCGCGGTAACATTCGCGATGAGCACCCCTACGCCGGTTATCTCGCCCTAGGCGCGGCTTATATCACCACTGGTAAAAACTTTGGTACCAGCACCGAGCTTCAACTCGGTACCACTGGTAATCCCTCGCTCGCAGAAGAGGCTCAGGACCTCATCCACAACATGGGCGATATGGGCACGTGGCATGGCTGGGATGAGCAAATCTCCGCTGAGTTCACGATGCAGCTCACTGGCCGCCAAGATTGGAATATCTGCTGCCTTGATAAGTCCTACGCCAGTGGCTGGCAGCAGGATGCGCTCTTCTTCACTCAAGAGGAGCTCGGCACGGTCTCGCTCGCGGCTTCCGCCGGTGTCGTCTACCGCTATGGTAAGAACTTGCCCGCCCGCATGCGCAACATGGGCAATGGCGCCACGCATTTTGGCGTCAGTTCGTTAACGAAGGAGGATTACGATATCTCGGCTCCCTCTTACTTTGTGCTGGCTGGCACCTCGCTTAAGTATGTGGCTCGCGACCTCTTTATTGATGGTGGGGTCTTTCACGATTTTAATCAAACCTGCTCTCGCATGCCTTGGGTTGCTGAGGTGCAGCTGGGTGTAGGTGTGGTTTACGAGGGTATCGACTACTACATGGGTGCGATTTACCGCACGGACTCCTTCCGTACGCAAGAGAATAATACCCTCATTGGTACGATTTCCCTTGGCTGGAACTGGTAAGGGGACTTCAAAAATGCAAAAAATCCTCTCCAAAATCCTCTCGCGATTTTGGGCTGCGAGAAAATAGAAGCCCCCGTAATTTTGTTACATGAGTGCCCTCCCTTCCCTCGACCCCAGCATGGCGTTGCTGCTGTTGATTATCTTGAGTCTCATCTTTGTGTTACTCGCGTGCCGAAATGCGCGTGGGCAACTCGCCCGCCTGATTTGCTGCGCCATTGGTGCCTTTTTTACGGTTGCGGGTGTCTTTATCTTTTGCCACTGTGGCAGCTTGGCCTTAGGCTTTGCGCAGGTAGGTGGCAACGCGTGGTTCCCAGCCGTGACGCTGCTTTGTGCCGCGCTAGTAGGG
>JAWXTZ010000270.1:0-1385 GCA_044433085.1 Akkermansia sp.
CTTCTCCACGCGCCCTGAGCAGGTGACTTTATCCCCCCAGAGGGCGGGGCAAAGGTAATCCACCTCGTGCCGAACGACGACCATGAACTGCTGTTGCTTGGCCATCTCGACATAGTCGATGTTGAGGACGGTCGCCATGGTGGTGCGGCATTCCTCCACCCAGCGTAGGTAGGCGAGGTTATGGACGACGCCTCCGCAGTCCGTATCATAAAACATCACTTGGTGATGCGTGCTGTGCTGTGCTTTCATCGCTGGCATAAAAAAGCGGAGGGCACGCCTGTGGCGCATCCCTCCGCTTGATAAGGAAAAACTTACTTCAAGTTGAGGATTTCTTCCAAAGCACCGGTGATGGCCTTCATGTCGTCCATGGAGAGGTCACCCATGTGAGCGATGCGGAAGGTCTTGTCTTTGAGACCACCGTAGCCGTTACCCAGTTGCATGTTGCGCTTGGCAAGCTCTGCATTGAGGGCGGGGATGGAAATCATTTCATCGCAGCCTTGTGGCTTAGAGTCGATGACGGTGAGGGTCTTGGAGAGGTACTTGGCATTGGGGTAAACGCGGAAGTACTTGTTAGCCCAGTCGCGGATGTAGGCTGCCATTTCTTCATGGCGAGCAAAGCGGTTTTCGAGGCCTTCGACGTTGACAATCTTGTCGAGCTGGTAGTCCAGCGCGTACATGAGGGAGAGGCAAGGTGTGGAGGTGTACTGGTAGTTCTTCTTGTCGATGAAGTCCCAGATGGTGCGAAGGTCAAAGTAGAGACCGCGGTTTTCCACCTCTGCGGTGCGGTCGTAAGCCTTTTGGCTCATGGCGCAGATAGCGAGACCTGGTGGCAATGCTAAGGCCTTTTGGGTGGAGGTGATGAGGATGTCGATGCCGAGCTTGTCAACTTCAATCTTGGAGCCAACGGCGGAGGAAACCGCGTCAACGCACCAGATGATGTTAGGGTACTTCTTAGCAACTTCAGCGATTTCTTCAACTGGGTTTTGAATGCCGGATGACGTTTCGTTGTGGGTGATGGTGAAGAGGTCATACTTGCCTGTAGCAAGAACTTCGTCAACCATTTGTGCGGTCGTTGGTTCGCCCATCACGCTGTCGAACTTGTCAGCAGGTACACCGTTGGCAACAGCCATCTTGTACCACTTGTCACCAAAGGCACCAATGGAGAACACGGCAGCACGCTTAGCGGTGCAGCAGCGAATGGCACCTTCCATCAAGCCAGAGCCCGAGGAGGTGGAGAGCAGGATGCGGTTTTCCGTAAAGAGCACCTTTTGCATGTTGTCGGAGATGCGCTTTTGGATTTCTGAGGCTTTTTTAGAGCGGTGAGCAATCATAGGACCGCTCATTTTTTCCAACACATCGTCAAGGACGATTGTTGGACCTGGGAT
>JAWXTZ010000270.1:1395-2039 GCA_044433085.1 Akkermansia sp.
ATTGAGTTACCATAACAAATAGTGTAGTTGAAGTGGATACCTATTATCTATCACATTTTTAATGAGCTAGCGAGAACAAAAACGTAGACTGGCATAATTTCCTTTAAAATTGATGTGAAGGACTGATTTGACACATTCTGGGATTGCTAGTGCTGAAAAATTATGATAAGTTGTTGCCTTCATGAAAAAGACATCCCTTAGTCCAGAACTTGTTGAGCTTGCTCAACAACTTTCCGCAGCATTTGCTACAAGTCAACAAGTCACGAGCGCCAAGGCACGCATTGGTCTCTTCTACCAAAACCAAGAAGCCACCGATATGTTCCGCAAGGTGCAAGAGTGTGGTGAAGGTCTTCGTGAGAAGCAAATGAGTGGCATGTCCCCAAGCGAAGATGAGATTGCTCAATTCGACGAAATGCGCCAAGCTGTCGTCAGCAATGAGCTTTGCACTGGCTTCCTCGAATCCCGCCAGCAAATCGAAGAATTGCTCGGCACGGTCAATCAATACCTCTGCCTCGCAATCGACCTCGGTCGTTCCCCAAGTGACGAAGAAGTCGCCAACGCCATGCAACAACAAATGCAAGCCGGTAGCGGTGGCTGCGGCTGCGGTTGCAGCTCCGAAGGCAGCGGCAACTGCGAAGGTTGCG
>JAWXTZ010000271.1:0-2036 GCA_044433085.1 Akkermansia sp.
AAAATGGGGTGATTTTGTTCTTATTATACGCTTTTTGGGGGTGGATTACTCTTACGCTTCGCGCTTGCGACGGTAGAATAGTGCGGGCTCGTCGTCTACACCTGCACTTTGTGCAGGACGTCCAAGAGGTGTCTTGGACTTTCCGACTCTCAAATTGGCATGCAATTTGTGCCCGTGGATAGGGTGCAAAGCCGATTCCACAGTAAGATTCAAGGCACCGATGCAGCTAATGCATCGGTGTTTTTTATTTTTATGCAACACTCCTGCTTTGCATCCCCGCCCGTTAGGGCGCTAAAATACAATTCCTAATTCCTAACTCCTAATAGTGACATGGTGTCAGGGAGCAGAAAAAGCTTGCAATGAGACGATTATTTGCTAAATTATTCTCTTAGGTGTTTCAAAAAAAGATTATGGGCAGATTACCGAGAAGAAAGCTAGGACGTGGCGTTTATCATGTTTACAACCGCAGTGCAAACGATATGTGGATTCTTGATGATGATGAAATGAAGGAGATATTTCTCAATTTAGTAAAAAGATTTGCGCAGAAATACAAGCTCAACATCTACCATTACTGCGTGATGAGCAACCATTTCCATTTTGCCATCGAGGGTGATATTCATGACATTTCATCACTCTTTCGCTCGGTCTGTTCACGGTATACCATCCAGTATCATGCAATGACTCATGGTCATGGCTCAATTTGGCAACCACGCTACAAGAGCGTCCTTGTTCAAAAGGAAGGCTATCTCAGCCGACTGGGACGCTATATTGAACTTAACCCCGTTCGCGCCAAAATGGTAGCTGCGTCGCAACTGCTTAACTATCCATGGAGCTCCGCTAGGTGCTACTTAAGTGGCGAGGCTGACGAATTGGTAGATCCACTCAATCACCCCTATCGTCTGCATTTAGAGGAGTATGGAGAGGCTGCCAAACGACGCTATGCCGAATACCTCAATGTACCTTACGAGGAGGACTTATCGCTATTTCGAAGTATCCTCTCGCATATTGGGGATGCAGATTTTCTTAGCAGCGTCATTTGTGTCGTCGGGAAGCGAATGAAACTGAAGGTCGGACGCCCACGAAAAATCACGTAACTTTTATGGTATTAAGGTATACCAATGCGGTTGATTTATCAGTATTTCTTTTCATTTTTTAACGAAACTCACTTTTTGTGCATCTATATAAAAGGGGGATAGTATCCTCATTCACTCATAAACAAACCAGAAGATAAAATGATAGCTAAAACATCTCAACAAAATAGGGCGCAACACGCAAGCCTCGCGCGAAACGCAGAGCAATATGTCATGTGCTCGTCTCATGCATCCGCATCATCAAGAAGCTTCAACGCGATTCCCATCGGCTAAGGCTTACAGGAGGACAGGAGAATAATTTAGCGAATAACACATATAAGCTTAGGTTTTTCTGCTCCCTGACACCAATCCTATTTCTCTGACACCAATCCTATTTCTGCTCCCTGACACCAATCCTAAATAGGCACCAATGCTAATCAAGTTTGAATATCCTTCCTCAAAAATTTGACGCACACCCCATCAAACTGACATTCAGTACACTTCATTATATCTTAAGCGCTTAAATATGAAATTGGGGGGGGCTTATTCCCTTAGCACCTTCAGCGGGGCTTGCGTGAACGCGGGCACCTTGCATTCCAACGTAAACCCACGCTCTCCACTGGGCAAAAAAAGGGTGCTCACAAGATTTTTTTTCAAAGAAATGATTTTTCTACTCGACAAAAGCTTCAAAATCGTGTATAGTTTGCGCACGCCAATACGGCACAATCACAAGGGCAGGATAGCTCAGTGGTAGAGCAGAGGACTCATAAGCCTTTGGTCGCGAGTTCAAATCTCGCTCCTGCTATTAAAAAGCACCGTTCACATCGAACGGTGCTTTTTTTGTGTTTTAATAAAATCTCGACGTGATTACATTCATCACGCCCTGCCAGCCGCCGCGTTTGAAGATGCCGTAGAGTTCTCGAACGCCATCTCCGTAGATTGGGTTGGGGTTATGGATGAGTCGCT
>JAWXTZ010000272.1:0-2034 GCA_044433085.1 Akkermansia sp.
CCTTTGTCGAAGGCAACGGGCGCCGCACCCGCATTTGGCTTGATTGCATCCTCAAGCAAGAATTAGGGCAAGTCATCGACTGGAGCCAAGTGGACAAAGACGATTACCTGCTCGCCATGGAGCGCAGCCCCATCAAGGATATTGAAATCAAACACATCCTCAAACTGGCCCTCACCGACCACATCACCGACAGGGATATCTACATGAAGGGCATTGACCACAGCTACTACTACGAGGGCTATACCGAATACACAACGGAAGATATTTTTTAAGTAAATGGCACACCAAAAGGAAATTAAAGCCAACTACAACTGCGCCCTGCTGCTGAGCATGGACCTACTGGGTGGCAAGTGGAAGATGCGCCTGCTCTGGCACATCTTGCATGGCGATGACCGATTCTCCAAACTGCAACGCGCCATTCCCGATATCACCACCAAGATGCTCATCACCCAGCTGCGCGAGCTTGAGCGCAGCGGCCTGCTCGTACGCACCGAATACCCTGAGGTACCGCCACGCGTCGTCTACCACCTAGCCGAACAGTACCATGGACTCATCCCCATCGTCGAGTCCTTCTGCGACTTTGGCAAGGAGTATGCCGAGATAAATGGCGTCGCCTTAGGTGAGGTACAAAAAAGTACCGTATAGGAGAAATCTCGCCCCTGTGTTATGATAGGGGCTTATGAATCAACCACCCCTGCCCACCGCGGCTTACCCACGCGCCTTTTCTCACATCGGATTATCGGTTCCCAACATCGAACAAGCCGTCGCCTTCTACAAAGAAGTCATGGGCTGGTACCTCGTGATGGATGTCACCACCGTCGTCGAAGACCCCAGCACAGCCATCGGCACCATGTGCATTGACGTTTTTGGAGCTGGGCATGGCGATTTTAAAATCGCCCACATGGTCAGCTCGAATAGCATCGGCATTGAACTCTTCGAATTCCAGCAAGAAGAAGGAGAAAAAAGTCGCCCTGAATTTCAATACAAGCCCACAGGCATGTTCCACTTTTCAGTGCAAGACCCCGATATTGAAGGGCTCGTCGCCAAAATCATCGCCCACGGAGGCAAGCAGCGCATGCCCATACGCGAGTACTACCCCAAGGACAAGCCCTACCGCATGTGCTACGTCGAAGACCCTTTTGGGATTGTCTTTGAAATCTACACGCATAGCTACGAAGTAACCTACTCACAAGGAGCGTATTAAAAAGTCATTCAGAATCCCAAAACGACGCCATGCAGCAAAACCTAATAAGCCTCAGTCGATTATCCATAAATTCCGCACCCAGTGCGGAATTAAGTCTAACTAGCTGAATATAAGCACTATCTGCTGCATGGCACCGAAATATGGACTTAGGGTGTCGTACTAAGGCAAGCTCAGTAGCGATAACGGCGGCTTGCTTGTTCCAAGTTGGTGGTTCGTTTGATGTAGACATCCGAACCCTGACGCCAGTGAGCACTCTGGAAAATGCGGACTAAGTTTTGCTGCGCTTTCTTTGACTGCTGATGGCTTGCCCAAGCCTGATAGGCCTCTTTTGCTTCTGGAAGGTAAATATTTTGGTGAAAAATCCGAGCCCAAATCTTTTTGAGCAGGGGCGTATTCTCCCATCGGCGTTGCTCGATGAGTGTGCAAATCTCACAAAACTTGTCGATTTTGCAGAGCTGTAGGATGGTAGCAAGGTCCTCAGGCGCGTCGCTTTGGCTTAAAAATCGCTCCATGGCTAGGGGGGATTCCTGCATCCCCTCAGCCAGCTCTTTGATGCTGAGTCCGTAGGAGCTCAGGTTGTCTTTGTAGCTGCGTAAGTCCATCGCATTTCAAGACTAATTGATTTGCTAGGTGATGGCAAGCTAAAAACAAGCTAAGCCTCGTGTTGAGACTTAGCTTGTTTTTTAGACTTGGTGCGCAGTTTACTTCTTAGGCGTGACATTGCGCTCACCACCTTGTTTGGCGCGGCGTTGTTGCTCGGCCAATGCAGCTTGCTGCTGTTCCATCATGCGTTCAAAGAATCCCTTTTTACCACCCTTTTTCGTTGGGGG
>JAWXTZ010000273.1:0-2030 GCA_044433085.1 Akkermansia sp.
CAACAACTGGAGCCCTTACCTCGTCTCTGCCCCCAACAAGGTCTGGATTGGCATGGAGTATTTTGTGAATGAAGGTGATGAACTCTGGAGTATGGATGACCCCAGCTTCTGCGACTTTGCCCAAGCAGAATTGAGCAAGCTCAACATCATCGAGCCCAAGGACGTGCTTAAGATTAAGACCTACCGCATCCAAAAGGCCTACCCCGCCTACTTTGGCAGCTACAAGCAGTTCGACACCATACGCGAATGGACGGACTCTGTACCCAACCTCTTCCTCATCGGTCGTAACGGCATGCACCGCTACAACAACATGGATCACTCCATGCTCTCCGCCATGGCCGCCGTCAAGTGCATCGTCACAGGTAACACCGACAAGAGCAGCCTCTGGAACGTGAATGCCGAAAAGGAATACCATGAGTCTAAGTAAGAGTTTTATCCGATTGCTGCGATGCGTTTTCTATCTCAAAAAAAGTCATGCTATCTAGCTCTGCTAATCAGTCTTGCTCTGTGGCTTTACTGTGCAGTTTATCTTAATTACTGTAAGAGTATTACGCCTGATAGTGTCGGGCAGTTAAATAGTGTGGCTAATCATGCTCTTACGGATTGGAAGCCTGTACTCCTGAGTTTGTTTTATTTTCATGTTCAGCCCTTGAATCATGCAGGGCAAGCCTTCAGTGCTGCTTATCTTTTCCAGATGGCATGTTTGGCGGTGGGATTTTATAGCTTTATTATTTATTTGATGAAGACAAGGTCAAATGCCTATGCGTGGATGGGTTTTGCGTCCTTGCTTATGCTTAGCAAATTTACCCATTTAACAGATATAGGTAATGATGCTTTAGGGGCGGGCTTTGCCATGTGTTCGATTAGCGTCTTTTTATGGTCCTTTGAGGCGAGGAAACGTACCGTTCAAGCTGTTCTCCTTGTATTAGCTATTGTCAGTTTGTATTTCTTCTTTCACCTGAGGCTTAATGCTATTTTTTGTGTGACTTTTCTATTTTTCTTTGCCTTTTATCGAGTTTTTCCCCGTATGGGAGTGTGCAAGAAGATGCTCTTAGCTATTATCTGTTGCATATCATTTCAATTATTCAATACTGGCGTTAATCGCTGGATGGGTGCTACCAAGAGTTATCCGCTCAATCAGCCCATGATTTCCGATTTAGTTAACTTAAGCACCTTGACTAAAGAGTGGTCTCCATACATTATAGCAGCTAACCCTCAAAAGATGGCGGACATGCAGAATCGCGATGAATGGATGCCCTTCGTTGATTTTATTTCAAATAACTTTGATGTTGTTTACCCCTACCGTCGAACGACAGACGCAACCTTTCATGCCGAAATTAAGGGTGCTTGGAAGAGTAAAGTGTTTCAACATCCTGTCGATTATGCAATCATGAAGGTGTTTTTCTTTCATTCTAGTCTTATAGCAGGCCGCCAGCTTGCGATTTTTACCGCTATGATGGAAGCTCGATATCCACATATACAGATTCCTCTTAAATCAGTTAATGGGCGCCTGCGTAATTATATTTCCGTATCATTCTTAGGGATGGGACTGCTCCCACTTTTAAGCTATTTGCTCATTCCTAGCCTTTCTATGGGCATATAGAAAAAATAGAGATAGTATTTATGTTGAACAACTGAAATTACCATTCGCCATTACTTGTTCTACATTAATGTATGTTGTGACGTATTTACCCTTTACAACAGCCTGTACAGAGTTTCGGTTTTATGCTCCACAAACCAGCCTTGCCTGTTTGGCGTTAGTCTCGTCAGGTCCCGTTTTTGTTCATTGGCTGTTATCGCTTACAGGAAGAGTTGATTCTATTGTAAATGAGAATCCCCTTGATCTAAGTGAAAAAGCTTGATTTTTAGGGCGTCATGCTCTAAAATTTCGCGCGATATGTCTGATAGAAGATTACCTTTCCCCTTTGATAGCTTTGAATCCAAATGGCAACAAATTTGGGATGCTGAGAAGACCTTCCGCGTAAGCAACCCCGGTGATGAGGGCTTTGATGCCTCTAAGCCTAAGTATT
>JAWXTZ010000274.1:0-2029 GCA_044433085.1 Akkermansia sp.
TAAGTAGTAGATTTGAAGATAAAGCGAGGGGAAATGGATGAGGATGTTAACAAGGGTATGATTGATGGCGCTTTTCCCAAAAAATCGAAGTGATTGCCCATTGATCTGCTGATAAAATTCATCGGATAGCTCGTTTTCATCGCGCAATTGCTTAAAGGTTTTGGAAAAATGTTGTACAAATTCATGGTGAAATTGTTGGTCGATACGACCCAGATTCCAGCAATAGCCCTTATATTGGTTGAGCAGCTTTCTTGTGTTGGCTAATTTTTTGATGGAGGGGTTCTCCTTGAAATAGCGACCCAGCAACTCGTATTCATCACAGATACAATAGACTTTAGCCTTAGAATTGATGGATGAATTCGCATTATCCAACCTGTAGTTAAGGTAGGCTTGATTACTGAAAACAAGCCGTCTGGAATGGCAAAAAACCTTAAATTCAAAGGATAAATCTTGGTAGCTTGCCCCAGGTGTTTCATGGAAATGAATTTTGTTTTGGGTGAGGAATTCCTTCTTATAGAGAGAATCCCAAATGAAGGAAAGATAGTCTAGGAGGAAGGTGTCACGCTCAATATTGAGGACTTTGCCCATGTGTTCTAGCGGCAAGCAGTTGGTTTTAATTCGGTCGTGACCATCTTGACGAAACTCAAAATGCTCGGCTTTGACGAGGTCGGCATCATGCAGCTTCGCTAAGTTATAGAGCTCTTCGCACATCTCGAGTTCAGCAAAGTCATCACTCTCAACAATGGCAATATATTCCCCAGTAGCGGCATCTAAGCCCGTGTTCATCGAATGACCATAGCCTGTATTATGCTTATGAATCGCTTTGATTCGAGGGTCTTTAGAGGCGTAATCATCAATGATATGCTTGCAATTATCTGTTGAGCCATCATTGATGCAAATAATTTCAATATCGGCCAAGCTTTGATTGATACAGCTATCCAAGCACTGTTCAAGGTAGCGTTCAACATTATAAATAGGGACGAGAATTGAAACTTTAGGCATGGCGAAGGTGATGCTCAGGTTGAGTTGATAACTGACGATGTGCAATCTTTTACCTGCTTAGCCTAGCATAGAGCGCGGGCAGCGTCAAACGAATTTGAAGGGGTTCCCTTAAGAACTTATTCACATGTCAACGATGAAGCTTGCACTTTGATGCAAAACTTGTCATGATAGAGGGGTATTTTATGTCTGAACTTCTTTCTTTTCTCTCATCGGCAGCCATGATTGTGATCGTGGTGCTCTTTTTTAACCTCATGATTTTCGTGCACGAGCTCGGGCACTTCTGGGCAGGTCGCTGGCGCGGGGCTTATATCGACCGCTTCCAAATTTGGTTTGGTAAACCCATTTGGAAAAAGAAGATTAACGGCGTCGAATGGGGCCTCGGCTGGATTCCTGCCGGTGGCTGCGTCTCCCTGCCCCAACTGGGCGATATGGAAGCCATCGAAGGTGCCGTTGACCCCGAGGTCGCCAAGACCCTCAAGCCGCTTAAACCGTTGGATAAAATCATCATCGCGGCTGCGGGTCCCCGTTTCTCCTTCTTGCTGGCAGTCTTTTTTGCTGTCATCGTTTGGTTTGTTGGCACCAAAGATTTGACCCTGCCTAGCACCATCGGTTACGTGCTGCCCGACTCCCCAGCCGCCGCTGCGGGCTTAAAAGCGGGTGATAAAGTCACCGCCATCGACGGCCAAGGCGTTGACAAATGGGCCGGCAATATGGAGGGCGTGAGCGAGCTCATCGCCATGTCCGAGCATGAGAGCATCACCTTTGACATTGACCGCAATGGCGAAAGCCTCACCCTGACTAGTACCTTTGAACTGCCAGAGAGCAACTGGTGGCAGCGCAGTGGCATGCGCAGCGTCGGCATCGCCCCCGCAACAGGAACGGAGGTCGGAGCCGTCAACGCAGGAGCCCCTGCTGACAAAGCCGGTTTGAAGGCGGGTGATATCATCATCAGCGTTAACGGGGAATCCGTCTATAGTCCCATCGCTGTTGTCAAGATGACCGAAGCCGACAAGCCCCTCGCCCTCCC
>JAWXTZ010000275.1:0-2021 GCA_044433085.1 Akkermansia sp.
GCTACCTCGATGCCACACCCGAGCAACGCGCCGAGCTCTTCGCCGTGCAGGAACCCTTGGTCGCTTCGCTCCAGTGAGGAGTGAGGAGTGAGGAGTTGAAAGTTTGCGCCCCAAAGGGCGAGGATACAAAGCTCCCACCTCGGCACTTGCTTTGCTACCCTGCCCGCTAGGGCACTCTATTTCAATTACTAATTACTAATTACTAACTACTAATTACTAATTAAAATAAATCACTTCTCCACGACTTTGAGTTTCTTATACGCTTCAGCGGTCTGAATCGGGATGGCGTAGAGCTCGCTCTTCGCATTCCATGAAATGTCGGCGACATCAAACTGCGGTCTGTCGTAGTAGGCAACAATCTTACCGTCCGACTTCACGCAGAAGGCAGCGGCATTCTCGCCATTGCTAATCGTAATCATGCTGCCCTGCTTGCGGGCACTCACCTTGGCGGAGAGCTTGGCGTTATCGCGGTACTTCGTCCAGTAGCCATTGAGCTCGCTACCCTTCATCTTAAGCCCCCAAAGGGTCGCCTCCTTAGCATGCTGGTGCATGAAGGCGATGCGATACTTGGGCTTTGGATAACGCTTGGCGGCAACGCGCTTCTTAGAGGCATCCGCCATCTCCTTGGTGATGATAAACTTGTAATCACCATACTGGTGAGCCGAGATGTTGCAGGGTACAAACCAGTTGAAGACCTCAAAATCCTCAGTAAAATCGAGCTTTGCTTGGTGACAAATGCGCTCGTACCACGCAAGGTGAGCCTTGGCCACATTCTCGTTGGTGTACTGAATCGGGCTCTTGCGCAGCGACTCAAACAAATCGGGGTAAAAGTCGGGGTTGATGCCAACCTTGTGGAAGTACAGGTAAAAACTATACTGCGCAAATCCCCACTTTGCCCAGCCATTGAGGTCGTGGAAGGGCATCCCCTTCACCGCCTCAGAGTGCAGGTACTTGCAGGGATTCTCCATATCGCTCACCACCACGCCACCATTAAATTGGGGTGCCACTTGGTCGAGCAAGAGCTGAGCAAAGGTGTTATTGCTGCTCTCTGTCATGCTGGGCCAGTTGATGAGGGCTTGGTTGCTGTGCCCCACCTCATGACCAATCCCCCAGAGGCGCGTGCCTTGGATGATGCCGGGGGCGATGACCTCATTCTTCAGCGTCACCCCCTCACTACCCACGCTGTAACCGCAGCCGTAGGGGGCAGAGAACATGTGAGCCCCGCCATCGGTCGAAAAGCCCAGCTGCCTGTTATTGATGGGCAGCTTGTACTTATGAAAGCCCTGCAACTTCCAGATAGCACGCATGCTCTCATCCCACACATTGACCGACTGAACAATGCTGTCGGGGCTGTGCGCCTGCAGGGCCTTGCGGTCGAGAATCATCATCGAGTAGCGACCCACAATATCAAAGACATCGGCCTTGGCCGCGGCAATCAGCTTTTGCCAATCCTTGTCGTCGTGGCGGCGTATATCAAAGTAGCCGTTCACCGTTCCGCTACCCTTGGGAATGTGGATGGTAATCGCCTTGTGACTCTTGCTCATGTCCGCGTTATACATCACATAGAGCAAACCCGTTTGGCGAATGGTGATTTTATTAAAACCCTCAAAAAGCGGGTAAGCGACCGATTGTAAGCTGTAGGGCTTGACGGAAGCCAAGCTCACGAGCTGCCCATTGGTATCTCCCACAAAGACGTAGATTTCATCACCCTCCTTAGCATGAATACCTGTTGGGTTGTCAAAGGGATTCAGGGGCTGAATGTGGCGCAGCTTGTTCGCCAACTCAGGGGAGGAGAAGGGGCGATAGCTCGCCATGCGGAACTCCTTGCCCGCGTAGCGATTCTGCTTGAGTTCCGTCTCAATAACACGCAGCAGCTCAGGCAGAGCCAAGTAGTCTGACTGGCTGTAATTGGCGAGCAGCTTCGTACAGCTCGTATCGGTGAAGACCTTTAAAGCCGCCGCCTCCAACTTACCCGCGCTGCGACGCAGGAACTCCACCTCGCGCAAGCTGAAGGATTTGCC
>JAWXTZ010000276.1:0-2013 GCA_044433085.1 Akkermansia sp.
CTCAGCTAACTGCCGCACGGCTGACCAAAGTAGCTTGCTGAGCATTTACTTGGTGGGCTTCCAGCTGCCTCTCTCTGGCGCGGTCTTGGCTCTGCCCGCCATGGTGGCGGTTTGCACGCAGCCCTTTATTTCGGCCTACTGGGCTTGGAGTGGCAGCATCAAGGGTGGTCTGAACCCCGATGTGCTCAAGGCGGTTGGCAGCATTGTGCAGACTGATTTCTCCTCTCCGGACCTGTGCATGGCGATTTTGATTCTGCACATTGTCGTGGGCTTTATCTTTGCCTACATCGGGGTCAAACGCTCTCAATGGAACTAAAATTTCAATCTCTTCAATTTATTTCATTTAAACAAGTATCAATTTATGGCTAGACGCAGAGCCCGCAAGGGTGGTAAAAAAGGTGGTGGTGAGAAGTTTTATCTTATCGCGGCAATCGTGGTTGGGGTGCTGATTGCAGGTGTCCTCTTCAAGAGTTTCTTCGGCTCACCAACAGGTAAGAGTGACATGACCCCAACAGAGGACTTTAGCGTGGCAAGTTACCGCCAAGATGGCTCGCGCTTCGCGGCCGTCGGCAACCGCTACGTGCTCAAGGCAACGGTCGAGAGCGTCATCACCCATGGTAGCGACCGCCTTGTTGTCGTCTCGCTCGCTGGTAACAAGGGCGAGCGTTTGCCGCTCTTCTTACCCGCCTCCAATCAGGGGCGCGTCAATATCACACGCGGTGACCAATTTCTCTTTGAGGTCAGTTGCAAGACGGGCCGTACCGACGAGGGCGACCAAGTTAAGGGCGTCCTCGTCATTCAAAACGTAGAATCTGTCTGATCATGAAAATCCCTCATCTCATCACACTTTTAGCACTCAGCTCCACGCTCACTTGGGCTCAGATGCCCACGGGCTTTGATGCCTCGGGCAAGTCCGCAGGGGGCGACAATTCCTCTTCCTACAACTCGGGTGGCTCCGGTGCCTCCTCAGAGCCTGAGAACCCCCAGTTCATGGGCATGGAAATCCCCCTGCTCGACCCCTCCAACGACACGGTCAAGTACAACGGTGGCACCTTCGATGTGGGCAACAACGCCGTCGTGCGTGCCCGCTTTGAGAAATACCTTCAGCAGATGCCTGATAACAGCTCAGATGCCAAGCGCTACCGCCACTACATGAACGAAATCATGGAGCTGACCCGCAAGTCAGGTCGTAGTGCCGCTTTGGTCAGCAGCGCGACACTCGTCAAGATTGGGCGTGGGCTCTACACCATCGCGGATTACCCCGGTGATGGTGGTCAGGCGGATGCGCTTGCCAGCTCCATGGTCAGCGTCTTAGATGCCCAACGCGCCAACCTGCAACGCGACCAAAAAAATGACTCCATCGAGGCCGAGATTGACGCCCTTGTCAAGGACTCCAACAAGCGCAACAACCGCAACACCGACCGCGTGACCGGTGCCACCACCCAAGATGGTAAGGGCTCCAAAGGCACCGCTCCCAAGCGCGACACGGTGATGATCGCTGCCAACACCAAAGATTTAGCTGAGCTAGAGGCTGAGCAAAAGGCCAATGATGCCGCCAACACGGCCTCCATCGCCTTCACGAAGGTCACCTACCAAAGCATGCTGATGAGCATGCTGCTGCAACGCCGCTTTGACCACTGCGTCATCGGTGCACGCGTCTACCGCCACCTCTTTAATGATGGTGATACCCGCTTGAAGATGAAGAACGACTCCAAGGCGAGCAAGTTCTTCTCCGACGTCAGCGGCATGCCCCCCACCGTCAACACCATGGACTCGCTCGCCAGCAATGCTCGTCGCGATGTTGACCAAAGCATGCAAGCGGTCAGCAACATGCTGGCGCAAAATAAATTGGGTGAGGCGACGCAACACCTCATTGAGGCGGTTGCCATTGGTGAGTTCATGCAGAGTGTCAACACCTTCCCGACGGAGAGCCGCCAACGCATCGCCGCCTACTGGACGCTGCGCAAGCGTCTGCTGACCTCGCTTAACGCCCGCGACTATGGCACCTGCGAG
>JAWXTZ010000277.1:0-2004 GCA_044433085.1 Akkermansia sp.
TCTTGATAAAAAATACTCTCAGTATAGCCAAATATACCAATATATATCACTATATACCAGTATATACTTGACTTTTGGTATATGATGGTATATTTAGTAATACATGGATCCCATTCAAAACCCTTACGCCCCTGGTGCGGGTACACCGCCTCCCTCCTTAATGGGTCGTGACCAACTGTTAAGACAAGCAGACATTCTCTTTGCTCGAACATTGGCGAAGAAACCAGAAAAAAGCATTATCATGACTGGGCTTCGGGGTGTTGGCAAAACCGTTCTACTCAATAAAATGGAACAAATGGCCATGGAGCGAGGCTATCGCTGCATCTCCATTGAATGCACCGTGGGCAAATCCTTAAGCGAAACGCTAACGCCCCAACTGCGCCGCTACCTCTTTGAGCTAGACCGCATGGAGGGGGTGAAGGAAAAAGTGAAGCAGGGGCTTATGACGCTGCGCAGCTTCATGAATGGGCTTAAACTCTCATTCTCTGAAATATCATTAGAAATCTGCCCCTTACAAGGTATTGCCGACACGGGCGATATCACACTCGACCTGCCTGAACTCTTCATCGCCCTAGCCGAGGCTGCGGCCGAGAAAAAAACGGGACTAGCTATCTTCATTGATGAAGTCCAAAGCATTCCACCAGCTGAGCTGGGGGCACTCATCATGTCCATGCATAAAATGCAGCAAAAGCAACTGCCTCTCGTCTTAGTCAGCGCAGGGCTCCCTACGCTGCCACGCTTAGCAGGTGAGGCTAAATCCTATGCCGAGCGTCTGTTCGACTTTCAACAAGTTGGTGCCTTAAGCCTGCAAGATGCCAAAGAGGCTCTGCTTGTACCAGCTCAACAAGAAGGGGTTCAAATCGACGATGCGGCACTCAACCGCATCTG
Organism: Akkermansia sp.; assembly: GCA_044433085.1. Classification (GTDB taxonomy): domain Bacteria; phylum Verrucomicrobiota; class Verrucomicrobiia; order Verrucomicrobiales; family Akkermansiaceae; genus Akkermansia. The sequence continues at coordinate 889 of JAWXTZ010000277.1, forward strand.
TCAACATGCTCAAGGCTACCCTTACTTCCTCCAAGTTTGGGGCTACCAGACTTGGAACAACGCCAAATCGAGCCCCATCGGCGTTCACGACATTGAGCAGTCGGAACTCGATGTGCTTAAACATTTGGATAGTAACTTCTTCCTTGTACGTTACGACCGCCTTAGCGACTCCGAAAAACGCTTTATGCGAGCCATGGCACAATACCCGCAAGGACAGTGCAAAAGTTCTGACCTGCAAAAGGAGCTGGGAATTAAAAGCACGAGCTTGACCCCGACTAGAGCCAAACTCGTCAATAAAGGCATGGTTTACAGCCCTAGGCACGGTGTCCTAGACTATTCCGTGCCCATGTTTGGCGATTTCATGAGGCGCGTCATGCCCAATGATGATTGGCGGCAACGATAATGACCGCCGATGATTACTATTATTGGTAAATATACCGAAATATACCAGTATATACTCGATTTTTGGTATATGCTGGTATATTTCGGTATAAGTGGATGTAGAGAGTGGCGTTTCTCACCAAACTCGCAAGACCTCATTGCGAGAGCTTAGCTTAATATTTAGGTGCCGTCATTTTGTCTGTGTTGAGCTCAATCTTGAATCGTTCGTGGTAATCCAGCAAGTAGTCAAAGCATTCGGTGTATTCCTCACCCATGCCCATTTGGGCACCCTTGCGCAGGTCAATGACGACAATCTTTTTGGATTTGCTCTTCGGCATGGGGACGAGTTCAAATTGCCCTTTCTTGAAGAAGAGAACGGCTTTGCCAATGCGGCTAGGGTACTTGTATTGCTTATCCGTGTAGAAGCTCAATTGCGTGATGCCCGATGGCAAACTCTCCACGGCTAAAGGGGCGATGATGTGAACGACTTGCTCGCCTTGCTTGCCTTTGTAGATGATGCAGGGGCTCGCTTGGTCATCCTTGTCCACAGCGGGGGGGATGATTTGGCAGTCTGTGATGTTCACTTCGATGGCGTGGTCGGATTGCCTGTAGGCTTGCGCCATCTGTTCAATGCGGTGCTTGACGAGGGGGTCGCCTATGCTGTAGGCGCGGTCCTCTCACTCAGTCATGCTGGGTACGGAGCCTTTGGGGGCGGGGAGATTGAGCTCCCTGTCT
>JAWXTZ010000278.1:0-2313 GCA_044433085.1 Akkermansia sp.
ATGGGCATTTGCTCACGGAGCTTAAAGTTAGCGATGGAGTTGCGAGCACGGGTGATTTGGGGCTTTTGGCCAGTGATCTTGTTGAGATCGCCCACCACGTTTTCCAAAATCTTTGCGTTTTCGCGAGCTTCGCCGCAACCGATGTTGACAACCACTTTGTCAATCTTGGGGACTTGCATCACGCTGGAGTAGGCAAATTCCTTCATCAGAGAGGGAGCCACTTCAGACTTGTAGAGTTCTTTCATTCTTGCCATTGGTATGCTCTCCTTTCTTACAGAGTTTCGCCGCTAATTTTAGCGAAGCGCACTTTTTTACCATCCACGAACTTGTAGCCAATGCGAGTGGGTTTGCCAGTCTTGGGGCAAATCACTTGCACTTTGCAGGTGTTGATGGCAGCTTCACGCTTGACGATGCCGCCTTCTTCGCCTTGCTTGCGGGGTTTCATGTGGCAGGTCACCAAGTTGATGCCTTCTACAACCACTTTGTCTTTGCCAGGAACGGTGCCAAGCACCTTACCTTGCTTGCCCTTGTCCTTGCCGGACAGAACGACAACCTTGTCGCCTGTTTTGATTTTCATATCGGCGACCTCCTTAAATCACTTCGGGAGCCAGGGACAGGATCTTCATGTAATCCTTGTCACGCAGCTCACGAGCCACTGGCCCAAAGATACGGGTACCCTTGGGGTTCTTATCGTCTTTAATGAGGACAGCAGCGTTATCGTCGAAACGCACATAGGTACCGTCGTTACGACGGATGCCCTTGGCACTACGGACGATGACAGCCTTCACGACCTCACCTTTTTTCACGCTACCACCGGGAGCAGACTTGCGGACAGATGCCACAATGACGTCACCGATGTTACCAAACTTACGTCTGGAACCGCCCAAAACGCGGATGCACTTAATTTCCTTGGCGCCGGTATTATCGGCAACCTTCAGATAACTTTCTTGTTGGATCATAGCTCGGCACCTCCTTACTTCGCTTTTTCGATGATTTCGACCACACGCCAGCGCTTATCCTTGGACAAGGGGCGGGTTTCCATCACTTTAACAGTATCACCAATGCCACAGGCATTTTCTTCGTCGTGAGCCTTGAGTTTGTAGGTCTTACCGACGATTTTCTTGTACAGGGGATGGGGCACACGGTCTTCAATGGCCACCACGATGGTCTTATCCATCTTGTCGGAAACGACCTTACCCACACGAGTCTTACGGGAGGAAGTTCTCAATTCTTCATTCATGTTCGCTTACCTCCTTCTTTACTGCTTAGCGCCAGATTGAATCTGACGCAAAACGGTCTTCACACGAGCAATGTCATGCTTGGTTTCACGCAACTTCAGAGGATTGTCCAGCTGATTGGTAGCGTGTTGCATACGAAGGAAAAACAAGTCCTTCTTCAACTCAACCAGCTTTTCTTCCAGTTGAGCAGCGCTCATCTTACGGATTTCATTAACCTTCATCTTACTCACCTGCTTCCTGAGTCTCCGAAGATTTCATCACGAACTTGGTCTTGATGGGCAGCTTGTGGCTGGCCAGACGCAAGGCTTCGCGAGCCACTTCTTCGGATACACCGGCGATCTCAAACATGATACGGCCGGGCTTAACAACTGCAACCCAGAACTCAGGGGAGCCCTTACCGGAACCCATGCGGGTTTCAGCTGGCTTCTTGGTCACGGGCTTATCGGGGAAAATCTTAATCCAAACCTTACCGCCACGCTTGGTGTAACGGGTCATAGCAATACGAGCTGCTTCGATTTGGTTGCTGGTAATCCAGCCGGGCTCAGTGGCCTGAATGCCGAATTCACCGTAAGCCAGGGTGTTACCACGGGTGGCTTTACCGGTCATACGACCACGGTGTACACGACGATATTTTACTCTCTTAGGCAGAAGCATTATTGAGCTCCTCCTTCCTTGGGAGCCGCTGCAGGAGCTGCAGGGCGTGCAGTGTTGTTGTTGGGACGGAAACCACCGCCAGCAGGACGGTTGTAGCCACCTTGTTGGCCATTGTTGGGACGGTTGAAACCGCCACCTTGTTGGCCGCCTTGACCGCCACGGTTAAAGCCACCGCCACGGTTGTCACGGTTGAAACCGCCACCACGACGATCGCCATCACGACGAGGACGACGTTCACGACGTTCTTGGTAAGGCTTGGAGGTATCCATGGTACGAGGGGTGGTACGCAGAGTTTGGCTCAGGACTTCACCCTTGTAGATCCACACCTTCACACCGATACGGCCGAAAGTAGTAGCAGCTTCAGCGAAGCCGTACTCAATGTCAGCACGGATGGTTTGCAGGGGGATGGTACCTTCATGGT